>JBDROA010000015.1:0-15768 GCA_043810615.1 Actinomycetota bacterium | reverse complement strand
TTTTACAACACTATGTGGGGGGGGGGGGGGGGGACGCGCGCCCCGCCCCACCGCCGAAGAAGTCGTACGGATCACCAACCTCTCCAAGACATTCCACCGGCGCGGGGTGAAGGCCCTCGGCGGGGTGGACCTCGTGCTTCGGCACGGCAGCTTCACCAGCCTCATCGGTCCCAGCGGATGCGGGAAGTCCACTCTCCTCAAGATCATGACCGGGCTGCTCCCGGCCACCGGAGGTGAGGTCCTCCTCCAGGGCACCCCGGTGACCGGGCCCCGGCAAGACATCGGCATCATGTTCCAGCAGCCGACACTGCTGCCCTGGCGTACCTCTATCGACAACGTGCTACTCCCCATCGAGATCAGGTCGGGGAGTAGGGCGGCCAAGGCCAAGACCGAATCGGCCATGCAGCTACTCGACCTGGTGGGGCTCAAGGGTTTCGAAGAGGTGTACCCGTTCGAGCTCTCCGGCGGCATGGCCCAGCGGGTCGCCATCTGCCGGATGCTGGTGACCGAGCCGGCGATCCTGCTCCTGGATGAGCCCTTCGGGGCGCTCGACGAGCTGACGCGAGAGTATATGAACCTGGAGCTGCAGCGGATCTGCCGGGAGCGCGACGCCACCGCCTTCATGGTGACTCACGCCATCCCCGAGGCGGTCTTCCTCGCCGACCGGGTGGTCGTGATGTCTGCCCGGCCGGGACGGGTGGCAGAACTTGTGGACGTGGACCTGCCCCGTCCGCGGACGCTCGACATGATGACCACCCCCGTGTTTGCGGCGCTGGTCAGCCATGTCCGGAGCCTGCTCGACATGGGCGGGGAGACTGGAGGGACGGTATGAGCCGCAAGAGCGACACCAAGGCCAGGCTCGCCGCGGCGAAGATGTCCGACGCCGAGATGCAGTGGTACGAGGGCTCGTGGCTCGACCGGGTGCCGCAGTGGGTCTCCATCACCGTGCTGGGAGCGACCTTCATCGGGCTGTGGTGGCTGATCGCCGAACTCGCGTTCATCTCCCGAGTGCTCCTCCCGGGGCCGCAAGAGACCTTCTACGAGATCTACAGCACCGCCCAGAACATCGTCACCGGCGGCCACATCTACCAAGCGTTCGTGATCACGACCAAGGAGGTCTTCCTCGGCTTCCTGGCAGCGGTCGCGGCCGGCTTCACGCTTGGGGTGATCGTGGGTGAGACCAGGATCGGGAAGAAGGCAGTCATGCCGTACCTGGTCGCCCTCAACGCCCTCCCCAAGGTGGCCTTCGCCCCGGTGTTCGTGGCCTGGTTCGGGTTCGGCCCCAACTCGAAGATCATCATGGCTCTGTTCGTGGCCTTCTTCCCGGTGATCGTCGACACCGCCGCCGGCCTGTACGCGGTGGAGACCAACTCGGTGATGCTGTTCCAGGCGATGGAGGCGAACCGGTGGCAGACGCTGCGGAAGCTGAAACTGCCGTCGGCCCTGCCGTTCATCTTCGCCGGGATCAAGACCGCCGCCGTGTTCAGCGTGGTCGGCGCCGTGGTCGGTGAGTACCTTGGCGGGGGCAAGGGCCTGGGCGAAATGGTTCGGCTCAATTCCCAGAATCTGCGCATGGACCGGGTGTTCGCCCTGATCTTCTACCTGGGCATCATGGGCCTCATCCTGTTCGGGATGGTGGCCTTCGCCGAGAAGAAGCTGGTCTTCTGGCGCAAGTCCGAGGTCATTGAAGTCAAGGGTGCCTGAGCCGGAGGGGACGCAACTGTGAGAATCGGTCGAATCGTTGGGCCCTCAGGGCCGGAGTTCGCGGTCCAGGGCGGAGACGGTTCCTGGGTCACCCTCGGGTCTCTAGGTATCGCGGCGGCGACCACCGCCGACGTGGTGGCCGCCACCGGAGCCCTGTCGGGTGTTGCCGGCGGCACGCTGCGGGGAGGCGTCGCCGACCCGGAGTTCCTCACTCCCATCGTCTCCCCCGGGAAGGTGATCGCGGTCGGGCTGAACTACGCCGACCACATGCGAGAGACCGGCCAGGAACCGCCGACGACCCCCCGCATCTTCGGCAAGTTCAGCTCCAGCGTCGCCGGCCCCTACGACGATGTCGTCGTGGACGAACGGCTCACTCACCAGGCCGACTACGAGGCCGAGTTGGTGGCCGTCATCGGCAGACGCACCAAGTACGTGTCCGAGGCCGATGCTCTCGGCGCGGTCTTCGGGTACCTGGTGGGCAACGACGTCTCGGCTCGGGACGCCCAGAAGATCGACGGCCAGTTGGATCGCTCGAAGAGCTTCGACACGTTCTGTCCCCTGGGACCCTGGATCACCACGGCGGACGAGGTGCCGAACCCCCAGGCGCTGCGGATTCGCACCAGGGTGAACGGGGAGACCCGCCAGGATTCGTCCACGGCCGAGATGCACTTCTCGATCGCCCATCTGATCCATTTCCTGGCCAGGGGCATGACCTTCGAGCCGGGAGATGTGATCATGACCGGCACGCCACACGGGGTGGGTTTCGCCATGAAGCCGCCCCGGTACCTGGTCCCGGGCGATGTCGTCGAGTGCGAGGTCGAAGGCCTGGGCACGCTGCGCAACCGGATCGTGGGCCCGGGCGCCTGAGGCCCGGGGCCACGGTGGCCGACTGGCCCGGGGCCCGGGCGGCCGCCTGGCCGCGTCCCCCGGACTTCGAACGAAGGAGGCTTGTCATGGATGTGGGATTCATAGGTCTGGGAGCGATGGGACGCCCTATGGCCCGGAACCTGGCAGCAACCGGGAACCGGGTGCTCGCCTGGAACCGATCGCCGGCAGAGGCACCCGAGGGGGTCGGCCTCGTCGAGTCCCCGGCGCAGTTGGCCGAGGCGGCCGACGTGGTCTTTTTGATGGTCAGCGACGCCGCCGCCGTGGAGGAGGTGCTCTTCGGCCCGCTCGGGTGGGTAGAGGCAGCCCGGCCCGGGGCCACCGTGATCCAGTGCTCCACCATCGGCCCTGCGGCGATCAGACGGATCGCGGGCCGCATCGAGGAGGCCGGCCTGACGCTCCTCGACGCGCCGGTCAGCGGCTCGGTGAAGCCTGCCGAGAAGAGGGAGCTCGTGATCCTGGGCGGTGGCGATCAGGCCCTCTTCGACCGCTACCAGCCTCTGTTCGAGGCGATCTCCACCCGGACGGTCGTGTTTGGGCCGGTGGGGAGCGGGTCGGCGGCGAAACTGGCGGTGAACGGCCTGCTGGTGTCGGTGATCGCGGCCGCCGCCGAGAGCGTCTCCTGGCTGTCGGCGCAAGAGCCGGGCCTGGACGTCGCCACCTTCGCCTCGGTCATCGAGCGCATCTCCCCGCTGGCCGCGGCCAGAGCGCAGACCATGGCCGGCTCCGCGGCGGCAGGCGGCTTCTCGCTGCGCCAGGCGGCCAAGGACATGGAGTTGGTGGTCGGCGAGTTCGGCCCTGCCGAGGTCATGACCGCCGTGCGAGAGCTCACCCGTGGCGGGCTCGCCCTGGGTTTCTCCGACCTCGATGTCGCCTGCCTGGGGGCCACAGTCAGGAGCCGGAGGGTCTCATGAGCGACATCGTGTTCGATCCCGGCCCCTGGGCCGGCATCCCCAGCGCGGCCGCTTCCGACGCCATCGGGCGCGTCGGGGCTATGGATGGGGGCATCCGGCGCCTCTGCGGGCACAGGCTGGTGGGCCCCGCCCACACCGTGATCACCGGCGCCGGCGATTCGTCCTCCATCCATCGCGCTTTGGTGGAAGCGGCGCCCGGATCAGTCGTGGTGGTCGACGCCCAGGGCCTCACCTCCCGGGCGGTGTGGGGCGGCGTGCTCACGGCGGCGGCGATGGCGCGCGGGGTCGTGGGTGCCGTGATCGACGGGGCCGTTCGGGACCTGGACGAGATCGCGGCGATGGGGTTCACTTTGTTCGCCCGGGCGACCTGCTCCGCAGGCCCCCACAAGGGCTTCCGCGGGTCGCACGGAGGAACGATCCAGTGCGGTGGGATCGTGGTGCGAGCCGGCGACGTGATTGTGGGGGATGCCGACGGGGTCACCGCGGTGCCGGCAGAGCAAGCTCCGGCGGTCCTGGCCGCAGTGGAGCGCATCACCGCCACCGAGCGGTCGTGGCTGGAGCGGATCGGCGGGGGAGAGAGCTCGGCGGAGATCCTCGGCCTGCAGTGATCGGCGGGCCGGGCGCGGCGGCCTCCGCACGTGAGCGCGTCCCACAAGCTCGAGGAGCCGTCGGCGCCGCCGGGAGCCGCTACGTTCGCTCCTGCCGGGCGAACGACTCCTGCCAGAGGGTGAGGCTTGCCTGAAGGTGGGTGGCGATCAGGCTCACGGCGCGCTCTTTGTCGTGCTGCCGGCAGGCCGCGATGAGCTCCTGGTGCTCATCTATGGCGATCTGCACCCGGCCCGGCACCCGGTAGAGGTTGGACACGACGTAGATCATGGCGACGTTGTTCAGCCTGGTGAGGATCTCGATCAGGTGAGGGCGCCGGGACGCTGCCGCCAGAAGCTCGTGGAACTCGGCGTTGGCGAGCACCACTTGACCCAGGTCGGCAGCACGCATACGTTGGGTGATCTGCTCGGCCCGGCGCAGCTCGTCTTCGGTGATGTTGTCGACGGCAGCCGAAATCGCCAAAGGCTCGAGGAGCAGCCGCAGTTCGTAGATGTCGACGAGTTCGGCTCGCGTCGGGACGTGCACGATGACGCCGCGATGAGGGTCCACGTCGAGGAGTCCGGCGCCGGCCAATTCCCACAGCGCCTCGCGCACCGGCGTGGTGGAGGTGTTCATCTGCACCGCGATCTCGGCCTGGAGGATCCGGGCGCCGGGCTGCAGGTCGCCCGACAGGACCCTGCTCCTGAGACGCTCGACGATGATCTCCTGGGCGGTGCGGGAGACTCGTGGCCGCGGTTGGATGGGGGTGGGGTAAGCACTGATCTCAGACAGTTTCGTTCCCTTCTTCGGCAGCGACCCGGCGGGTTTCGGACCCCGGTCCCGTCGCCCCAGAATCGCCGCAAATCTACCACCGCGATTGCCGGGCTCCCGACGGTCCACCCCGCGGCGCCTCGGGCCTCTGCGGCGCCGGCGGGCGGGCGCGCCCGGGCGAACCCCAGGCGCGGGCCTCGCGGACTGTCGCCGGCATCGCCGGGCGCGCGCCCCCGAGGCGAATAGGGTGAGAGCATGCAACTGATCACCCTCGAGCACCTCGGCCGTGTTCGCATCGGTGTCCTTGTGGGGCACGAGGTGGCCGACGTCTGTGAGGCCGACGCCGGCCTGCCCACCGACATGGTGGGGCTCATCGGCCTGGGCATCGGCGGGCTGACGCGGGTGGGGGCGGCGCTCGACGGCGCGCTGCGGCTGCCGCTCGGCACGGTGCGGCTGATGGCACCAATTCCACGGCCGGCGAAGAACGTCATCGCGGTGGGGCGCAACTACCGCGAGCACGCTGCGGAGTTCTCCCGGTCGGGGTTCGACGCCTCGGAACGGCAGATGCTCCCGGACCATCCCGTGTTCTTCACCAAACCCCCGACCTCGGTGATTGGTCCCGGTGAAGCCATCGACACCTCCAACGATCCATCGGGCACCACCGACTACGAGGGCGAGCTGGCCGTCGTCATAGGGGCCCGGGCCAAGGCAGTGAGCCCGGAGCGAGCACTCGACCATGTCTTCGGCTACACGAGCGTCGACGATGTGACCGCTCGCGAACTGCAGAAGCGGCACGTGCAATGGTTTGTGGGCAAGGGCCCCGACACCTTCTGCCCCATGGGGCCCTGCCTGACCACGGCCGACGAATTGCCGGACATCGGCGCCTCCCGGCTGCGCACCTGGGTGAACGGGGAGCTGCGCCAGGAGGCCCCAATCGCCGACCTCATCTTCGATGTCCCCGTCCTGATCTCCACCCTGTCCCGGGTGATGACCCTGGAGCCCGGCGACATCATCGCCACCGGGACCCCGCTCGGTGCCGGCCTCGGCTTTGACCCCCCGCGCTACCTGCGAGCCGGGGACCTGGTGGAGGTGACGGTGGATGGCATCGGCACGCTCTCCAACCCGGTGGTGTGAGCGCCGGGCGCCGAAGCGGCGGGGCCGGGTAGCCTGATCGATCCCAGAACGGAGGCATCAATGGAACTGGGCCGGGTCGGGGTCTGGACGATGCAACTTGGCCGCATGCCTGCCGCCGCGGTGCGGGAGGCCGTGGCGGGGATCGAGGCGCTGGGTTTCCGTGCCATCTGGTACCCGGAGACCCTGGCCAAGGAGGCGATGGCCCAGGCGGCGCTGCTGCTCGCCGCAGGGTCGGATGTCGTGGTGGCCAGTGGCATCGCCAACATCTGGGCCCGAGATCCGGTGGCCATGATCAACGGCGCCCGGACTCTGGCCGAGGCCTACCCGGGTCGTTTCGTTCTCGGCATCGGCGTCGGGCACGCGCCCACTGCCGCCCGGCGGGGCCACGAGTATCGCCGGCCCTTCACCACCATGGCCGGGTACCTCGACGCCATGGAGGCCGCGCCGTACCTGGGGCCGGAGCCTGCGCTGCGCCCGCCCGTGGTGCTGGCCGCGCTCGGGCCCCGCATGCTGAGATTGGCGGCAGAGCGTACCCGCGGGGCCCACCCCTACTTCGTGCCGGTGGAGCACACCGCTCTAGCCCGCGCCGTACTGGGTGCCGGGCCCCTGCTCGCCCCGGAGCAGGGTGTGGTGCTGGCCACCGACCCGGCCGAGGCCCGGGCGATCGCCCGGGGGCACACCCGCCACTACCTGGCGCTGGAGAACTACCGGAAGAACCTGCTGCGGCTGGGCTGGACCGAGGCCGACGTGGCCGGCGACGGCTCCGATGCGCTGGTGGACGCGGTGATCGCCTGGGGCGACGTCTCCGCCATCCAGGCCCGGGTCGCCGCCCACCTTGCGGCCGGGGCCGACCACGTGAGCGTGCAGGTGCTCAACGGGCCGCCCGACCGGTTCCCCGGGGAGGAGTTGCGGCGGATCGCCTCCGCCCTGCTCGAGCTCTGAGGGCGGCTCACGCGACCCTCAGCTGGGGTCACCGGGGCGGAGCCGGGGCCGAAGGCGATCCGGAGGGCTCGCCCCCCTTCTGGTGAGGCCGGGGCGAGGGCCCGGGTCGTTGCCCCCCGGCGGCAGCACGGCGGTCTGCTCGCGGCTCAGGGGGATCCCGTCCGGGGAGACCGGCCCCTCACCCACCGACAGGATTCCGCCCTCGACCTCGCCCTCGCCGAGGGGCCATCCGAACGACGCTCCGGGCTGCCGGGTGGTGTCGGCGAAGAGGCGCACGTCGCCGTGGACGGGCAGAGGGGAGCGGGCGCCCACCATCTCCCGGGTGACCACGCCGGACGCCTCCGGGTAGAGCGGCTTGGCCTTTCACTGCAGCACCCTGAAGCTGGTCCCCTCCGAGATGGGGTCGGTGGCGGCGACCACGATGTAGATCCCGGCATCCACCTCCCCGTGAGTCCACTCCCGGTGGACCACGCCCCGGCGCCCCCCGGTGAAGCGGGCAGGGCAGCACCGCAGGCGGCCCGGCCGCCTACCGAAGGCCCATCCGGGCCGTTACAGGTGTCAACGCCGCGGAAAGGGAGTGGAAATCCCCCGGGGCGTACGTTCCCAATTGCCCCCGGGGCGTGCCCGGGGGGCCGACTGTGAGAGTGGAGGCACACGTTGAGAGCACACGCCCTGCGGCGACTGCTCGTCCTGGCTGTGATCCTCGCCTTCGTCGCCGCGGCCTGCGGCGATGAGGCGGAGGAAGCCACGACGACCGCCGCAACCACCACCACCGGTGCCGCCGGGAGCACGACCACCACGTCGTCCGGCGACACGACCACCACTACCGCTCCGTTCGTCATCGAACCCGGGCTGACCGGGCTCAGCGTCGTCGACGATCTCACCTTCACGGTGCAGATGGCCGAGGCCGACCCGGAGTTCCCCCTGAAGCTGGCCTATGCGGCCTACTTCCCGCTGCCGAAGGTCGCCTTCGACGACCCGGCGGCTTATGAGGAGAGCCCCATCGGCAACGGCCCGTTCATGATGGACGGCGCCTGGGAGCACGACGTCGTCGTCCCGATGAAGCGGTTCGAGGCCTATGCCGGCCCCGACCCCGCCCAGATCGAGCGACTCGAGTGGACGATCATCGACGACCTCAACACGGCCTACAACGAGGTGCGGGCGGGCAACCTGGACGTCCTGGGTCCGGCCCTGCCCACCGACCAGATCGCCACCGCGGCGGTTGAGTTCGGCGATCGCTACGGGCTGTCGTCGTCGACCTCGTTCACCTACTTCGGGTTCCCGCTGTACTTGCCCGGGTACCAGGACCTGGACGTGCGGCGGGCGTTGTCGATGGCCATCGACCGGGACCTGATCGTTCAGCAGATCTATCAGAACACCCGCGTGGCGGCCTTCTCGACCCTCCCGCCCATCTTCCAGGGAGCCCGGGCGCACGTTTGCGACAACTGGGACTACAACCCCGATGAGGCCCGGGCCCTCTGGGACTCCATCGACCACCCCGACTCGCTGATCGTGTGGTTCAACACCGGCGGCGGCCACGAGGAGTGGGTCGAGGCCGCGGCCAACATGTGGCGCAACACCCTGGGCATCGAAGACATCACCTTCGAGAGCATGGAGTTCTCGGAGTACAACCCCCTCCTCGACGCGCAGGGCGCCACCGGGCCGTTCCGCCTCGGTTGGGGGCAGGACTACCCATCCCCGCTGAACTTCCTGGAGCCGTTGTACGCCTCGTACAACCTCCCGCCGATCGGTTCGAACAACACCTGGTACGACAACCCGGCGTTCGACGGACTGATCGCGCAGGGCAAGTCGGCGGTAGCGGCCTCGAGCGACCTGGCCGACGGGATCCCGTTCTACCAGCAGGCCGAGGACGTCCTCTGCGCCGACGTGCCCATCGCCCCGGTGTGGTTCCGGACCAACCAGTTCGTCTACACCGAAGGCATCGGCAGCGTCTACTACGACTCGTACAGCGACCTCGGGGTAACCAAGATCACCAGCGACGGCGGCCTGGTCTCCGTGCAGCTGTCCGAGCCGGAGCACCTGTTCCCCACCAACTCCAACGAGTCCAACGGGATCCAGGCGCTGCGGGCGCTGTTCACCGGGCTCGTCCAGTACGACCCGTCGAACAACGAGATGTTCTTCGCCAACGCCGAGTCGATCGCTTCCGACGACGGCGGCCTGACCTGGACGATCACCCTCAAGCCGGGGTGGACCTTCCACAACGGCGAGGCGGTGACCGCCTGGTCTTACGTGAACGCCTGGAACTACGGCGCCAACACCGTCAACGCCCAGCAGAACAACTCGTTCTACGCCGGCATCGCCGGCTACGCCGAGCTGAATCCTGCCGGGTAGTCGATCCACCCATGGAGTGGGGCGGCCCCTCCCGGCCGCCCCACTCCCCAAACCCGCAACATCTGGAAGGTAGGGATCGTGTCGATCGATCGAGGGAAGTGGTAGGAAGGCCGTGGGCCGCTACCTGGTGCGCCGCCTGCTGCAGTTCATCCCGGTGTTCGTCGGGGCCACCCTCCTGATCTTCATCATGGTCTGGGCCATCCCCGGTGACCCCATCGCCGCCCTGGCCGGCGACCGGGTGCTGCCCGACACGGTGCGCGAACAGATCCGCGATCGCTACAACCTCGACGACCCGCTCATCGTCCAGTACGGCAAGTACATGGGGGGCGTCTTTCAGGGGGACTTCGGCGACGACTTCCGGGGTCGGCCGGTCACCGACCTGCTGGCGCAGCGCCTCCCCATCACCGTTCGCCTCGCTCTGTTCGCCTTCGGGTTCGAGGTGGTGCTCGGCATCATCGCCGGCATCCTCGCCGGGGTTCGCAAGGGGGGCTTCATGGACAATCTGGTCCTGGTGTCCACGCTGGTGGTGATTGCCATACCCATCTTCGTGCTCGGCTTCCTGGCACAACTCGTCATGGGGGTGCGCCTCGGCTGGTTCCCGGTTTCGGGGGTGCAGCGCGGCCTCTACAGCTACCTGCTGCCCGCCATGGTGCTCGGCTCGGTGTCGCTGGCCTACATCGCCCGCCTCACTCGCACCAGCCTCATCGAGAACCTGCGCGCCGACTACGTGCGCACCGCCACCGCCAAGGGCTTGTCGCGCCGGCGGGTGGTGGGCATCCACACCTTTCGCAACTCCATGATCCCTGTGGTCACCTTCCTGGCCATCGACCTGGGGTCGCTCATGGGCGGGGCGATCATCACCGAGACCATCTTCAACATCCCCGGCCTCGGACGGGCCGTCTTCGAGGGGGTGCAGCGCCAGGAGGGCACCGTGGTAGTGGGCATCGTCACGTTCCTGGTGGTGGTCTACATGGTGGCCAACCTGGCGGTCGACGTCCTCTACGCCGTGCTCGACCCGAGGATTCGCTATGAGTGACCGCGAGCGCCGCCCCGGCGCACCCGTCCCGGTGGCCCTCACCTTCGAGGAGCTCGAGGCCGAGCCGATCGCCGGCCGGGAGGGCAGCCTCTACGCCGACGCCTGGCGCCAGTTGCGGCGTCGGCCGATGTTCATCATCTCGGGCATCCTCATCGTGATCCTCGCCCTCATGGCGATCTGGCCCACGCTCTTCACCCGGGGCGACCCCCGGGCCTGCAACCTGGCCGACTCCCTGCTGCGCCCCAGCGGCGAGCACTGGTTCGGTACCGACGTCCAGGGTTGCGACTACTACGCCCGCACCATCTGGGGGGCGCGGGTGTCGATCACCATCGGGGTGCTCGTCACGGCCTGTGCCACTCTGATCGCGGTCGTGCTCGGCTCGATGGCCGGCTATTACGGCGGGATCGTCGACACCTTCATCGCCCGGGTCACCGACATCTGGTTCGCCATCCCCACCATCCTCGGCGGCATCGTGATCCTGCGGTCGATCTTCTCCACCCGGGGCCTCTTCCAGGTCAGCCTGGTGCTCATCGTGCTCGGCTGGCCGACGATGCTGCGCCTGGTGCGCTCGGCGGTGATGGCGACCAGGGAGATGGACTACGTGGACGCCGCCCGGGCGTTGGGGGTGCGCAACTTCCGCATCATCCGCCGCCACATCCTGCCCAATGCCGTCGCCCCGGTGATCGTCTACGCCACCATCACGGTCGGGGTGATCATCTCGGCCGAGGCGGCGCTCTCCTTCCTCGGTGTGGGCTTGCAGCTGCCGGCGATCTCCTGGGGGCTGATGATCAGCGTGGCCCAGAACCGCATCCTCACCGCCCCTCACCTGCTGCTGTTCCCCGGAGCCTTCCTATCGGTGACCGTGTTCTCGTTCATCCTGATGGGCGACGCCCTGCGCGACGCCCTCGACCCGAGGTTGCGCTGATGGCGACGACCCTTGCCCACGACACCGTCGGCGGCCGGCCGGTCGACCCGGCGGCGCCCCTGCTGGCCGTTGAGGACCTCCACGTCGAGTTCCGCATCGACGCCGGCACGGTGCGGGCGGTGAACGGCCTGTCCTACAGGCTGGACCGAGGCCGAACGGTGGCCATCCTCGGCGAGTCGGGGAGCGGCAAGAGCGTGAGTGCCCAGGCGGTCATGGGCATCATCGACAGCCCTCCCGGCTTCGTCACCGGGGGCGCGGTGCGCTTCCGCGGGGTGGAACTGCTCGACCTCCCGGAGGGGGAGCGGCGCCGGGTGCGGGGCAACCGCATCGCCATGATCTTCCAGGACGCTCTCACCGCCCTCAACCCCGTCTTCCCGGTGGGATGGCAGATCGCCGAGATGTTCCGTGTCCACCGCGGCGCGTCCCGCAAGGAGGCTCAGGAGAAGGCCGTCGAGCTGATGGAGCGGGTGAAGATCCCCTCGGCCCGCACCCGGGCGGGCTCCTACCCCCACGAGTTCTCCGGCGGCATGCGCCAGCGGGTGATGATCGCCATGGCGCTCTCCCTGGACCCCGAGATCCTCATCGCCGACGAGCCCACCACCGCTCTCGACGTCACCGTACAGGCCCAGATCATGAGCTTGCTCGCCGAACTGCAGCAGCAGACCGGCATGGGGCTGATCTTGATCACCCACGACCTGGGGGTGGTGGCCGAAGCGGCCGACCAGGTGGTGGTGATGTACGCCGGGCGCGAGGTGGAGAAGGGCCCCAGCCTGCCGGTGTACCACCGGCCGGCCCACCCCTACACCATGGGCCTCATGGACTCGCTTCCCCGGCGCGACGTCCACACCGAGCGGCTCCACCCCATCAAGGGCTCGCCGCCCGACCTGCTGGCCATCCCCTCCGGATGCCCTTTCCGCCCCCGCTGCCCCTATGCCCGCGAGGTCTGCGCCCGGGAGGAGCCGACTCTGGCCGCGGTGGCCCCCGATCGGGTCTCTGCCTGCCACTTCTGGGAGGAGGTGTGGCGTGAGCGTGCCGGCGCCTGAGCCCGTGCGACCCGCCGCCGAGGTGGTGCTGCGGGTGGAGCACCTGGTCAAGTACTTCCCAATTACCCGGGGGATCGTCTTCAAGCGCCAGATCGGCACGGTGAAAGCCGTCGATGATGTGAGCTTCGAACTGCACCGCGGGGAGACGCTGGGGCTCGTGGGGGAGTCCGGCTGCGGCAAGACCACCACCGCCCGCACCATCCTCCGCCTGGAGAAGGCCAGCGGCGGCCACGCCTGGTACCGGGGACGGGACATCTTCACCCTGTCGGGAGGCGAGATGCAGGAGTTGCGCCGGGAGATCCAGGTGATCTTCCAGGACCCCTACGCCTCCCTGAACCCCCGCATGACGGTGGGCGACATCATCGCCGAGGGCTGGCGGGTGCACCGGGGGGTGCTCCCCAAGAGCCGCCGGCGCGGCCGCACCCACGAGTTGCTGGAACTGGTGGGCCTCAATCCCGACCACATCAACCGCTACCCCCACCAGTTCTCCGGCGGCCAGCGCCAGCGCATCGGGGTGGCCCGGGCCCTGGCCCTGGAGCCCAGCATCGTCATCTGCGACGAGCCGGTGTCGGCCCTCGACGTGTCGGTGCAGGCCCAGGTGGTCAACCTGCTAGAGGACCTCCAGGACGAACTGGGCCTGTCGTACCTGTTCATCGCCCACGACCTGTCGGTGGTGCGCCACATCTGCGACCGCATCGCGGTGATGTACCTGGGCAAGATCGTCGAGATCGGCGACGAGTACCAGGTCTACGACGGCACGGCCCACCCCTACACGACCGCCCTGCTCTCGGCGGTGCCCATCCCCGACCCGGCGGCCCGCAACCTGGGCAACCGCATCCTGCTCGAGGGCGACGTCCCCAGCCCGGCCGATCCGCCCAGCGGGTGCCGTTTCCGCACCCGCTGTTGGAAGGCGCAGGCGGTCTGCGCCGAGCAGGAGCCCGAACTGGTGGAACGCGGCCAGGGCCACCCGGTGGCCTGCCACTTCCCCCAGGTGGAGTTCGACCCGGCGCGGTGAGGGGGTCCGCCGCGGCGGTTCCGGGATCGGCACCGGAATCGCGGCCGGTCAATCCTGCTTCTGGAGAGCGAGCCGCTGTCTGAGCCTGTTTCCCTTACTGTGCGGCCAGAGGTCGGGGTCGTCATGCTGAAGGCGTCCGACCACGATCCCGGGGTGGATGCCCAGGATGTCGGCGAAATCCTGTACGTCGGCCAAGGTGGTCAGCGACGCCAGCCGGGCCTGATGCTCTGACGGGATGAGCCGTTCGGCGGCGAAGCGGTCCGCCTCATGCTCTGCCCCGGGTTGTTCGCCGCCCGGAGGGCCGTCGAGGATCACGGACCGTTTCGCCTCGTCGAGGAGGTGCTTCACCTCGTGGAAGAAGGAGAACCAGAAGATGTCGGCCCACCTGTGGCGCAGACTCAACTGGATCAGGGCCTTGTCGGACCTCAGCCACCTTGTGGCCCCGTGAGTTCGGGTCCCGGGCAACTCCTCGACCACAACCACGGCCACTCCGGCGCGAGCGCAAATGGCGACCAGCTCGGGATACCAGGTGGACGGGTCTTGCTCACGCGTGAGGCCTCTGATGGCGGGAAGGGATGACAGGAAGGCCTTCCGATCCCACGGACGGCACTGGATGTCGGCAGCCTGTAGCTCGCCGAGCCTGAGCCAGACCGCCAGTGCCCCAGGGTCCGGGGTATAGGCAGGTGACACTCGGAAAGAGGCGGCGAGCGCTGCCCAGGTCTTCTCCCAGGCACGGCGATTCGCCACGCCGAACAAGTCGAGGACTTCCCGCAGGCGGTCCACTGGTGCGGCGCGCTTGGTGAGCAACCCCTTGGCAACCATCCCCGCGATGGGGAGTTGGTCGAGGAAGTCCAGGTCGGCAGTCAGAGCGGAGCGCTCTTCGAGCCGCGCCAGGCGCTCGCGGTAGCGGGTCTCGAGGTTCATCCACATGGCGGCGGGAACCCCGGTCACTCGCTCCAGCCGGAGCGCGACCTCGGTGCTGATGGGCACTCGACCCTGCGCCACGAGGTTGACGTGCTTCAGCGAGAGCCCGGCACGTCTCGCCAGTTCGGCCTGAGTGAGCCCGCGATCCTCCAGGACCTCCAGCAGGGTCTCGCCTGGAGGCACGGCGTAGTCGGGCGAGTACGGGTAGGTCTTCGGAGACACGCCCAGGCCTTTCCTCTCATGGCGCACAGCGTCATGTCAGTGGTAATCGGTGATATCGAGGACCACCACGGCGGTGACCCTGCCCCAGTCCAGGCTCCCTTCTGGAGTGTGGGGGATGGGGTCCCTGGGTCTGAAGATCAGTCGATAGGGGTGGTTGAGATCGATCGCGAGCTGGCCCGACCGGTCGCCGGTCAGTTCGTGGCAGCGCCCCGGCAGAGTCCTCATGTCGTCCAGGGTGTCGGCAGCTTCCAGCTGTTGCAGGCGGAGCATCGTCTTCCTTCCTCGGTCTGGTCCGAAGCGCCGCACCAGCTGCTTCTCGGTGGAGCACAACCTCTGGAGCTTGGCGGTGTCGAACTCGACATCCACGATGACCCTAGCAGAACAATATACCAACTAGGTATATGTTACAGCAGCCAGGCTGAAGGAGGTGATGACGGCTGCTGGGCATGTTTCCAAGTCGGCGCGATCGGGACGGTTCGTGCCCATAGCGACCGTGAGACGGCACTTGAGCGCCACCTTTACGCAGCGGGTACGAGTCCGCGAGAGACGGAGCCGGGGAGGTCCGGCCGAGGCCCCTGGTCCAATGCACCGAAGACGGCGTCATCGACCGCGCCGTGGTTGCGCTCGGTGCTGCTGGACGGGGCAGGGCACATCCTCTGCGTGGGTTCCAGATCAGAGTACGTCCGGGGGGTGACAGGCTCAGACGAGGTGGTCCGCTGTCACTGGTCGCGCATAGGCTGTCCGCGGAGACGGGCGAGGTGGAGTTCGACCCGGCGCGATAGGGCAGGCTTGCGGCCCGCTAGCGTGACCCGACCATGACCACTCTCTGGCAGTTCCTAGCCCAGCCGCCCGCCGTGCGGGGCCTGGCCTTTCGCGCCTTCTGCGGCGAGCAGGACTTCCCGGCGATGCGAGTGGTGAAGCTCGCCGCCGAGGCCGCCGACGGGGTGGACCAGCCGGTCACCCTGGAGGACTTCGCCCACGTCTACCGGCACCTGCACAATTGCGACCCCGCAACCGACATCGTCGTGGCGGAGATCGACGGGGAGATGGTGGCCTACGGGCGGGTGCACTGGTGGGAGGAGTACACCGGGGCCCGCCGCTACCAGCCCTTCTGCTTCGTTGCCCCCTGGGCGCGGGGCCGAGGCCTGGGCGCCGCCATGCTGGCCCACGGCGAGGCCCGCCTGCGGGAGATCGCCGCCGGGCACCCCGCCTCGGGTGAGTGCACCTTCGAGGTGCAGCACAACGACCAGGAGGCGGGGGCCGCCGCCCTGTACGCCGCCGCCGGGTACCTGCCGGCGCTGCACGGGGCCGACATG
>JBDROA010000014.1:0-28448 GCA_043810615.1 Actinomycetota bacterium | reverse complement strand
GTGGTGGGGAACCTGGTCGAGAACGCCCTGCGCTACACGCCGGCTGAGGGCACGGTGCGCCTGGTGCTGCGGGCCGAGGGGGCCCGCGTCCGTATCTCGATGGCCGACAGCGGCCCGGGCCTCGAGGCGGCCGACCTGCCTCACATCTTTGAGCGCCTCTACGTCGCCCAGCGCTACCGGCCCGCCCGGCCCGAGGGGTCCGGCCTGGGCCTGGCCATCGTGCGCCAGTTAGCCGAGGCCATGGGGGGCACGGTGGAGGTGGTCAGCGCCCCGGGGCAGGGGACCACGATCTCCGCTCTGGTGCCGCTGCAGCCCCCGCCGGGGTAAGCCCCTCTCCCGCTCCAGCGGGAGAGGGGTGGGGGTGAGGGTTTCCGCAGCTTCCCGCTCCAGCGGGAGAGGGGTGGGGATGAGGGCAACTCGTTCGAGGGCGCCTGCGGAGCGAACTCGCCGCCCGTCTACGCTGCTGGTCATGACCGACTTTATCCGCGTCGCGGGCGCCCAGTTGAACCTGGTCGTGGGCGACCTCGAAGGGAACGCCGCCCGCATTCTGGAAGCCATGGCCTGGGCCGAGGGACTGCAGGCCGACGTGCTGCTGCTCCCGGAACTGGCGGTGACTGGCTACCCGCCCGAGGATCTGCTCCTGCGCCGCCGCTTCATCGAGGCCAACTTGCAGGTGCTCTACCGCCTGGCGGGCAAGGCCGGTCAGACGACGACGGTGGTGGGCTTCGTGGACCGCACCCAGGGGGCCCCCAAGCGGGACGACGCCGGGCCGGGGCGCCTCCACAACGCGGCTGCTCTGGTGGCCGGGGGGCGGGTCCGGGGCATCTACCACAAGGTGCTGCTGCCCAACTACGGGGTGTTCGACGAGGACCGCTACTTTTTCCCCGGGGCGGCGCCCGCCACCCTCTGGGACATCAACGGGGTGGTAGCCGGGGTGTCGGTGTGCGAGGACATCTGGGTGCCCGACGGGCCGCCGGCGCAGCAGGCGTCGGCCGGGGCCGACATCTTGCTGAATGTCAATGGGTCGCCGTACCACCGCGGCAAAGACTCCGAGCGCGAGGAGATGCTGCGCGCTCGGGCCACGACCGCCGGCATCCCCCTCGTCTACCTGAACCTGGTGGGGGGCCAGGACGAACTGGTCTTCGACGGAGCCAGCATGGTGTTCGACGGCGAGGGTGGGCTCCTCTACCGCAGCCCGCAGTTCGTGGAGGACTTCTTCTGGGTGGATGTTCCGCTGTCCGAGGCGGGGCGCAGCGACGTGGAGGCCACTGTGGTGAGCCGGGGAACGCTGCTCGAAGGTGATCCGGCGGAGCTCCCGGAGATGAACCCGCCGCTGGACGACGTCGCCGAGGTCTACGGCGCCCTCTGCCTGGGGCTGGGCGACTACGCCCGCAAGAACGGCTTCTCGCAGGTGATCCTGGGGCTGTCGGGCGGCATCGACTCGGCACTGACCGCCGCAGTCGCCGCCGACGCGCTCGGACCGGGGGCGGTGCGGGGGGTGACCATGCCCAGCCGCTTCTCGTCGGAGGGGTCGGTGGCCGACTCGCGGGCGTTGGCGCAGAACCTGGGGATCCGTCTGGCGGAGATCCCAATAGAGCCCCCGTTCACCGGTTTCCTCGAAGCCTTGGAGAAAGAGTTCGCCGGAACCGAGGAGGGCGTGGCCGAGGAGAACCTGCAGGCCCGGGCCCGCGGCAGCATCCTCATGGCTCTGTCCAACAAGCACGGCGGCCTGGTGCTGGCCACCGGCAACAAGTCCGAGATGTCGGTGGGCTACTCCACGTTGTACGGCGACATGGTGGGCGGGTACTCGGTGCTGAAAGACGTCTCCAAGACACTGGTCTACGAGCTCGCCCGCTGGCGCAACCGCGATGGCGAGGTGATCCCCGAGGCCACGATCGCCAAGCCGCCCTCGGCGGAATTGCGCCGCAACCAACTGGACACCGACAGCCTGCCGCCGTACGACCTGCTGGACCGGATCCTGGAGGCCTATGTCGAGAATGACCTGGCGGTGGACGACATCGTCAAGCAGGGCTTCGAGCGGGCGGTGGCGGAGCGGGTGGCCCGGATGGTGGACCGCAACGAGTACAAGCGACGCCAGTCGGTCCCCGGGGTGAAGATCACTCCCAAGGGCCTGGGCCGAGACCGTCGCCTGCCTATCACCAACGGGTTCGAAGGCTGACTGCTCGCCCGGTAGGGCGGGACGCCGCCGAGCCCCGGCTGCTTCGCACCGGAGGAGCAGCGCTGAGGCTCAGCAGGGCAGGCTGATGTCGATGCCGCCGTCCTCGGCGGCGGTCTTGAAGGCGCGGCAGGCGGCCATGACCCGGTCGTTGTCTTCCGACACGCCGGCTTCGTCGAGGGCGGTGTTGATCCCTTCGGCCGTCGGCGCCTCCGCCAACGAGGCGAGGGTCCCGTCGAGTGCCGCCACGATGGCCGTGAGGCCGTCGAGAAGCTCGGCGTGCTCCCCGGTCAATCCCTCCGGGGGAGTGAGCGCCGTGAGGGCTCTTCGCTGCGCTTCGTAGGCGTCGCGGTTCCCCCGATGGAGGGCAAGGTAGGCGGTGTCGCGGGCTTCGGTGGTGGCATCGGCATCGTCGAGGATGTCCTGGAACTGGCGGCCGGCCGCCTGCATGGCGGTGTACGCCTGGTCGAAACCGTCCTCGAGTGCAACGAAGTACTCCTCGGTCGTCAGGGGTTCCCCGCGTTCGCCGCAGGACACGGTGATCAGGGCGAGAACGAACACTGCGGCCAGCGCTGCCTTCATCACGGACTCCCCTCGGCTCGGTCGACTTCGCCGCCTGGGAGGGTCGCCCTCTGCCGTGCGGCCGGACTGGCGTCGCCGATCACCGCATCGACGGGTCGTGGGCGACGGGGGCCTTGATCGGACCCGGTGCCGGGAGGGGGAGTCGAACCCCCACGAGGTTGCCCTCGGCGGATTTTGAGTCCGCTGCGTCTACCATTCCGCCATCCCGGCGCGCCCCCAATGGTAGGGCGCTCGCCTTCCGGGGGAGACCGCCATGGCCCTCCTGCACCGCCGCCTCTTCCGCCTCAACGAGCGCCTGGGACGGCTCGTCGAGGAAGAGCGCCTGGCGGCGGCGGAACTCGAGGTGCACCGCCACCTCGACGACGACGCCCGGCGCGACGCCGCGGTGAGCGGCAACCCCATCGACCGGGAAGATGCCCGCGACACGGACGCCGACGTGGCCCGCTTCTCGCGCCTGATCGTCCAACTGCAGGGGAGGCGCCAGCGCCTCGAAGCGAAGCGGGACCGCCTGCTGGCGCGCCTCGGCTAGGGCATTGGTCCCGCCCTAACATCGCCCCATGCCTCGCCTCGCCCTCCTCGACGGGCACAGCCTCGCCTTCCGGGCCTTCTACGCCCTGCCTCCCGACCTGACGACTCCGGACGGGCGGCCCACCAACGCCGCCTTCGGGTTCACCTCCATGCTGATCAAGTTGCTGGGCGACGAGCACCCCGAGGCCATGGCGATAGCTTGGGACACCCCCGAGCCGACGTTTCGCGACGCGGCGTACGCCGGCTACAAGGCCACTCGCAAGGCGGCCCCGGACCTCTTCCGCCAGCAACTGCCACTGATCGAGGAGGTGGCCGACTGCCTGCGCATCCCCCAATTCCGCCTCCCAGGCTACGAGGCGGACGACGTCATCGCCACCGTGGCACGGCGCGCCGCCGCCGCGGGGTGGGAGGTACTGGTGGTGACCGGTGACCGCGACGCCTTCCAAC
Source organism: Actinomycetota bacterium (assembly GCA_043810615.1). Taxonomy (GTDB): domain Bacteria; phylum Actinomycetota; class Acidimicrobiia; order Spongiisociales; family UBA11373; genus VGBK01. The sequence goes on along the minus strand of JBDROA010000014.1, from coordinate 24,715 downwards.
TCGTGGGCGGGCTCATCAGGGTGGTCTACACCCGCCGGGGGATCAGCGATACGGTGATGGCGGATACCCGTTGGGTCGAGGAGCGCTACGGGGTCACCCCGGCGCAGTACCCCGATTACGCCGCCCTGCGGGGCGACACCTCGGACAACCTGCCGGGGGTGCCCGGGGTGGGGGAGAAGACCGCAGCGCGACTGGTGGCCGAGTACGGGAGCCTGGAGGGCGTCTACGAGCACCTCGCCGACCACACTCCCCGGCTCCGGGAGAGCCTGGAGGCGGCGCGGGAGCAGGTCTTCGTGAATCGGCAACTCACCTATCTGCTCGAGGACGCCCCCGTGGACGCCGCACCCGAGGACCTGCGGCTGCAGCCCTGGGACCCGGCCCGGGTGCGCCGGGTGTTCGACGGCCTCGCCTTCCGCATGCTGTGGCAGCGCCTGCAGGAGATCGGCGGGGGCGGCAAGGCTCCGGCGGGCGGGGTGCTCGACGTGGAGGTCGTGGCCGCGCTCGACCCGGCCGCACTGCTGGGGAGCGAGGGCACGCTGGCGCTGGAGGCGGTCTGGGAGCGGGGTTCCCTGGCCGGGGTGGTGGTGGCCGGGAGCGGCGACCGGGCCACCTTCGTGACCGCGGCCCGCCTGGGGGCTCTGGCCGAGGCCCTGGCCGACTCCGCCGTGCCCAAGGCCCTTCACGACGCCAAGCCGCTGACCCGAGCCCTCCTGGAGGCGGGCGGCGACCTGGGAGGCCTCGTCTGCGACACCGCCCTGGCGGGATACCTGGTCAACCCGACGGAGCGGGCTCCCGACCTCAGCACCCTGGCGTCCCAGGTGCTCGGCCTGGAGATCGAATCGGAAGGGGCCGCCGCCATCCCCGCCGGAGCACAGGGGGCCTTCGACTTCGAGGCCGGGGGTCCCGACCTCGAGCGCGCCGGGCGGCGAGCCCTGGCGGTGGCCCGGCTGGCCGAGCCCTTGACCGCCCTCCTCGAGGCGCAGGGCGGCCTGGAGCTGTACCGCGAGGTCGAGCTGCCGCTGGTACGGGTGCTGGCCCGCATGGAGGAGGCAGGCATCCTGGTGGACCGGACCTACCTCGCCGAACTGGGGGAGCACCTGCGCGACCGCCTGGTCACCCTGGAGCGGCAGGTGCACCAGGCGGCCGGGGAGCCCTTCAACATCAACTCCACCCTGCAGCTGCGCGAGGTGCTCTTCGAGCGGCTGCGCCTGCCGGTGTTGAAGAAGACCCCCAAGGGGGCGCCCTCCACCGACGCCTCGGTGCTGCAGAAGATGGTGGATCAGCACCCCGTCGTCGGCCACCTCCTGGCCTACCGGGAACTGGAGAAGCTGCGCTCCACCTACGTGGACGGCTTGCTGCCCCTGATCGCCCCCGACGGGCGCATCCACTGCGTCTTCAACCAGACCGGGGCGGCCACCGGCCGCATCTCGAGCGAGCGGCCCAATATGCAGAACATCCCGGTGCGCACCGAGGAGGGGCGTACCATCCGGCGGGCGTTCGTCGCCGCCCCGGGGCACACCTTCGTGATCGCCGACTACAGCCAGATCGAGCTGCGCATCCTGGCCCACCTGAGCGGCGATGCCGGGTTGCTGGAGGCCTTCGCCTCGGGGGCGGACATACACACGGCCACCGCCGCCCGGGTGTTCGGCCTGGCCCCGGAGCAGGTGAACCCCGACTTGCGCCGCCGGGCGAAGATGATCAACTTCGGGCTCCTGTACGGCATGGAGGCCTACGGCCTGGGACAGCGCCTCGAGATCCCCACCGAGATGGCCAAGCAGCACATGGACGCCTACTTCGCCCAGTTCCCCGACGTGGCCGCCTTCATGGCGGGCATGGTGTCGCGGGCCCGGGCCGATGGCTTCACCACCACCATCCTGGGGCGGCGTCGCTACCTGCCGGAACTGGCCTCGGACAACTTCCGGGTGCGTCAGGCGGCGGAGCGTATGGCGCTCAACGCCCCGATCCAGGGGTCGGCGGCCGACATCATCAAGAAGGCTATGGTGCGTCTCGACGCCGAACTGAGCCGCGGGCGCCTGGGCGCCACGCTGCTGCTGCAGGTCCACGACGAACTGGTGCTCGAGGTGCCGCTCGAGGAGGCCGAGGAGGCGGCACGGCTCACCCGGCGCGTCATGGAGGGCGGGGCCGAGCTGCGGGTGCCCCTGCGGGTGGACCTGGGCGTGGGGGCCACCCTGGGCGACGCGAAGGCCTGACGGCCGGCCCCGGGCGGTGTGTTACCCTTCCGACGCTCTCATGCGATCACTCGATCGCGGGGAAGCCCACTTCAGGAGACACACACACCCATGACCGACGACATCCACGACGCGCCCGCTCCCGACATGCCCGAGAGCGAGCAGGTGACCATCGCCGCGGCCGACGCCACCGCCGACCCGACCGTGACCGAGGAGAGCCCCGTCCCGACTCCGATCCCCGCCGAGACGGCGGCTGCGGAGCCTGGCGAGGTGTTGGCCGAGGTTCCGGTAGTGGAGCCTGGCGAGGCTCCCGCGACCGCCCGCATCGACGACCTCCCCGAAGGCCCTCTCTCGGCCGAGGACTTCGCCGCTGCCGTGGAGCGGACCGTGGTGGAGTTCTCCGAAGGCAGCCTGGTGAGCGGCACCGTGGTCCGGGTCGATCCCGACGAAGTGCTGGTGGACATCGGCTTCAAGTCCGAGGGGATCATTCCGGCCAACGAGCTGTCCATCCGCAACAACGTCAACCCCGGCGAAGTGGTGCAGGTGGGTGAGCACATAGAGGCCCTGGTGCTCCAGGTGGAGGACCAGGAGGGCCGCCTCATCCTCTCCAAGAAGCGCGCCCAGTATGAGCGCGCCTGGGGACGCATCGAAGAGATCATGCGCCAGGGCGGCACGGTCACCGGCCAGGTCATCGAGGTGGTTAAGGGCGGCCTCATCGTGGACATCGGTCTGCGCGGCTTCCTGCCCGCCTCTCTGGTGGAGCTGCGCCGGGTGCGTGACCTGCAGCCCTACGTGGGCACGGCTCTCGAGGCCAAGGTCATCGAGCTCGACAAGAACCGCAACAACGTGGTGCTGTCCCGCCGCGCCTATCTCGAAGAGGAGCAGGCCGAGCAGCGCCAGGCGTTCCTCGACGGGCTGCAGCCCGGCGAGGTCCGCAGCGGGGTGGTGTCCTCGGTGGTGAATTTCGGCGCCTTCGTGGACCTGGGCGGCATGGACGGCCTGGTCCATGTCTCCGAGCTTTCGTGGCAACACGTCAGCCATCCGGGCGAGGCCGTGTCGGTGGGCGACAAAGTCACGGTCAAGGTGCTCGAGGTCGACCGCGACCGGGAGCGCATCTCGCTGTCGATGCGCCAGACCCGCGAGGATCCCTGGGAGTCGTTCTCCTCGGCGCACCAGGTGGGCGACGTGGTCGACGGGGCGGTCACCAAGACCGTGCCCTTCGGCGCTTTCGTCTCGGTCACCGACGGCGTGGAGGGCCTGGTGCACGTCTCGGAGATCGCCATGCACCACGTCGAGAGCCCGGAGTTGGAGCTGTCGGTCGGCCAGCCGGTGAAGGTCAAGATTACCGAGATCGACGCCGACCGGCGCCGCATCAGCCTATCCATCAAGCAGGCCACCCCCGAGTGGTCGCAGCGCTCCCAGTGGACCGAGGAGCGGCGTCCGCCGCGCAAGCGCCAGCGCCAGGAGTTCCAACGCGAGGAGGAGGCGGCCGCGCCGCCACCCTCCTTCGCTGCCGATGCGTCGTTGGAAGCCATCCTGCAGGAACTGAAGGAGAAGGGGATCGGCCGGAAGTAGCCGGGGCCCATCCACCCGGGCGCTTCCCGTCCCTTGCCGGGCAACTGCCCCTCACGGCGGCCCGGCCGCCGTCCGAAGGACTAGTCACCGAAGGTGCCGTGCGGCCCGCGCCCGCGGAGGAAGGTGGCTATGGCCCGCCGGGGCAGGCTGATCCTGATCATCGATCCCGACCTCGACTTCGTCGAGGACACCCGGCTGCTCCTGAACGGCGAGCGGCTGCTCACCGCCCGCTCCCTGGAGGAGGCGGAGGAGATCGCCGTCGGGGGCCGGGTGGATGCGGCGGTCCTGGGCCCGTCGTTCGGCAACGAAGCCGGGGTACGGGCCGCCGGGGCCCTGCTGGGCGTCGACCCCGGCATCCATCTGGTGCTGGCGGCGAACGTGGTCACCAACCGGCTGCTGCTCGCCGCTCTGCAGACGGGGTTCGGTGATGTGGTGGACACGCCGCTGACGGTGCGCAAACTGGGGTCGTCCCTGACCCGGCGTTCCCGGGCCGAGACCCCGGCGCGCCTGCTGGACGTCCTCATTGAAGTGGCCCCTGGCGAGCCCGTGACGGCGAGCGCGCCCGTTCCGCCCGCGGCCGCTGCGGTGGCGTCAACCGCTCCGGCCCCGAGAGCTACCTCCGCTACTCAGGACTCGCCGCAGGGAGCGGCGGCAACGCCCGCTCCGGCTCCGGGTGTCATGCCGGCCGCCGTGACTCCTTCGCAGGTTCCCGAGGCCCGTCCCGCTTCGGCGACCGTCCTTCCAGCTCCTCCGGACCCGGCCCTTGCCTCCGTCCCCCCGACGCCTGCCGTGCCCGAGGTGGTCCTGGTGGCGCCCGCCCCCGCGGCGGTGCCCGTGCCCGCCCCGGTTGTGGTGGCACCGATGGCGGCCGCCGCCGAGCCGGCCGTTCCGGCGGCCCTACCGCTGCTTCCGGCCGAGGTCGAGGCGTTGCTGCCTCCTCCGCCGCCGATGGCGCCGCCGCGGCCGCAGCCGGCCGAATCTCTCCCTCCCCCCTTCCCGCCCCTGCTCCAGGGAGGTCCCCTCCCTGCCGAAGCCGAGTCGGTGGAACTGCCGCCCCTCACCGCGCCCGAAGCCCGGCCGCCGGTCGCCTTCGAGTCGGAACCCGACGAGCCGCCGCTCCGGCCGATGGGGGAGAGCCGCGTCATCGTGGTGATGGCGGGCAAAGGCGGGTCCGGCAAGTCGGTGGTCGCCACCAACTTGGCCCTGGCCCTGACCTTCGCCGTGGGCGAGGACGCGGTGGCAATCGTCGATGCCGACCTCCAGTTCGGGGATGTGGCCCTCCTGCTGCAAATGGACCCGGTGCGCAGCGTGGCCGAGGTGGCGAGCCAGGTGGATGACCTGTCCGAAGCGCGTCTCGATGCCCTCCTGCTGCGCCACGAGAGCGGCCTGCGAGTGCTTCCGGCGCCACCGCGGCCGGCAACCGGCAGCGTGGCGCCCAAGGCCGTGGTGCAGGTCGTCGAGAAGATGCGCTGCCTGTACCGCTATGTGGTGGTGGACACCGGGTCGGTGCTCGACGACGTCTTGCTGACGCTTCTCGATCACGCCGACGATGTGATTGTGGTGGTGGACATGGACCTGTCCAGCGTGAAGAACGCCAAGGTGGCCCTCGACATCCTGCGGGCAGGGGGGTACCCCATGGAGCGGCTGCGCCTGGTGGTGAACCGCATCAACGCCAAGGCTCGCCTCGATCTGGCCGAACTGGAGCGCTCGCTGGGCCTGCGCACCGCCGCCGCCATCCCGTCCGACCGCTTGGTCCCGCAGTCGGTCAATGAGGGGATCCCGGTGGTGGCCCTCAGGCCCCGGTCCCGGGTGGCGCGGGCCTTCACCGGCCTGGCGAGGCTCTTCCTGCCGGGGAACAGCCCCAAGGGATCCTGAGCAGGCCTCCACACAAGCCGAGGGTCTGATCGCGCCGTGGATCGGGCTCGGGCCAACTGGTGTGACCGACACGACCCTTTTCAGGCCCCCGGTGAGCCAAGGGCGGTAACGTCGCGGGTATGACACCATCCGCCCGCGCCCTGCTCGGGGGAGGCATCGGCAGCGGGAAGAGCACCGCCGCCGCCCTGTTTGCCGCCCTGGGGGCGGAGGTCTTCTCGGCCGACCGCGCCGCCCACGCCGTCCTGGAACCGGGTGGCGCCGCCGCCGCGTCGGTGGCAGCCCGGTGGCCCGAGGCGCTGGTGGTGGGGCGGATCGACCGCCCCACCCTGGCGGGGATCGTCTTCGCCGACCCGGCCGCCCGGGCCGCCCTGGAGGAGATCACTCATCCGGCCATCGGGCGGTTGCTTGGTGAGCAGGTGGCCGGGGTGGAGGCCGGGGTGGTGCTCGTGGAGATGCCGCTGCCCATCGACTTGCTCGGGCCGGGCTGGCGCTGGGTGGTGGTGGATGCCCCCGACGAGGTGCGTCGCGCTCGGCTGCTGGCGCGGGGCATGGAGGCCGGCGAAGTGGCCCGGCGCATGGCAGCGCAGCCCTCCCGGGCGGAGTGGCTGGAACGGGCCGACCTTGTGGTGGACAACGGCGCCGGCCTGGACCGTCTCGAGCAGGAGTGCCGCCGGGCCTGGCAGGTGCTGACAGGCCGGCCGGCCCCGGACGTCGGTGCCGTGGAGCAATGACCGCGTTTCGCGTCGTCTCGGACTTCGCCCCCGCTGGAGACCAGCCGGGGGCCGTGGCGGCCCTGGCGGCGGCCGTGGAGGATGGCGACCGATTCCTGACGCTGCTCGGCATCACCGGGTCGGGCAAGTCGGCCACCGTGGCCTGGCTCATCGAGCGGGTGCAGCGGCCCACCCTGGTGCTGGCCCCCAACAAGGCCCTGGCGGCGCAACTGGCCAACGAGTTCCGCCAGTTCTTCCCGGAGAACCGGGTGGAGTACTTCGTCTCGTACTACGACTACTACCAGCCCGAGGCCTACATCCCGCAGACGGACACCTACATCGAAAAGGACGCCACGGTCAACGACGAGATCGACCGTCTGCGCCACTCGGCCACGGCCGCTCTGCTCACCCGCCGGGATGTGATCATCGTGGCCTCGGTGTCGGCCATCTACGGGCTGGGCTCTCCGGAGCAGTACCGCGGCCAGTTGCTGCGGCTGGTGCGCGGGGTGGAGTTCCCCCTGGGCGACGCGGTGCGGCGCCTGGTCGACATCCAGTACGAGCGCAACGAGGTGAACCTCGCCCGCGGCCGTTTCCGTTTACGGGGCGACACCCTGGAGGTGTTCCCCGCCTATGAGGAGACCATCGCCCGGGTGGAGTACTTCGGCGACCGGGTGGACCGCATCGTGCGGATGAACCCGATCACCGGCGAGGTCCTCGAGGAGATGACGGAGCTGTGGGTGTACCCCGCCACGCACTACGTGGCCACCCAGGAGCGCATGGGGCGGGCCATGGCCGCCATCGAGGAGGAGCTGGCCGAGCGGCTGAGCGACCTGGAGGCCCGGGGGAAGCTGCTCGAGGCCCAGCGCCTGCGCATGCGGACCGTGTACGACCTGGAGATGATGCGCGAGGTGGGCTACTGCAGCGGCATCGAGAACTACAGCCGTCACATCGACGGGCGGGAGCCGGGCGAGCCGCCCTACACCCTCCTCGACTACTTCCCCGACGATTTCCTGACGGTGGTGGACGAGAGTCACGTCACCATCCCTCAGCTCCACGGGCAGTTCGAGGGGGACCGCAGCCGCAAGAGAGTGCTGGTCGAGCACGGTTTCCGGCTTCCGTCGGCGGCCGACAACCGCCCCCTGCGCTTTGAGGAGTGGCTGGAGCGCACCCGCCAGGCGGTGTTCCTCTCGGCCACGCCGGCGCGCTGGGAGCTGGAGCACTCCGCCCAGGTGGTGGAGCAGGTCATCCGCCCCACCGGCCTGGTTGACCCCGAGGTCGTGGTGAAGCCCACCCGGGGCCAGATCGACGACCTCCTGGAGCAGATCCGGCGGCGAGCCGAAGCCGGGCAGCGGGTGCTGGTGACCACGCTCACCAAGAAGATGGCCGAGGATCTCACCGACTACCTGCTGGAGATGGGGGTGCGGGCCCGCTACCTGCACTCTGAGGTGCAGACCCTGGAGCGGGTGCAGATCCTGCGCGACCTGCGCCTGGGGGAATTCGACGTGCTGGTGGGCATCAACCTGCTGCGCGAGGGGCTCGACCTTCCCGAGGTAGGACTGGTGGCCATCCTCGACGCCGACAAGGAGGGGTTCCTCCGCTCCGAGACCTCCCTGGTCCAGACCATCGGCCGCGCCGCCCGCAACGTCGAGGGCCAGGTGATCATGTACGCCGACGACGTCACCGCGTCCATGCGGCGGGCGATCAGCGAGACCAATCGGCGGCGGGCCTTGCAGGTGGAGTTCAACACCGCCCACGGCATCGACCCGCAGACCATCCGCAAGAAGGTCTCCGACATCCTGGAGCTGGTGCAGAGCCGGGATGCCCCGGCGGTGGATCGGCGCCGGCGCCAGGCGGCTCCCCGCCCCGCCCTCGACTTGCCGGCGGAGGACCTGGGCCGACTGATTCGCAGCCTGGAAGAGGAGATGCGCGAAGCCGCCCGGGAGCTGCGGTTCGAGTACGCCGCCCGCCTGCGCGACGAGGTCCTGGACCTGCGGCGCGAGCTGAAGGAGATGGCCGAGGCGGGATCGTGAGCGGCTGAGGGCCTGAGGCGGCGCCGCAGCAGGCCGCTGTTCATTCCCGCTGTGGGTGAGGGTCGTGTTCGTGCGCCTGTCGGTGGTGGCGCCGGCACAGGAGTCGCAGGTTGGCCGGCTTGGTCTTCCCGCCCAGGGCCCAGTGCTGAATGTGGTGGGCATCGCACCAGCGGGTCGGAACGTCGCAGCCCGGGTGGGTGCAGGCCTGGTCTCGAAGGTCGAGGGCTCTCCTGAGGGAGGGCGGCACCACCCTGGTGCGCCGTCCGACGGCGAGTGGCCGGCCGCTGCCGTCGAGGGCGACGGGAGTGAGGGTGCCGTCGCAGGCGAGGCGGCGGGCGGCCTCTGCGGTGATCGGGCCCGACTCCAGGTCGACGACGCCGTCGCCGGCCAGGTCGGCCGCGCTGAGGGTGAGTGCCAAATGCGGCCGTTCCCCTCTCTGCCGGGGCCGATTGGGTGAGTCGAGGTGGCGGCGGCAGATCTCCACCAGGGCGTCGGCGCGGCGCTGCGGGGGGGTGCGAGTGTCGTCGGGGTCCAGGGCGGCTGGCTCGGCCAGCGAACGGATTGCGGTGAGTACCGTTTGGCCGGACTCGGGATCGAGGTCGCCGTCGAGGCGGACCATGCCGGCCCAGCTGGCGGAGATGTGCAGCCGACGGCGGACGAAGGCCCGGCCGGCGTCGGCGCCGGCGCCGTCGGGATCGGCCAGTCGCCGCCAATGGGTCAGCGCCAGGGGGAACAACCGGGCGGGCAGGGTGCGGGCCTGGGAGACCAGCAGAGCTTCGTCGCGGCAGAACACCTCGGCGTTGTCATCCCAGGCGCCCACGAGCAGGCGCACCCGGCACTCCGACAGATCGCCCGCGGCGAACGCCCGGCGAGTGTGGTGCATGTGTTGCAGCGCCGAGGCCACCCTCAGGCGACTGCGGCACACGGGCGCCGGATCACCGGTGAGGGCGATCAGCCAGGCGGTAGCGGATCCGAAGCCGTGCGCCTCGAAGAGGCCGCGGCGACTGGCCTCGGCGATGGCCGCAGCTGAGCGGGCCTCCACCTGGGCCCGCAGGCGGGCGAGACGGCGGACTTCGGCCGTCAACTCGTGGTCGGCCAGATGCTCGACGGGGATCGAGCCCAACCGATCCAGGTCGGCCGAATCCAGCGCGGTGTCTGTCTGGATGGTCACACCTCACCCTATCCAACGCCTGCGACAGATCCCGAGGGCGTGGGCGAGGGATGAGAGCTGCCCACCCTGGGGTGGTGCGGCTACACAGGGACTCGGTCGTGTGGCTCTGGACCAAGCCCTACGCAGTGGCCTCGAACCGGAGTCCGACCGCATCTACGCGGCGGATGTTTGGCCCCGGCGAGCCCTCCTCCGCGCAGAACAGGCAGTGCTGCATGCTGACGGCCTTCAATTGCCGCACCTCCCCTTGCCCGCCACGAGCGGGCGAATCGGGTTAGCCGCTACTTGGCAGATCTCTGCGGGCGCAGTCCCCGTCACCTTGAGTCAGGTCCCTCTCCCGCAGCGCCGGCGGAGGGCAGGGGGCCACCGCGGGTCAGGCGGTGGCCTCGTCCCCTACCCGGGCTCATCTGCTTGCCCGTAGGGGTGCATAGTCCAGACCGGCCGGCGGCATCGGTCTCGTCGCCTGCTGCAGGACAACGTGGCAACATGGTTGGTGTTGACACCACGACGAGCAGGAGCACCGATGAGACACATAGCTGTTGCTGGCCTGGCGCTGGTGATGCTCGCCGGATGTGGTGGGGCGGCCCAGGAAGAAGAAGTAGCCGCCTGCGAAGAGTGGGTGGCCGCTTTCGATGTGCTGTTCCGCCAGACGGGGCCCTTCGTCGAGGACGCCTTCGCCGCGGTGAATCAGGCTTACGTGGGGACCGCCACAGAGGCGGAGGTCAGGGCACAACTGGAGGCGAGTGCGGCAGACCTCGCGGCGATCCTGACCGAGATAGAAGCTCTGGGTCCGCCACCCGAGTACCTGGCCACGGTGGTGTCGCTCACGCGGGAAGGCCTCGACCTGGGACGTCAGGGGTACGAGCTGCTGTTGGCGGGGCGGCAGGCGGACGCCTCCGATCTTGTGAACGAGGGCGGGATCCTGCTCGCCGACGGGTTGATGCGGCTCAACTCGGCGGCCGGCGAACTGGCAGCGGCGGGCCCTTGCACCGACCTGGGCAAGTGAATCCGGACCCGCTCCGGTGTCGGCAGTGAGAGCCCAGGCTCGCCCGTCGCGGGTGCCCGGGGCAGCCTCGCATCGGCACGCTCGGCCGGGCTTCCGACTGCATCGGTAGCGGAGCGGGTCAAGCCCCAGCTGTGTGGCGGCGCAGGCACCAGTCCAGAAGCTTGAGCCCCGGTGCATGCGCCCCACGCGGATCGGAGGATGTCAGACGCGACCGAGTGGACTCGGAAGCTACTCGAACGCCTGCGCCACCACCACCCGGATACGGAAGGGAATGGCGGGAAGACATCTGCACGAGTCCCGAGGGGCTCCTGACTTCACCCCACCCTGGGCCAGCGTGCGGGAATGTCATCGGAGCCGGTTGTCACCCATCGCGGCGAAACATGAGCGGGTACACGGTTCCATGGAGATTGCTGCCGAACAGCTCCATCTGGCCGACGCCCATGACGGCCTCGATGCCGTCCGGGGTGTTCCACAACATGGCCAACACAACCTCTTCAGCCCGATCCGGTTCGCACTCCACCGCCTGCGCCACCGCCTCCTCGAGCACAAGGAACCCCACCGAGAACTCGTAGCCTGTCTCGCGGATGTCGTTGCACCCGGTCGAGCCCACGAAGGTCCCTGCCGTCCCCGTGCTGTCCGCGCTGATGAACGAGTCCCGGACTCCCTCGAAGGTCTTGGTGAATTCGATCCATGGTTCGCTCGGTGTGTTCACACCGACCTCGACCGTGATTCGCCGCTCATTCTCCCACCAGGATTCGAGGACCCAGCGTCCCTCGATCGACTCATCCGCCACTTCACCGACCTCCGGTCGATTGTCCGGTTCCCCGGCTCCGGCTTCGTCGCCCGAGATGGAGGAGGCATCGTCGCCACCGCAGGCTGCCAGAACAAGCATGAGGCCGAGGGTCCCAGCAAGGAGTGAGTGCCTGGTCATGCGCCAATTGTAGATGACGGGTCCTGAGGACTGCCCAGGGCCAACGGCCGTCCCTCGTCTTCTTGACTTGATTATGCAACGAAACTGGTCACGGTGCCCGGAGCCGCCAGGGGGCCGGCGGGTGGGCCGGGGGGGACCGGCCGGGAGGCCGGGCCACCCGGCCCCTACGGTCCCAGGCGAGCCTGGGGCGGCCAGGCTGGGAGCCAGCGAACGGCCAAGGGTGTCCGTCCCCCCAGACCCCTGAGCCTTCTTTCCCTTCGTCGAGGGCTTGGTGTCGGCCCGCCCTACCCCCACGCCCCGCCTGCAGCGATGTGGAGGGCCTACGGGGGCCGCAGAGCCGAAGGGCCGACATCTCCCGAGGCGCTCCTGCGACTCGGACAGAGACCCCCCGGCGAGAGACTCGACAGGGTTGGCTATCGGTCCCTTTGGGTCTGATGACATTGACGTCACCCCACCCTGGGGTGATAGAACGTCCCCAGCCGGGGCTCCCTCGAGCGGATCCCCCGGGACGGCGTTCTGACCCGGGTCGGCCGCGCCCGGTGTCCCGCGGCCCGGGGCGGGCTTCCGGGACGGCCCTCGGACCCACAGCCAGGGGATTCCTGTCGGGCCCTCCCAGTATCATCCGGCTCCGACCAGAGGACGGGCGGTGTCGAGCGGCTCCATCGTGATCCGCGGCGCCCGGGAGCACAACCTGAAGAACGTCTCCCTGGAACTGCCGCGCAACAAGCTGATCGTGTTCACCGGGCTCTCCGGCTCGGGCAAGTCGAGCCTGGCCTTCGACACCATCTACGCCGAAGGCCAGCGCCGCTACGTGGAGAGCCTGTCCGCTTATGCCCGCCAGTTCCTGGGGCAGATGGAGAAGCCCGACGTGGACTTCATCGAGGGGCTCTCCCCGGCAATCTCCATCGACCAGAAGACGGCGAGCCGCAACCCCCGCTCCACGGTGGGCACCGTCACCGAGATCCACGACTACCTGCGGCTTCTCTTCGCCCGGGCGGGTGTGCCCCACTGCCCGCAGTGCGGGCGCGAGGTGGCCCGCCAGACCCCCCAGCAGATCGTGGACCGCATCCTGGAACTGCCCGAGGACACCCGTTTCCAGGTCATGGCCCCGGTGGTGCGGGGGCGCAAGGGGAGTACGAGGCCCTGCTCAAGGAGCTGAGCCGGGAGGGCTTCAGCCGGGCCCGCATCGACGGTGAGGTGCGCGACCTCACCGAGGACATCCGCCTCGACCGATACTTCCAGCACACCATCGAGGTGATCGTCGATCGCCTGGTGCGCCGCGAGGGCATCGAGCGGCGGCTCACCGACTCCCTGGAGACGGCGTTGCGCCTGGCGGAGGGGGTGGCCCTGGTGGACGTGGTCGACGGGCCCACGCTCTCGTTCAGCCAGCACTTCGCCTGCGACCACTGCGGGCTGTCGTTCGAGGACCTGCAGCCGCGCAACTTCTCCTTCAACAGCCCGTACGGGGCTTGCTCCGTCTGCAAGGGCATCGGCACCCGCTTCCAGGTCGACTGGCACCAGGCCATCCCCGACCAGGAGCGCTCCCTGGCCGACGGAGCCATCCTCCCCTGGTCGGGGCGGTTCCGCGCCGGGTACTACTTCCGGATCCTGGAGGGGGTGGCCCGGGAACACGGCTTCAGCATGGAGACCCCGTTCCGGGACCTCACCCCGGAGCAACAGGCCCTGGTGCTCGAAGGCACCGGGGACGTGCCCATCACCGTCGCCTACACCAACCGCTTCGGGCGGCTGCGCCGCTATCAGACCGCCTACGAGGGCCTGGTCCCTTTCCTGAACCGGCGCCACGAGAACGCCGACAGCGACGGCGCCCGCGAGTCCTACGAGCAGTACATGCGCCAGGTTCCCTGCGAAGCCTGCGGCGGGGCGCGCCTGAACCCGGCCTCCCTGGCGGTCACTGTGGGCGACCGCAGCATCCACGAGGTGTCCATCCTCTCGCTGCGCCGTTCCCACGAGCTCCTCAGCAGTCTGGACCTCAGCGAACGGCAGGTCCGGATCGCCGCCCCGGTCCTCAAGGAGATCCAGTCCCGGCTGGCCTTCCTGCTCGACGTGGGCCTCGACTACCTCACCCTGGCCCGCAGCGCCGCCACCCTGGCCGGAGGCGAGGCCCAGCGCATCCGTCTCGCCACCCAGATCGGCTCCGGGCTGGTCGGGGTGCTCTACATCCTCGACGAGCCCTCCATCGGCTTGCACCAGCGGGACAACCGTCGCCTCATCGAAACGCTGGTGCGCCTGCGCGACCTGGGCAACACGGTGGTAGTGGTGGAGCACGACGAGGAGACCATCCGGGTCGGCGACCACATCGTGGACATCGGGCCCGGGGCGGGGGAGCATGGGGGGCGGATCGTGGCCGAGGGAGACCTGGCGGCCATCATGGCCGAGGAGACCTCCATCACCGGCGACTACCTGGCCGGCCGCCGTAGCATCGCCGTGCCGGAGAGGCGCCGGGAGCCCGACGGGCGGTCCCTGTGGGTGCGGGGGGCTGCCGAGAACAACCTCAAAGAGGTGGATGTGGAATTCCCCCTCGGCCTGCTCGTCGCCGTCACCGGGGTCTCCGGCAGCGGGAAGAGCACCCTGGTCGAGGAGATCCTCAGCAAGGGGATGCACTTGGTGCTGTACGGGTCCCGTCAACTGCCGGGCCGGCACCGGCGGCTCGAGGGGCTGGAGCACATAGACAAGGTCATCGACATCGACCAATCGCCCATCGGGCGCACTCCGCGCTCCAACCCCGCCACCTACACCAAGCTGTTCGACCGGGTGCGCGAACTCTTCTCCAGCACCCCCGACGCCCGGGCCCGGGGCTACAAGCCGGGGCGCTTCTCGTTCAACGTGCCCGGGGGCCGCTGCGAGGCCTGCAAAGGCGACGGCACCATCAAGATCGAGATGCATTTCCTGCCCGACGTCTACATCCGCTGCGAGCAGTGCAAGGGGCGCCGCTACAACCGGGAGACCCTGGAGGTGCTGTGGAAGGGGCACAGCATCGCCGACGTGCTCGAGATGTCGGTGAGCGAGGCGCTGGTGTTCTTCGAGAACCAACCCGGCCTCGGCCGGGTGCTGCAGACCGTGTACGACGTGGGCCTCGGCTATGTGAAGCTGGGCCAGCCTGCCCCCACCCTCTCCGGCGGCGAGGCGCAGCGGGTGAAGCTGGCGGCGGAACTGGGGAAGCGGGCCACGGGGCGCACCTTCTACATCCTGGACGAGCCCACCACCGGCCTTCACTTCGAGGATGTGCGCAAGCTGCTCCGGGTGCTGCAGCGCCTGGTCGAGGCGGGGAACACGGTGGTGGTGATCGAGCACAACCTCGATGTGGTGAAGTCGGCCGACTGGGTCATCGACCTGGGCCCCGAAGGGGGCGACGAGGGCGGCCGGGTGGTGGCGACCGGCCCACCGGAGCTGGTGGCGGTGGTGCCGGAGAGCTACACCGGGAAGTTCCTGCGCCACCTGCTGGTGCCATGAGCCGGGCCTGGGACGATGCTCTGGCCGACTGGTGGGTGGCCGAAGTGGCCGCCGATCCGGTCTACGCCGAGGAGGTCGTACCCCTGGCGGTGTCCGCCCTCGGCCCCGTTCCCGGTGGCCGCTACCTGGAACTGGGGTGCGGGGAGGGCGAGGTGATGCGTGCCCTGGCCGTCCGGGGAGCCCGGGTGCTGGGGTGCGACCTGTCGGAGCGGCTCGCCCGGCGGGCGGCGAAGGCGGGGCCGGTGGCGGTGTGCCGCCTGCCCGACCTGGGCTGGGTACGAACCGGTTCGCTGGACGGCGCGCTGGCGGTGCTGGTGGTGGAGCACCTGGCCGATGCCGGGGCGCTCTTCGCGGCGGCCGCCGCCGCGGTGCGGCCCGGCGGGGTGCTGGCTCTGGTGGCGAATCACCCGGCCTACACCGCGCGCGGCTCGGGCCCACTGGTGGACCCCGACGACGGCGAGGTGTTGTGGCGGTGGGGTCCGTACATGGAGGAAGGAACCAGCGAGGAGTCCGCCGGAGAGGGAACCGTGGTCTTCCACCACCGCTCTCTGGCGGGGCTCCTGACCGCGGCAGCGGGGGCCGGATGGTGCCTGGATCGCCTGGTGGAGCACGGGGTGGGGGAGCGGCGCGCTGCCGAGGATCCCCTGCTGGCCGCCCAGCGGCAGATCCCCCGCCTGCTGGCCGCCCGCTGGGTGCGGCGCTAGCCCGAGAACCGCGCCGCCCGGCCCGTGCCCAAGACGCCGGAGGGCACCGGGGCCTGCCGGGGGTGGCGGCGGGCGGGCGGTACCCTGCTCCACCATGGAGCGCCGTCCCGCGCCCTCCGAGATCCCCGACACGCCGGGCGCCTACTTGTTCCGCGACCGCCACGGGGCGGTGCTGTACGCCGGCAAGGCTAAGTCGCTGCGCAAGCGCCTGGCGTCGTACTTCGGGCGCGACCTGCCGGTGCGCACCCAGGCGATGGTGGACGCCGCGTCGTCGGTGGAGTGGATCGTCACCGACGGCGAGGTGGCGGCACTGATGATGGAGTACAACCTCATCAAGGAGCACCGGCCCCGCTTCAACATCCGCCTGCGCGACGACAAGTCCTACCCGTACCTGGCCATCACCCGGGGTGAGGAGTGGCCCCGGGCCACGGTGATGCGAGGCCGCCGGCGACGCGACACCCAGTACTTCGGTCCCTACGCCAACGCCTACGCCATCCGCCAGACCCTCGACCTGCTGCTGCGCACCTTCCCGGTGCGCACTTGCACCAACAGCCGCTTTCGTCATCAGCAGGCCCAGGACCGGCCCTGCCTGCTCTTCCACATCGAGCGCTGCGCCGGCCCCTGCATTGGAGGGGTGGTGCCGCAGGACTACGCCGCGCACCTGGACGGCCTGGCCGGCTTCCTGGGCGGGGACAGCGAGGCGGTGCTGGCGCGCCTGCGCACCGACATGGAGGCGGCGTCGGAGGCGCTGGAGTACGAGCGGGCCGCTCGCCTGCGGGATCAGGCCGCCGCCGTGGAGAAAGCCCTGGCGCGCCAGGAGGTGGCCACCCTGCGCAAGGAGGACTTCGACCTGCTGGCCGTGGCGGAGGACGACCTGGAGGCGGCGCTGGTGGTGCTCACGGTGCGCCGGGGACGGGTGACCGGGAGGCTCGCCACGGTGGTGGACAAGGTCGAGGAGGTGGCCACTCCCGAACTGATCGGGCGGCTCCTGAGAGAGGTGTACGGCGACGACCGCCCCCCTCCCGAAGTCCTGGTGCCGGTGCTGCCCGACGAAGCCGGGGTCTGGCAGGAGTGGCTGGCGACCCGGCGCGGGGGGAGGCTGCTGCTGCGAGTGCCTCAGCGGGGCGCCAAGCGGCGGCTGCTGGCCACCGCCCAGGCCAATGCCGCCGAGGTGTTCTCCCGGCACCGCCTGCAGCGCCACGGCGACCACAACGCCCGGGCCCGGGCCCTGCGCAGCCTGCAGGACGCCCTGGGCCTGCCCGAGCCGCCGCTGCGCATCGAGTGCTACGACATCTCGACCATCCAGGGGACCGACACCGTTGGCTCCATGGTGGTTATGGAGGACGGCCTGCCGCGGCGTAACGAGTACCGCCGCTTTCGCATCCGCCAGGTGGCGGGGCAGGACGACTTCGCCGCCATGGAGGAGGTTCTTCGACGCCGGCTCACCGCTTATCTGCGGGCGCGGGAGCAGCCGGTGGGAGAACGCGGGCACTTCGCGTACCCGCCCTCTCTGTTGCTGGTGGACGGCGGAACCGGCCAGGTGTCGCGCGCGGTGCAGGTGGTGGCCGACCTGGGCCTGGCGATCCCGGTGGCCGGCCTGACCAAGCGGGCGGAGGAGGTCCACTTGCCCGGGCAGGCGGAGCCGCTCCGCCTCGCCCGCACCGAGGAGGCGCTCTACCTCCTGCAGCAGGTGCGCGATGAGGCGCACCGCTTCGCCGTGGGCTACCACCGCACCCTGCGGGGGCGGCGTATGGTGGGCTCGGCACTCGACGCGGTGCCCGGGGTGGGCCCGGTCCGGCGCCAGGCTCTGTTGCGGCACTTCGGGTCGCTGGCGAAGATACGAAACGCCGGAGTGGAGGAGTTGAGCCGGGTGGTCCCGGCCGGGGTGGCGGCGGCGGTGCACTTCGCCCTGCACGCCCCGGCGCCGGCCGCCGTCGAGCGCCGGGGCCCGGCCGGCGGGGAAGAGGAGGAGCAAGGTGCCTGAGCGGCCGCAACTGGTGGTGATCACCGGCATGTCGGGCGCGGGCCGGTCCCTGGCCGGCAAAGCTCTGGAGGACCTGGGATTCTTCGTCATCGACAACCTGCCCGCCTCGCTCATCTCCCAGGTCGTGCAGCAGGCCGACCCGACGAGCGACCCGCGTCGGCGATGCCTGGCGGTGGCGGTGGACACTCGCGGCGGGCTCTCCTTCGAGGCCCTGGAGCAAGTGCTGGCCGCCCTGGATACCGATGGCGTGCCCACCACGCTGCTGTTCCTCGACGCCGACGACGAGGTGCTGGCCAAGCGGTTCGAGGAAAGCCGGCGGCCGCACCCGGTGGAGGCGCCCACTGTGGGCGAGTCGATTGCGCTGGAGCGCGCCGCCCTGGAGGACCTGCGCGGTAGAGCCGACGTGGTGGTCGACACCTCGGACCGTACGGTGCCCGATCTGCGCCGGGCGCTGGGCGAGATCTTCTCGGGCGAGAGGCCGCAGCGGCCACTGCGAGTGGCGGTAATCTCGTTCGGCTTCAAGTACGGGGTGCCGCGGGTCATCGATCTGCTCTTCGACGTGCGTTTTCTGCCCAACCCCTACTGGGCCCCGGACCTGAGGCCCCTCACCGGCTACGACGACGAGGTGCGCGCCTACGTGCTGGTTCCATCCGACACCGCCGCGTTCCTGGAGCACACCGAAGCCCTCCTCGAATTCCTGCTGCCTCGCTACGAGGCCGAGGGCAAGACCTATCTGACCATCGGGGTGGGCTGCACCGGGGGTCGGCATCGCTCGGTGGTGATCGCCGAGGAACTGGGGCGCTGGCTGGGGGAGCACGACGTGGAGGCCGCCGTGCGCCATCGGGACCTGGAGCGATGACCACCGTCGACCTCATGGCGGCCCCGCTCCTCGAGGAACTGGAGCCGGGGGCGCCGGGCCCGAAGGTGGTGGCCCTGGGCGGGGGCCACGGCCTGGCCCAGGCCCTGACCGCCATACGGGGCTACGCCGCGGCGATCACCGCAGTGGTGAGCGTCGCCGACGACGGAGGGTCGTCGGGCCGACTGACTCCCGCTTTGGGGGTGCCGCCTCCGGGGGACTGCCGCCGGGCCTTGCTGGCCCTGAGCGCCGACCCTTCGCCCTGGCGGGGCATGGTATGCCATCGGTTCGAGGCCGGGGACGTGGCCGGGCACTCGCTGGGCAACCTGTTGCTGGCCGCCCTGGCCGTTTCGGAAGGAGGCCTCGAAGCGGCCCTGGCGAAGCTGGGACGGCTGCTGGGGGTCCGGGGCCGGGTCGTGCCGGCGGCACCGGTGCCGCTCCACCTGCAGGCCGTGATCGACGGGATCGGGGTCCGGGGGCAGACGGCCATCGCTCTCAGTCGGGGGAGGATCGAGTCCCTGGCAGTCGAGCCGCCGGACGCGGCCGCCTCGGCCTCGGCCCTGGCCGCCCTGGCCGAGGCCGATCAGGTGGTGGTCGGCCCGGGGAGCCTGTTCACCTCCCTGGCAGCCACCCTGGTGGTTCCGGGGATGACTGCGGGGCTGAACGCCTCACCGGGGCGGCTGGTGTACATCTGCAACTTGACCACGCAGGACGGGGAGACCCTGGGGTTGGACGGCGCCGCTCACGTGCGGGCGTTGTGCACCGTCACCGGGATGCGAGCTCCCGACGTGGTCGTGGCCAACGACGCGCCGTTCCGTGTGCCCGCCGCCCTGGAGGCGGTCTGGGCCGACCGGGGCGAGATCGAGAGCCTTGGGGCGAAGGTCGAGGCTGCCGGCCTCGCCGACGCCGCGGCGCCGCGGCCGCAGCACGACGCCGCCCGCTTGGGGGCCGTGCTGCGGCGGCTAGCGTGACCGGGTTGAGACGCCGGAGGAGCCCTTGACGAAGTTCCGCACCATCGACGACTTCGAGGTGTCGGGCCGCAGCGTGCTGGTGCGGGCCGACCTGAACGTGCCCCTCGACGGAGACCGGGTCGGGGACGACTTCCGCATCGTATCGAGCCTGCGCACCATCGAGGAACTGCGCCGGAGGGGCGCCCGCGTGGTGGTGTGCAGCCACCTGGGACGGCCCAAGGGCCCCGACCCGCGCTCCTCCATGGCCCCGGTGGCGGCGCGGCTGGGCGAGCTGGGCGGGTTCCCGGTGCGTTGCGCCCCGGACGTGGTCGGCGAGGGGGCCCGCCGGGCTGTGGCCGAGGCCGCCGCGGACGAGGTGGTGGTCCTCGAGAACACCCGCTTCGCTCCGGGGGAGACGAAGAACGACCCGGCGCTCTCGGACGCTCTCGCCGCCCTGGCCGACCTGTTCGTCCTCGATGCCTTCGGTTCGGCTCACCGCGCCCACTCCTCGACGGTGGGGGTGGCCGAGCGGCTGCCGTCGGCCGCCGGCCGGCTGCTGGCCGAGGAGATCGTGGCTTTCGACCGCTTGCTGCGCGACCCCGACCGCCCTTATGTGGTGGTCCTCGGCGGGGCCAAGGTCTCCGACAAGCTCGGCGTGATTCGGGCGCTGCTGCCCAAGGTGGACGCCATGGTGGTGGGCGGGGCGATGTGCTTCACCCTGCTGGCCGCCGAGGGGTACCAGGTGGGGGACTCCAAGGTGGAAGCCGAGATGGTGGACGAGGTGGGAGCGGTGCTCGGCGCGGAGTTCGGCTCGCGGGTGGTCCTGCCGGTGGACCTGGTGGTGGCGGACCGCTTCGAGGCGGACGCTCCCCATCGCGTCGCCGCGGCCACGGCCATCCGGCGGGGGACTATGGGGCTCGATATCGGGCCGGAGACCGCGGCGCGTTTCGCCGCCATCATCGGGGGCTGCGACACCCTGTTCTGGAACGGTCCCATGGGAGTGTTCGAGTGGCCGACCTTCGCCGGCGGCACCCGGGCCGTCGCCGAGGCCGTGGCCGCTTCGAACGCCTACACGGTGGTCGGCGGGGGAGACAGCGTGGCGGCGCTGCGCTCCTTCGGCATGGAGCAGGCCGTCTCGCACCTGTCCACCGGCGGAGGCGCCGGGCTGGAGCTGTTGGAAGCGGGCACGCTGCCCGGGATCGAAGCGTTGGGGAGGTGGGCCGATGGCGCGTAAGGATCTGATCGCCGGCAACTGGAAGATGAACGCCACCCATCTGGAGGCCATCCAGATGGTGCAGAAGCTGGGGTATCGCCTCGACCCGGGGGACTACGACCGGGTGGACGTGGTGGTGTGCCCGCCCTTCACCGCCCTGCGATCGGTGCAGACGGTCATCGAAACCGACTACCTGCGCATCCAACTTGGGGCCCAGAATGTGCACTGGGAGCCCCAGGGGGCTTTCACCGGCGAGATATCGGCGCCGATGCTGGCTCGCCTCGGGGTGAGGTGGGTGGTGGTGGGCCACTCCGAACGCCGCCACCTTTTCGGCGAAGACGACACCGTGGTGGCTCGCAAGCTGCGGGCGGTGCTGGCCAACGGCATGAGCCCCATCGTCGCGGTGGGGGAGACGCTGGAACAGCGAGAGCAGGAGATCACCGAGCCGGTCATCGGCACCCAGTTGCGGGGTGCCCTGCAGGGCCTGGAGGCGGCCACGGTGGCCTCCCTGGTGGTGGCCTACGAGCCGGTCTGGGCCATCGGCACCGGGCGCACCGCCAGCAACGAGCAGGCGGCAGACGCCATCGGTTTCCTGCGTCGGCTGGTCGGCGAGGGCTGGGGAGAGGCGGCGGCCGAGCAGGTTCGCATCGTGTACGGGGGGTCGGTGACGGCGGGCAACATCGCCGGGCTAATGGCGAAGCGGGATATCGATGGGGCCCTGGTGGGCGGGGCCTCGCTCGACCCCGACAAGTTCGCCTCCCTCGTGCGCTACTGGATCTGACGGGCCCTCCGGCGCCGGCGAAGCCCCCAAGGCGGGGCGGGCGCTGCCGATGGGGGGATGCCGCCGGCGCGCAGAGCCGTGGCTGTCGGCGCAAGGCATCGCCGGCGGAATGGCGTTGTGGAAGAGGGTTGGCCGGGACGGCGTGCCG
This sequence comes from Actinomycetota bacterium, assembly GCA_043810615.1. Lineage (GTDB taxonomy): Bacteria > Actinomycetota > Acidimicrobiia > Spongiisociales > UBA11373 > VGBK01. The sequence goes on along the minus strand of JBDROA010000014.1, from coordinate 3,124 downwards.
GTTCCCGGATGGGGCCGGGAAGGGGCGCGGACCCGCTACGGTCGGGGCGACACATACGGGAGAGAGACATGCCGACCAGGCTGGTGCTGCTGCGCCACGGTGAGAGCCAGTGGAACCTGGAGAACCGCTTCACCGGGTGGACGGACGTCGGGCTCAGCGCCAAGGGGAAACGGGAGGCGAAGGCGGCGGGACGGCTGCTGACCAAAGAGGGGTACGACTTCGATCTGACCTTCACGTCCTACCTGAAGCGCGCCATCCTCACCCTCAACCTCACCCTGGAAGCCATGGACCGGCTGTGGCTGCCCGTGGTGCGGCACTGGCGGCTCAACGAACGGCACTACGGCGCTCTCCAGGGCTTGGACAAGGTCCAGACGGCTGAGCGCTACGGCGAGAAGCAGGTCGCCGTGTGGCGCCGCTCCTACGACATCCCCCCGCCCCCGTTGATCCCGGAAGACCCCCGGCACCCGCGTCACGACCCGCGGTACCGCGATCTCAGCCCCGACCTGCTCCCAGCCAGCGAGAGCCTGGCCGACGTGGTCGCCCGCATGCTGCCCTTCTGGTACGACTTCATCGTGCCCGCCCTGCGGGTGGGGAGGCGAGTACTGGTGTCGGCCCACGGCAACAGCCTGCGGGCCCTGGTGAAGCACCTCGACAGGATCTCGGACGAGGAGATCCCTGGCCTCAACATCCCCACGGGGATTCCCCTCGTGTATGAACTGGACGGCGATCTGGACGCCGTGGACCGGTTCTACCTGGGCGACCCGGAGAAGGCAGCGGCCGCCGCCCGGGCGGTCGCCGAGCAGGCCCACAGGAAGCACTGAGAGCCGAGGCCTCGGGGACCGGCCGAACTTGCTTATGGGCCTCCGGCCGTCCATACTGTTCCTGCGGCCTGCGTTGTTGGCAGGCCGTTGTCTTAGGAGGGACTCGTTGGTGATAGACGGCATCGTCATCGGAATCCACGTTCTCTTGTCCCTGGCCCTCATCGCGCTGATCTTGCTGCATGCCGGCAGGGGCGGCGGTCTGGCCGAGGCCTTCGGTGGGGGAATGGGACCGCTGGGCGGCCTTACGGGGTCGACGGTGGTCGAGCGCAATCTCGACAGGATTACGGTGTCGGTGGGGGTGCTGTTCGCTGTGACCACCCTGGTTCTCGTTGTGCGCTTGTCGTGAGCGAGGCCGGGGACGCGGGACCCGACGACTGAAGCTGACAAGGAGGAAGCGCTTTGAAGCATCTGTGGCGACGTCGCAACCTGACGTGGCTCGGGCTTCTGCTGGCGTTCGCGCTGGTGATCGCCGCCTGCGGCGATGACGCGGGTGAGACCACCACCACCACCGGCGCGGTGACCACTACGGAAGCAACCACCACAACGGCCGGGCCGACTACGACCGCGGCCACGACAACGACACTGCCCCCGGGCAAGCCCTACGGCGGCCAGGCCCTCTACGCCTCCGACCAGGAACCCCCGACCCTGAATACCTTTGCCCCGGGCGGTGACAACTTCATCGTTGCCATCATCGCCCAGACGTGGCAGTGCGGTACTCAGGAGATCGACGGGTTCACCCTGGAGCTGACGGCGGATCTGGTCACCGAACTGCCCTCGGTGGCGAACGGCGGCATCGTCGTGAACGCCGACGGCAGCGAGACGATCAACTACGTGATCCGCGATGAAGCGGTGTGGGAAGACGGTACCCCGGTCTCTGGTTACGACTACGAATTCACGTACCAGACGATCATGGATCCGGACTACCCGATCTTCAAGCAGATCTACGAGGACATCATCCCGGAGTCCGTCGTCGCCGGCGACAAGACCTTCTCGGTGACCCTGACCGCGCCGACCGTGCAGGCGGAGCTGATCTTCGGCGGCATCCTGCCGATGCATCAGATCGAGGGCACCGACTTCATGGCCGACTACAACGAGACCGGCTATCTGTCCTGCGGCCCGTTCAAGGTCGACCAGTGGCAGAAGGGCGAGTTCGTCAAGGTCGTCCGCAACGACAACTTCTGGAAGACCGATCCGGAGACCGGACAGCAGCTGCCCTACCTGGACAGCATCGTCTTCCGCCAAATCCCCGAGACCGCCTCGATGATCAATGCCTTCAAGGCCCGTGAGGTTGACATGATCAACCCGCCGCCTTCGGTGGAGACCATCGAGGACCTCCAGACCCTCGAGTCCCAGGGCGCGTCGGTCGAGGTGCTGTCGGGCCCGATCTGGGAGCACTTGAACTTCCAGTTCGGCGCGAATCACCAGGTTCGCAATCCGGGTTCCTACAACCTGCACCTCAACTACCGCAAGGCCGTGGCGCACGCCATCGACAAGGACAAGATCGTCGACGAGATCCTCAAGGGTCAGGTCGAGCCGATGTCGTCGTACGTCGATGCGTTCACTCCCAGCCTGTCCCATGCCAACTGGGACCAGTACAACTACGACCCCGCGATGTCACAGCAGTACATCGCCGCCCTCTGCGAAGAGGAAGGCGTGGATTGCGCGGCAGTGCCCCCCAAGGCCGTCTTCTCGACGACCTCGAACAACGCAGCCCGCGTGCTGCTGTCCGAGCTGTTCATTGAGATGTTCAACGCCGCCGGCATCGCCTACGAGGCCCAGCTCGAGGACTCCTCACTGTTCTTCGGTGAGACCCTCGACTTCGGGAACTGGGACTTCGGTGAGTGGGCGTGGGTCGGCACCCCCGGTTTGGCCGGCCTGGTCTCGATCCACGACCTGTTCGACCCCGAGGCTCCCGCCCCGGACGGGCAGAACTACTACCGCTGGGGCACCCCCGAGGTCACCGACCGTGACCCCGCCGGGTACAACCAGGCTGCGGGCTATCAGGACGAGAACTCAGCCCGGTTCGGCGTGCTGCGCGACCTGATGAACGCCACCGTCGATGAGGGCGAACTGGCCGTGTACTTCGAGGAGGCGGAAGCCATCCTCGCCGACCAGCTGGTCATCATCCCGCTGTACCAGCGGCTCGACCCTGGCGCGGTGTGGGCCGACACCATCGGCGGGTACAAGCACAACCCGTCGCAGGCCGGCGACACTTGGAACTGCGAGTTCTGGTACCGGCTGGATCTCGCTTAGTCCCCAACAGGACCGGTAACTTGCGGAGGGCCCGCTGCGGCGGGCCCTCC
>JBDROA010000013.1:0-2472 GCA_043810615.1 Actinomycetota bacterium | reverse complement strand
AATTCGGGCTGCCACAACAGCGTGTCGGCGCCGCGGAGGGTGAGTCTCATGTTGATGCGTCTTGCCTCGGCCACGAGTCGGTGCGCCGGCACCGTAACGACTGGGAGTGCGGACGGGTCACTTCTCGAACCGGTGTCGGTGATTGCCTGTAGCGGGTCGGGGGATTGGAGGCGGTGAGGCGTGGAGGGTGGCGGTCTCTCGTCGGTCGGTTCGGGGGATTGCGGGTCGGTGGTGCTGGCAGGTGAGATGTGCGCGGCGCTGGCATCTTCGGGGGGTGCTGTGGCTTCGTGTTGGATACGGGCGGTGAGGAGCCGTTGTCGCAGGGTGTCGAGTTGGGTCCGGAAGCCGGGTTCGGCAAGCCGACGGTGAGCGGTGCGTTCGCTGACACCGGCGGAGCGGGCGGCGTCTCTGCGGGTGGAGCCTTTGGCGAGGGCGATGAGCAATTCCAGGTCGCCCGCTCGCCACTTCGTGTCGGAGTGTGCCACCGGGTTGGAGGTTGTCCCGAAAGTCGTAGAAGTTGGGGTGGCGGTCCTCCCCCTCGAGCCGCCCGGCGTGGGAGGCTCGGGGAGTCCGACAAGACTGGAGGAGGACCGCCGATGACAGACAAGCACACGGGCAGGGTTGATGCTGGCGGTGGGGAGGAGCGCAGGCTGGTTGTGGTCGGTCCGTTGGGGGGGCGGACGGCTGTTCCCGACGGGCTGGCCGGGCAGGTGGATGAGCTGGTGGGCCGGTTCGCCGAGCGGCTGCAGGAGGGGGTGTTGGCCGCTTCGGTGGCGATCGGTTTGGAGGTGCTCGACGAGCTGATGCGGGTCGAGGTCGCCGGGCTGGCGGGTCCGAAGGGCCGCCACGACCCGTACCGCACCTGCAAGCGTCACGGCAGCGAGGACGGCTCGGTGATCCTGGGCGGCCGCAGGGTGGCGGTGCGGCGTCCCCGGGTACGCACCGCCGATGACACCGGGGAGGCCAGGTTGGAGACGTATGAGGAGGCGCGGGCTTCCGACCTGTTGGCCGAGCATATGGTGGGGGCGATGCTGGCGGGCCTGTCAACCCGCCGTTACGGCGCAGCGTTGGAGCCGGTGGGTGATGCCACCGTGGAGCGCTCGTCGGCCACGTCGAAGTCGGCTGTGTCCCGGCGGTTTGTGACCGCCACCACCGACCGGCTCGGCGAGCTGATGGGACGCCGCCTGGATGCGGAGCGGTGGCCGGTCGTCTTCGTCGACGGGTTCGGTTTCGCTGAGCATCAACTGGTCGGGGCGTTGGGGGTGAGCGAGGATGGCGCCAAGGTGCCGCTGGCAGTGATGGAGGGCACCACTGAGAACAAGGCCCTGGTCACCCGCCTGCTCGCCGACCTCCAAGATCGGGGCCTCGACGTCAGCAAGGGGATCCTGTTCGTGGTCGATGGGTCCAAGGCGCTCACCAGGGGGATCCCTGCGGTGTTCGGCCCAAAGGCGCTGATCCAACGCTGCCGCATCCACAAGGAACGCAACGTGTTGGACCATCTTCCCGACGCCGAGCATTCCTGGGTGCGGCGCAAGCTCCGGGCCGCCTGGGCCAACCCCGACCCGGACGCTGCCCAGGCCGAGTTGGAGGCGCTTGCCCGAGCGCTGCAACGCAAACACCCTGGCGCCGCTGGGTCGCTGCGTGAAGGCCTCGCCGAGACGCTCACCGTCACCCGCCTCGGGATCAGCGGGTCGCTGCTCAAAACGGTGTTCTCCACCAACCCGGTGGAGTCGATGATCCAAATCGTCCGCGAACACTCGGCCAACGTGAAACGGTGGAGAGACGGGGAAATGGTGTTGCGGTGGGCAGCCGCCGGCATGGAAGCCGCCCGCAGCCAGTTCCGCCGGATCAAAGGCTACCGGCAGCTACCCCAACTGGCTGCCGCTCTCGAACAAGCCACCGCCCACCAACCAGGGCTGGCCGACCTACGGGCCACCGCCTGATGCCACAATGAACAAACCGGAGGCCGCCACCGAACTTCCACGACGACCGGGACATCCTCGGAACGGGGAGTGCCGAGTCTGCGAGGCGAGGGGGGTCCTTTACCCACATCGAACCCGTCCGGTCTTGGAGACGGACCCCCTCCGGCGGCTCTCAGAGCATCGCCGCCACCTCCCCCTGAGGGGGAGGAACGGGAACGGGGAGTGCCGAGTCTGTGGGGCGAGGGGGGTCCTGTACTCAGCCTCGACGGGTTTGGTGTGGTTGACGGACCCTCTCCGGCTCCTCGAGGACTCGTCGCCACCTCCCCCTGAAGATCTGCGGCCCAACAGGGTTCAGCGGGCTTCTGAAGGCCTGCTCGATGCCGATTCGACGGAAGCGTCGCGATTCTCCCGCTGCACCTCTCCTACCGGCGATCAGGCCTCTCTGGCCGTCCGGTGGCCGTGGACAGACGCCCGTATTGCGCCGCAAGTCTTGAGGGGGAGGAATAGGAACGGGAGTGCCGTGTCTGCGAGGCGAGGGGGGTCCTTCACT
>JBDROA010000012.1:0-44856 GCA_043810615.1 Actinomycetota bacterium | reverse complement strand
CACGGCCTGCACGGGCACCGGGCCCAGGTGACCGCCGGGGTGCTGCAGGTGGGCCAGGAGGCCACGCTGGCCGTCGACGCCGACCGGCGGGAGCGCATCCGTCGGGCCCATTCGGGCACGCACGTCCTGCACTGGGCCCTGCGCCGGGTGCTGGGGTCGCACGTGCAGCAGGCCGGGTCGCTGGTAGAGCCGGGACGCTTCCGCTTCGACTTCGCTCACTTCGCCGCCGTCGGCGCCGAGGAACTTGCCGCCGTGGAGGAGGCGGCCAACGACCGGGTCATCGAGAACGCCCGGGTCCGGGCCTTCGAGGTGTCGCGCCACGAGGCCGAGGAGATGGGGGCACTGGCGTTCTTCGGCGACAAGTACGGCGAACGGGTGCGGGTGGTGGAGGCGGGCGACTTCTCCCGCGAGCTCTGCGGCGGCACCCACGTGCAGGCAACCGGGCAGATCGGACCGGTGGTGGTGGTGGGGGAGTCGTCGATCGGGTCCAACGTGCGGCGGGTGGAGGCCTACACAGGCTCCCAGGCTTACCGCTACCTCAGCGATCTCCGGGCCGAACTGCTGGGGGTGGCTCACCGGCTCCGGGTGCGCCCCGACGGCGCCGGGGAGGCCGTGGGCGCCCTGCTCGGCCGCAACCGGGACCTGGAGAAGCGGCTGGAGGCCCACGAGGCCCAGGCGCGCGCCGGGGATGCCGGCGGCCTGGCCGGCGAGGCGGAGGCAGTGGGATCGTCGCGGCTGTTGGTGGCCGCCCGGACGGGCCTGGCGGCCGATGAGCTGCGGGCCCTGGCCATCCAGGTACGCGATCGCCTCGGACGGGGCCTGGTGGTGCTGGGGGCGGAGTGCGACGGCAAGGCAAGCCTGGTGGCGGCCGTCACCCGCGACCTGGTGGCCGGGGGGCTCTCCGCCGCTGGGGTGCTGGGCCCGGCGGCCCGGCTGCTCGGTGGAGGGTCGAGCCGCGACCCTGAACTGGCACAGGCCGGCGGTCCCCACGGGGACCGCCTGGGTGAGGCCCTCGAGGCGGCCCGGGAGGCGGGCCGGGAAGCCCTGAGGGGAGCATGACCCCGGGCCGCGTGCTTGGTCTGGATCCCGGGTCCCGCCGGGTGGGGACGGCGGTGAGCGACCCGCTGGGCATCTCGGCCCAGCCGCACGGCGTGCTCGATGCCACCGATCCCCGGCTCATGGAGCAGATCGCTCGCCTAGGCATCGACCTCGGCGTGGAGCGCATCGTGGTCGGGCTGCCGGTGAGCCTCAACGGGAGCGAAGGCCCGGCAGCGGCCGAGGCGCGTCGCTTCGCCGCCGAGGTGGCCCGGTGCACCGGGCTGCCGGTCGATCTGCTCGACGAGCGCTTCACCACGGTCAGCGCCGAGCGGGTGCTGGTCCAGGCCGGGCTCTCGGGGCGGCGCCGGCGCGCCGTGCGCGACCGGGTGGCCGCGGCGATACTGCTCCAGGCGTACTTGGATGGTGGGCGATGAGCGACAGGCGGCACGGGGCTCCCCCGAATGGGGACGACGAGAACCGCTGGCTGAAGGCCAGCCTGAAGGTGCTGGGGGCCATCGCCCTGGTGGTCGTCCTGTTCGGGGGAGCCTATGCCGGGGTGAGGGTGCTCGCCGGCATGGTGAACGACGCCCTCGGCGGTGGGGATGACGGACCGGTGGCTGGAGTGGTCGTCGAGGTGGAGATACCCGCCGGGTCTTCGGCGGCGCAGATCGGCCGCCTCCTGGCCGAGGCGGAAGTGATCTCGTCGGCGCCGGAGTTCGAGCGCGCCGTGCGACTGCAGCAGGTCAGCGACCGGCTGCAGGCGGGCACCTACGACCTGGAGACGGGGATGAGTGTCGATGCCGCCATCGCCGCCCTGGTGGAGGGGCCGGGCGGCGGGGTGGTGCGTATCACACTCATTGAGGGCCTTACCACGGCCGAGATGCTGGATTCCCTGGCGGAGCAGGCCGGCTTCGAGGTGTCCGCGCTCGAAGGCGCCCTGCTCGACGGCTCGGTGACCTCGGACCTGCTCCCCGCCGCGCCTGAGACGCTGGCCGACTGGGAGGGCCTGCTCTTCCCCGACACCTACGAGATCTTCGAGAACGACCCGGCGGCCAGGGTGCTCCAACTGCTCGCCACCACTGCCGAGCAGCGGGTGGCTTCGGTCGACTGGTCCTACCTGACGGGACGGGGCCTCACCCCGTACCAGGGGGTGATCATCGCCTCCCTGATCGAGCGGGAGGTGGCCCTGGATGAGGAGCGCCCCATCATCGCCAGCGTGGTCTTCAACCGCCTGGACCTCGACATGGTCCTGCAGATCGACGCCACCATCGTGTACGCCCTCGGGGGGTTGCCCCCAGGAGGGCTGAGCCTCGACGATCTGCAGATCGACTCGCCCTACAACACCTACCGCAACAAGGGGCTGCCGCCCACCCCCATCTCCGGGACGCGACTGGCCTCATTGCGGGCGGCGGCGGCCCCGGCGGAGACCGACTACCTATACTACGTGCTCAGCGACGCCGACGGGCACCACGCCTTCACTGCCGACTTCGACGAGTTCTTGCTGCTGCAGGAGCAGTCGCGGGAGGTGGGGCTGATCCCGTGAGGCTGGTCCTCCTCGGCGACCCGGTGGGGCACTCCCGGTCGCCGGCCATTCACCAGGCTGCGCTGGCGGCGGTGGGCATCGAGGGGCGGTACGAGGCGCGGCGGGTGGACGCCGCCGGGGTGTACCGGGCCTGTGCCGAGATCCGGGCGGGCGCCCTGCACGGCGCCAACGTCACCATGCCGCACAAGAGGACGGCGGCGGCGGCGGCCGACCGGCTGGCGCCCGAGGCGGCGCGCGGCGCGGCGGCGAACACCCTGGTGGGGGAGGGGGCCGCCGTCGTGGGTCACAACACGGACGTGGGGGGCTTGCACCTGGCGCGGGCATGGGCCGGGCTTCCCTCGGCCGGGCCCGTTCTGCTGCTGGGTGGCGGGGGAGCGGCGGCGGCGGCGCTGGCGGCTCTTGCCGGCGCCGTCATCAGCGTGGCCACCCGCCGCCCGGGGGTGGGCGGGGCCCTGGCTGCGGCGCTGGGGGTGGCGGCGGTGGAAGTGCCGTGGGGGCAGCCGGTCCCCGGAGCCGTCGTAGTGAACGCCACGCCCGTGGGCATGCACGGGGAGGCGCTGCCGCCGGGAGTGGTGGAGGAGGCGGCGGGCTTGATCGACATGCCCTATGGGGCGGAGGACACCCCGGCGGTGGCCGCGGCCCGACTTGCCGGGCTGCCCACCGCCGACGGCCTCGACCTCCTGGTCGCCCAGGCGGCGCTGTCGTTCCAACTCTGGACCGGGGTGGAGGCCCCGCTGGCCGTCATGCGGCGGGCAGCCGCCCGGAGGGTCGCGGCCAGCTCCTAGCCGCGCACGGGAGGCCGCCGGGTTCGCCTCCTACGGACATAGCGCCACCGGGGGCGGGCTGGGTCAGGAACGACTTTCGGCGTGCCGCGAGATGGCGTCAACCGGCTCAAGGGTCCCATCGCGGCTGCCGACAATCCCCCAGGTCTGCCGTCCGGAGGGACAGTCGATGCCTGCAGATGCCGAGCACATCGGGTCGCTCCTGCTGGAGGAGGGCCTGGTCAGCCGTCGCGACCTGGAAAGGGCGGCGACGGTGCGGGCCGAATCGGGGTTGCCGCTGACCCGGGTCCTGGTCGAGGAGCACATCGTCGCCGAGGCCGACATCGTCCGGATTCTGGCTCGACACTCCGGGTTGGAGTACGTCAACCTGGCAGAGATCACTATCGATCCGGCCGCGGCCGCGCTCCTGCCCGAGTCGTTGGCCCGCCGCTACGGGGTGATCCCCATCGGTTTCGAGGACGGCTATCTGGTGGTGGCCATGGCCGACCCGGCGAATGTGTTGGTCGTCGACGACCTGCGGGCAGTCACCGGGATGCGCATCTCGCAGAGGATCGCCACTCGCAGCGACATCTTGGAAGCCCTCCGGCGCCTCGCCCGGTTCGACTCTTCGGTGACGGACCTGGCGGACCTGGTGGCCGACGGCGAGGTCACCGAGGATCTGTCCAGGATCGAGGCCGCGGTCGAGGAAGCCCCGGTCGTCAAACTGATGAGCACTCTGATCACCCGGGCGGTGAACGAACGGGCGTCCGACATCCACCTCGAACCAGGGGAGCAGGACCTGCGCGTTCGCTTCCGCATCGATGGGGTGCTCCATGAGGTGATGCGCACCCCCCGGGCGGTCTCGGGGGCGGTGATCAGTCGGGTGAAGATCATGGCCGACCTGGACATCTCCGAGCGACGGGTGCCCCAGGACGGGCGCGTCGGCCTGCGGGTCAGCGGCCGGGCCGTCGACCTGCGGGTGGCGACCCTGCCCAGCATCTACGGGGAGAAGGTGGTCATCCGGGTCCTCGACAAGGACGACTCCGTGCTGCAGTTGTCCGACCTGGGCTTCATGCCCCACTCGCTGGAGCGGTTCTCGGGGTCGCTGGCCAAGGCCTACGGCGCCATCTTGGTCACGGGGCCCACCGGCTCAGGGAAGACCACCACCCTGTATGCGGCACTCAACGTGCTGAACAGGCCGGACCGCAACATCATCACCGTGGAGGACCCGGTGGAGTACCGCCTCGCCGGGATCACCCAGGTGCAGGTGAACCGCAAGGCGGGCCTGCTGTTCGCCACCGCGCTGAAGGCGATCCTGCGCTCCGACCCCGACATCGTGCTGGTGGGCGAGGTGCGCGATCCCGAGACCGCCAAGACGGCGGTGGAAGCTGCCCTCACGGGGCACCTGGTGCTCACCACCCTGCACACCAACGACGCCGCTTCGTCCATCAGCCGCCTGATCGACATGGGGGTGGAGGCCTACCTGGTGAGTTCGGCCCTCGACTGCGTCGTGGCCCAGCGCCTGGCCCGCAAGCTCTGCCAGCGGTGCCGTCGGCCCCACGAGGCCAGCCCCGAAGTCCGGGTCCAGGTGGGCCTCCCGGCGCAGGGGGAGCCGCTAACCGTCTACGAGGCCGCGGGCTGCAAGGCATGCTCGGGCACCGGGTACTGGGGCCGCCTCTCCATCAACGAGGTGCTCGTGGTGAGCGAGGAGATCCAGCGGATGGCGGTGGAGCGCCGTCCGTCGGGGGAGATCAAGAAGATGGCGGAAGAGCAGGGGATGCGCACCCTCCGCCAGGACGGTCAGGAGAAGGTGCGCCTTGGCATGACGACGCTGGAAGAAGTCCTGAGGGTGGTGGTCTGAGCGATGTCCGAAGCTGTTCGCCAGTTGGGCCGGCTCCTCGTGGACGGCGGTGGGCTCGAGGCCGCCGCGCTGGAGGAGGCGCTGGCCCGTGCCGACGGAGCCGGGATCCATCCCGCCCGGGTGCTGCTGCAGGAGGGGCGGGTCCGGCCCGACGAGGTCCTACGGGTGGCGGCCGAACGCCTGGGCATAGAGTACTTCGACCCGGGCAAAGGGTGGCAGCCGAACCCCGACGCCCTGGACCGCCTCGACCCTGCCACCGCCACCGGTCAGCAGGTGCTGCCGCTCCGCCGTGAGGGCTCCGACGGCCTGGTAGTAGCTGTGGCGGACCCAATGAACCGGACCAAGCTGGCGCTGGTGGCGAAACTCAGCCGCTGCCGCATTGTGCCCGCTCTTGGCTCTCGCTCCGGGCTGGAAATGGCGCTGGCCCTGGCCTACGGGCCAACTGCGGCGCCGGCGTCGCAGCTTGCCGCCGCTGAGATGAAGCTGGGTGACGCCACCGTCGACGGTGAAGACCCAGGCTACCACCTCAACCAACTGCTCGAGCTGGTGTTGGAGTCGGGGTCCTCCGACCTCCACCTGACGGCCGGCTCGCCGCCGTTGCTGCGCTTGAACGGCGAGATTCAGCCCATTCCTGGATACGACCGGCTGATGCCGGGGACGGTTCGCACCCTGATCTACACCATCCTGAGCGGCCGCCAGCGCGAGAAACTGGAAGAGCGGCGCGAGCTCGACTGTTCCCACCCTGTGGTGGGCCGGGGCCGTTTCCGCGTGAACGTGTACTTCCAGCGCGGCTCGGTGGGGGCGGCGCTGCGGGCCATCCCCGAGCAGATCATGTCGCTGGAGGAGTTGGGTATGCCCCCGATCGTCGGGGAGTTCGCTCGCTTGAGTCGGGGGCTGGTGCTGGTCACCGGAGCCACCGGCCAGGGCAAGTCGACGACCCTGGCCTCGGTAGTGGACCTGATCAATCGCACCCGGGCGGTGCACGTGATAACGGTCGAGGATCCCATCGAGTACATGCACCGCCACAAGGCGGCGGTGGTGAACCAACGCGAGGTGGGCACCGACACCCTGAGCTTCGCCAGTGCCCTCAAGCACGCCTTGCGCCAGGATCCCGACGTCATCCTGGTGGGCGAGTTGCGGGATCTCGAAACGATCGCTACCGCCCTCACCGCTGCCGAGACGGGGCACCTGGTGTTCGGCACCCTCCACACCCAGGACGCCCCCGGCACGGTGCAGCGAATCATCGACGTCTTCCCTTCCCACCAGCAGCAGCAGGTGCGCGTCCAGTTGGCCGGGTCGATCCAGGGGGTCGTCTGCCAGCAGCTGCTCCCGACGCTGATCGGTGAGGGCCGGGTGGCGGCCGTGGAAGTGATGGTGGCCACCCCGGCGGTGCGGAACCTGATCCGGGAGGGCAAAGTGCACCAGATCCGCACCGCCATGCAATCCGGGGGGAAGCACGGCATGCACACCATGGAGCAGTCCCTGGCGCAGCTGGTGCGGGCCGGCCGGGTCTCCATGGCGGCAGCCACGGAGCGGGCCACGAACCCCGAAGAACTGTTGGATCTCCTCGGGAGGGGGCGGTAGTGGGCAACCCCACGATGACCTTCGAGTACAAGGTGCGCAACCGGGCCGGCGGTGTCCAGAGAGGGCAGATGGAGGCGGCCTCATCGGCATCGGTGGCCAGAGCCCTGCGCGACAAGGGTTTCGTGCCGCTCAGGATCACCGAGCGGCGGGTAGGCACCCTCGACAAAGCGGTGAGGCTCCCCGGGATAGGCAAGAAGGTGAAGTCCAAGGAGGTCGCCGTCTTCAGCCGCCAACTGGCGACGATGGTGAACTCGGGGCTGACGCTGGTGCGTGCGCTCACCGTGCTGCAGGAGCAGACCCAGAACACCGCCTTCGCTCAGATCATCGGGGATGTGCGCACCCGGGTCGAGCAGGGCTCGAGCCTGTCGGTCAGCCTGACCAACCACCCCAAGGTCTTCGGGCACCTCTACGTGGCCATGGTGCAAGCCGGCGAGGTGGGTGGCGCCCTCGACGAGACCCTGGTGCGCCTGGCGGACACGCTGGAATCAGGAGTGCGCCTCCGTTCCAAGGTGAAGTCGGCGATGGCTTATCCGGTGGTGGTGCTGTCGCTGATCGTCTTCATCGTGATGGCGATGCTCCTGTTCATCGTGCCGATCTTCAGCAAGATGTACGTCGAGCTCGGAGGCGAGCTGCCGCTTCCGACCAGGACCCTGGTCGGTATCTCCAACCTGCTCGGCAGGTTCTGGTGGCTGCTCGGGCTGATCACGGTGGGCAGCGTGATGGGCCTCAAACGCTGGGTCCGCACCCCCGAGGGGCGGGAGAAGTGGGACCGTTTCAAGCTGCGGCTGCCCATCTTCGGCAAGCTCGTGCAGAAGGTGGCCGTCAGCCGCTTTGCTCGAACCATGTCGGTGCTGAGCCGCACCGGGGTGCCGGTGCTCCAGGCGCTCGACATCGTCTCGGTGACGGCGGGCAACGCCATGGTGAGCGCCGCCCTGCGGGACGTGCAGGAGTCGGTGAAGCGGGGGGAGTCGCTGGCCGGTCCGCTGAGCCGCCATGAGGTCTTCCCCCCCATGGTGACCCACATGATGGCGGTGGGGGAAGAGACGGGCGCCCTCGACGCCATGCTCGCCAAGGTGGCCGACTTCTACGACCAGGAGGTGGACGACTCGGTCAACGCCCTGACCAGTCTGATCGAGCCCATCCTGATCATCGTGATGGGGGTGGCGGTGGGTGGCATTCTCATCTGTTTGTACCTGCCGATGTTCAACATCGCCAACCTCATCCAGTAGGCGGAGATGCGCCGCAGCCGGACTTCGGTCGGGCTGCGGCGCGTTCGGAACCCGAAACCGGCTCAAGCCGCAAGGCGGCGGCGCCGATGTGGTCAGTGGTTCGGGAACCCCCGATCCGGGAGTGAGAGACCCCAGGAGGTTCTCAAATGAACAAGGCCATCCGCAGGCGGCTGGCCGGGAGCGAGGGCTTCACGCTCATCGAGCTCATGGTCGTGGTGATGATCATTGCAGTCCTCATCGCCATTGCCATCCCCTCGTTCCTCGGCTTCCGCAAGTCCGCTCAGGACCGGTCCGCTCAGTCGGAGATCCGCAATGTGCTGCTCACCGAGAAGGCCTTCTGGCTGGAGAGGGGTGCCTACACCCAGTTGGCGGCTGACATCATCGCCCTCGAGCCGAACGCCAAGATCAACGCCAGCCCGGCGCTCGGCGTGTTCATCGACCTGAACGGGGCGAGCACCAACATCGTATGCATGGTGCGTACCGCCGCTTCGGGCAACACGTTCTCCGTCTGGGAGAGCGCGACGGCGGGCACCTACTACGGCAAGACCAACCTGTCGGGGGCCGACTGCCCCGCCGCCGCCCCTGCCGGCTACGTCCAGACCGGCTGGTAAGCGAACCGCACACCTACCGAGTTACAGGGGGCGGGCCGACGGCCCGCCCCCTGCACTTTCTGGAGGCAGCCATGCGGCGCTCGCCGGGAGAGGGTCACGGCTTCCCCCTGATCGAGCTGATGAGGGTCGCTGCCATCCTGGCCGTGCCCCTCGCCGTGGCCGTTCCCTACTTCCTCGGCGTGCGCTACGCCGCCCAGGATCGGGCCGCCCACACCGATCTCCGAAACCTGCTGCCGGCCGAGAAGATGATCCGGCTCGATGAGGGCGGCTACACGGACGACCCCGCGGCGCTGGAAGCGGTGGGGCCGGGCTCCCTGGTGGATGCCGATCCCGAGGCGGGTGCTCTCCATCTGGGAGAGCGTGGTGCCCGGGTCCCAGTACGGCAACACCGACCTGTCGGGCGCCGACCGCCCGGCGGCGAAGCCGGCCGGGTACCACCAGGGTGGCTTCTGAAGAGCCGGTGCGGGGTGTCCCTCCCGGGGCCCTGTTGCCCGCCCGGGCTGGGCTTCGTACGGCGGGCCCCACTTCACTTCTCCTCTGTAGAGTCCGATGCTGTGCGCATGACCATCAGGATCGAGGCGCCCGTTGGCGAAGTGGCCGGGTGCCGCCGGTGACCGGCCTTCTCGCCCTGGTGGGCGGCGTCGTCGGCTTGATGGCGGGGTCGTTCATCAACGTTGTCGCCTATCGCGTGCCGCTGGGGAAATCGGTGGTGCTGCCTCGCTCCGCTTGCCCCGAGTGCGGTCACGAGATCCGGGGACGAGACAACGTCCCGGTGCTGTCGTGGCTCCTCCTGCGGGGCCGCTGCCGCGACTGCGGCACGGGGATATCGCTGCGCTACCCACTGGTGGAAGCGGGCACTGCAGCGGTGTTCGCCGCCCTGGCGTTCTTAATTGGGGCGTCCTGGGCCCTTCCTGCCTACTGGTGGGCGGGGGGAGTCGCCATCGCCCTCACCCTCACCGACGTGGATGTGCGCCGGATCCCCGACCGGATCCTGGGCCCAGGAGTTGCGGTGACGGCGGTGCTGCTGACCGCCGGGGCGTTCGGGGATGGTGAACCGATGGCCCTGGGGCGCGCCCTCGCCGGAGGCGCCGCCTACTTCACCCTGCTCCTCGCCGTGGCCCCGGCGGCGCGAGGCGGTTTCGGCTTCGGGGACGTGAAGCTGGGCTTCCTCCTCGGGATGATCCTGGCCTACCGCTCCTGGGAGGTGCTGGCGGTCGGTGCCTTCGCCGCGTTCGCCGTCGGGGGCCTGGTGGCAGTGGGACTACTCCTCGCCCGGCGGGTGAAGCGCAAGGACGCCATCCCGTTCGGGCCGGCCATGGTCGTGGGCGCGGGAGTGGCGCTGGGGTGGGGGGAGGCCATTGTCCGCTGGTACCTCGGCTGACCACCCAGGGCGCGAGGTCCCCGCGCGGCGCGCGCTCAGCCCCGACGAAGCGGAGATCCTTGGCTGCCCCGCCACCGTTGTGTACCCTCAGCGCGACACACGTGTAGTTACCACCGTGTAATCGGGTGAGGAGCCGCTCTGGGCGGCGACAACGGAGGGAAGATGCCGATCGCGGTCGGTCTCGACATCGGCTCGGAGGCGGTGCGCGCTGCCGTGGTGGACACCGGCAAGCCCACTCCCGTGCTGCGGCGTTTCGTCGAGATGCCGCTGGCGCCGGGAGCGGTGCAGGGCGGGGATATCGTCGATCTGGGGGCGGTGACCGAGGCGGTCGGGGCCCTCTGGAAGCGCCACCACCTGCCGCGCAAGCGTGTGGTGGTGGGGATCGCCAACCAGCGGGTGATCGTCCGCCAGGTCGACGTGCCTCACCTCGAAGAGGAGGAACTGCGCGAGGCCCTTCCGTACCAGGTACAGGACGCCATCCCGATCCCGGTGGAGGAGGCCGTCCTCGACTACGTCCCTCTCGAGGAGTTCGCCACTCCGGACGGCGACCTGATGCTCTCTATCCTGGTGGTGGCGGCGCATCGGGAGATGGTGGAGTCGCTGGTGGGCGCGGCCCGCAAGGCCGGCGTCCAGGTCCTCTCCATCGATCTACAGACGTTCGGCCTGGTCCGGGCCGCCTTCGGCGCCGACCTCACCCTGGGGGGGGACGGGCCGCAGGGCCTGCTCGACATCGGGGGCTCCATGTCGCAGATCGCCGTGGTGCGCGGCGGCATCACCCGATTCGTCCGCATCCTGCCCACCGGCGGCGCCCAGTTCACCGAGGCCCTCATGTCGGGGGCGTCGCTCAGCCGCGAGGACGCCGAGGAGAAGAAGCGTTCTGTGGGTGTGGCACCCTCCGGCTTGCCTGAAGGCGACGACGATCAAGCCGCACTGCGGCGCCTGCTCACCCGCACGGCCGACGGCCTCATCGAGGAGGTTCGGGGCTCGGTGAACTACTACCTCACCCAGGCCGGGGAGCACTCCTTGGAGCGGCTGTTGGTGTGCGGGAACGGCGCTCGCCTGCCCCACCTGGCGAATCGGGTGGCGCGGGCCCTGGGCACCCGGGTGGAGCCGGTGCGGGTACTCGACCATGTGAGCGTCGGGCGAGTGCACATGACGGAGCCCCAGTTGCTCGAACTGCAGCCGGTCCTGCCGGCGGCGGTGGGCCTGGCCCTGTGGGGCAGCTTCGTCGTCCGTCCCGGCAACCGCTTTGCCCACGTGACGAGGGAGGAGTAGTGCGGCCGATCAACCTGCTCCCGCCCGAAGTCGCCGAGGAGCGGGCTCGGCGTCGGCGCGTCGGCCTGCTGGTGGTGGCGGGCGTCGCCTACGCGCTGCTGCTGGTGGCCGGGATCTTCTATTGGAACACCCGGGTGTCGGCCGCCCGGGCCGACGTCGAGATGCAGGAGGAGATCAACTCCGACCTCGAGAGAGAGGTGGCCTCGCTCGCCGATGCCGGGGCGCTGCAGGCGAAACTCCTGGCCAAGACCGCCTTCGTGCAGGAGGCCCTGGTGAATGACATCGACTGGGGCATCTTCCTCAACGATCTGGCCCGGCTGCTTCCCGAACGGGTATGGGTGGAGTCTTTCAACGGCAGCATCGTCGCGGGTGAAAGCGTGGAGATCGTCGGCCAGGTGTCGTTCAGTGGGGTGGGCTTCGACTTCCCCGATGTCTCCGAATGGCTGCGGAGCCTGGGCTCGGGGGGCTTTGCCGGCATCACCGGGCCCTGGGTGAGCTCCGCCTCCGAGAGCACCATCGGCGAGGAGGCCGTCATCAGCTTCGTTTCGACGGCTGTGCTGACCACGGGGGCGGTCACCGACCGTGCCCAGGAACTGATCCCGGAGGTGCCCTGAGGTGCGGCGCTGGGTGATCTTGGGCTTGCTCGTGGCAGTGTTCCTGACCGTGGCCTGGTGGCTCTTCTTCATCTCGCCGCGGAACGCGCGCGTTGCTGAGGCGAGGGGTGACCTGGAGACGGCGCGCGACCGGGAGATGGCGCTGCGCGCCCAGGTGGGCCAACTGCACGCCATCCGCGATGCCGAGGTCGAGTACCTGGCCGCGATCGGGCAGCTGGAGTCGCTGATCCCGGACCGGCCGCTCCTCGACGGGTTCATCGACGATGTGTACGCCCTGTGCGGCACCACCGGAGTGGAACTGCTCAGCATGGCGCCGGCGGAGCCCGTTCCCAAGACCGATTCGTCGCTGCGCCAGATCTCGGTGGCGATGACGATCGACGGGGAGTTCTTCGAGGTGCTGGGGTTCCTGTTCGGCGTCATGGACATGGACCGTCTGGTGCGGGTCGATGCCGTGACCATCTCTTCAGGCCAGGACGAGACCGGGGCGACCTCCCTTTCGGTGAGCCTCAGTCTGCGCCTCTTCACTCTGGCGGACCTGGTGCCGGTTGCGGCGGCGCCGGACGCGGGCACCGGGACGCCGGGGGACGGGTCCGCCGACGGTGAGGTGGCGCCGGAGGCGCAGACCACGATCGTCCCCTCCAGCTTCCCCGCCAGCTCCCCCTCCACCATCCCCTCCACCATCCCGTCCACCACCGTCCCGAGCGGGGAGGGCTGACATGGGCCGCGGCACCCTGCGGCGGACCTTCGTGGCTGTGCTGGTAGCCGTTCTCCTGGTCGGCACCGCCGGCGTCTCCGTGTGGCTCATGGCGTCATCCGGGGTGCTCTCCCTTGGGGGCGACGGGCAGTTGCCCGGGGCCCCCGGTTCCGGGGTGACGGTTCCCGGCGGCTCCGGGGCCACTATCCCCGGGGTGGGTGGGTTCCGGGTGGCGCAGCCTCGGGATCCCTTCGCCCCGTTGGTCACCGCGCCGACGACCACCACCGTGCCGGGGGAGACCACCACCACGACGGGCGATGAGGGGACGACGACCACCGCGGGCACCGACTCCACCACCAGCACTTCCTCGTCGACCACGACCACCACGGGGGCCGGGAGCACGACCAGCACTACCAGCGACACCCCGGTGGGCAAGCGGGTGTCCCTGCTGGAGATCCGCGACCAGGGTGGGGTGAAGGAAGCGGTGCTCACTGTCGACGGGCAGACCTATACCGTGGGGGTGGGCGACACCTTCGCCACCGACTTCAAGGTGATCAGCCTGGCCACCAGCAGCGGAGTGTTCATGTACCGCGACAGCGTGTTCACCCTGGCGGTGGGGCAGTCGATCATCAAGTAGTGGGCCGGCCCTCCGGGGTACCATCGCGTTCATGCTCCGTTTCCTCACCGCGGGGGAGTCCCACGGCCCGGGCCTGGTGGCGGTCGTAGAAGGTCTGCCCGCCGGACTGGAGGTGACCGCAGAAGCGCTGGCTGCCGAGTTGGCGCGGCGGCGCCGCGGGCACGGGCGGGGGCGGCGCATGACGGTGGAAAAGGACCAACTGGAGATCCTCGGTGGGGTGCGGTTCGGGCGCACCCTGGGGGGACCGGTGGCGGTGGTGGTGCGCAACAGCGAGTGGCCCCGGTGGCAAGAGACCATGGCCCCCGGTCCCGGCGGGGAGGGAGTGGCGGCGCTCGTCACGCCGCGGCCGGGGCACGCCGACCTGGCCGGGATGATGAAGTACGACACCCACGACGCCCGGGACGTGTTGGAGCGGGCCTCGGCCCGGGAGACGGCGGCCCGGGCCATCGCCGGGGCGCTGGCCGGGAACCTGCTGGGCACGGCGGGGGTGTCGGTGGTGAGCCACGTCGTCGCCATCGGGCCGGTGATGGGGGGTGGCCCGGCTCCGGAACCGGGCGACCGGGCTCGGGTGGACCTTTCCCCGGTGCGCTGCCTGGACCCCGGGGCGGAGGCGGCCATGGTTGCGGAGATCGACCGGGCCCGGCGGGAACGCGACACCCTCGGGGGCGTGGTCGAGATTCTCGCCTACGGGGTGCCGGCCGGAGTGGGCAGCCACGTTCATTGGGACCGGCGCCTGGACGCCGCCCTGGCCGGAGCGCTGATGTCTATCCCCGGCATCAAGGGGGTGGAAATCGGGGACGGTTTCGCCGCGGCGGTCCGGCGCGGGACCGAGGCTCACGACACGATCGGCTACTCCGACGCCGGGTTCGTGCGGGAGACGGCCCGGGCCGGGGGCATCGAGGGAGGCATGAGCACCGGGCAGGTGATCCGCCTGCGGGCCGCCATGAAGCCGCTCTCCACGCTGGGGCGCCCGGCGCCCAGCGTCGCCGTGACCACGAAGCGCCCGGGGGCGGCGCTGCGCCAGCGCTCCGACACCTGCGCCGTCCCGGCCGCCGGGGTGGTGGCCGAGCAGATGGTGGCGTGGGTGCTGGCCGCCGAGATGGTGCGCATGTTCGGCGGGGACACGGTGAGCGACTTCACCGGGGCGGTGGAGGCCTATCGCCGTCGCCTCGCCGGTTTCTAGTGGCGACGCTCTGGCTCGTGGGGATGCCGGGGTCGGGCAAGACAACGGTGGGCCCCCTGGTGGCGCAGTGCCTGGAACGGGACTTCGTGGACCTGGACGAGGCCGTGGCCGCCGCGGCGGGCCGGCCGATCCCCGCCATCTTCGCCGCCGAAGGAGAGGCGGGCTTTCGGCGTCGCGAGGCGGCGGCCCTGGCTGAGGTGGCGGGCAAGGAGGTAGTGGTGGCCTGCGGTGGGGGCATCGTGGTGGGCACCGGCAATGTGGACCTCATGCGGGGGAGAGGCGTGGTGGCCTGGCTGGAGGCGCCGGCCGCAACGCTGGCGGAGCGGGTAGGGGAGGGGGCGGGGCGTCCTCTCCTCACGGAGGAGGCCGGTCCGGCCGTCGCCGATGTGCTCGCTTCCCGGGAAGCGGCGTACGCCGCGGCCGCCCACTGCCGGGTCGAGACGGCGGGCCGTACGCCGGAGGAAGTGGCGAAGGAGGTGGTGCAGCGGTGGAGCGAGTTCAAGTAGCCGGGGCGACGGAGGTGCTGGTCGGGCGCGGGTTGCTCGACCCGGCCACCGTCCTGGGCGAACGGCCGGGGCGGCGCCTGGTGGCGGTGCTCAGTCAGCCGGGTGAGCCGGCCCGGCTGGGGCGGGAACTGGCCCGGACGATCAGATCGGGGGGTGTGGGGGCCGAGGTACGGGTGCTCCCCGACGGCGAGGCCGCGAAGAGCATGGAGGTGGCGGCCGCCGCCTACGAGTGGCTCGCCGGGCTGGGGATGACCCGTGACGACACCGTGCTCGGCGTGGGCGGCGGGGCTCTGACCGATGTAGCCGGCTTCGTCGCCGCGACATTCTTGCGCGGGGTGGAAGCGGTGTTCGTGCCCACGACTCTGCTGGGGGCGGTGGATGCCTCAATCGGGGGCAAGACCGCCCTGAACCTGGGGGCCAAGAATCTGGTGGGCGCCTTTCACCACCCGGCCCGGGTGGTCATCGATGCCGATGTGCTCGACGCCCTGCCTGTCTCCCTGCGTCGCGAGGGGGCGTCCGAAGCCCTGAAGGCCGGCCTGGTGGGGGACCCGGGCCTGGTGGCTCTCTTCGAACGCGACGGGGAGCAGGCCGACCTGGCCGAGGTCGTGCGGCGGGCGGTGGCGGTGAAAGCGGCCGTGGTGGGGCGCGATCCCCTGGAACGAGGCGAACGGGCCCACCTGAATTACGGGCACACCATCGGCCACGCCGTCGAGGTGGCCGGCGGCCTGAGCCACGGGGAGGCGATCGCGGTGGGGATGATCGCCGCGGGCCGAGCCGCCGCCCTGGTGACGGGCTTCGCCGAGGAGGAGCGGCAGCGGCAGGTGCTGGGCCGCCTCGGCCTGCCGGTGGCGGCGCCGGGCCTGGACCCCGAGGCGGTGCGGCGCCTCGTCTGGCAGGACAAGAAGCGCACCGGCGCCGGTCTCCACCTGGTGCTCCTGGAGGCCGTAGGGCGGCCGCGACTGGAGGTGGCGGCACCCGCTACCGTAGAGGCCGCCCTCGCCGCTGTGGGCATCTCATGAGGAGCTGCATGCCATCGTCCGCTCGGATCGACGCGCTTGCTTCCCGCCTGGAAGCCCCCTTGCTGGTGACCCGCGCTCCCAACCTGCGGTACCTGATGGGTTACAGCGGCAGCAACGGCTACCTGCTCGTCCGTCCGGACGGGGGCGGCACGTTCCTCACCGATGGCCGCTACGGCGAGACGGCCCGGGCGCTGGGCCGCGGCCTGCCGCGGGTGGAGATCGAGGTGTACGGCGGCGACGTGTGGAAGGCTCTCGGGGGCATCCTGTCCGGCCTGGATCTAGTGGACCTGGAGGCAGCCGGGGTGACCTGGGAGTTCGCCCGGAGCCTGGAGGAGAAGGCGGGGATCCCCCCCGGGGCGGGTTCGGGCCTGGTCGAGGAGCTGCGCCGCACCAAAGACGCCGGGGAGATCGCCGCACTGCGGGCGGCGGCGGCTGCAGGTGATGCTGCTTTCGCCGCGCTGGACACCTTGCTGGAGGCGGCGGCGACGGAGGCCGACCTGGCCTGGGAACTGGTGGCCGAGATGCGCCGCCACGGGGGCGAGCGCGCCGACTGGGAAGCGATCGTGGCGGCCGGGGCGGGCGCCTCGATCCCGCACTACGAGACGGGGCGGGTCGCCCTGGGCCGGGGCCTGCTGTTGCTCGACTACGGCTGTGCGGTGGAGGGATACCACTCCGACATGAGCCGCACGGTCTGGCTGGAGGGCCCTCCCGACCCGGTGATCGAGCAGGTCTACCCCGTGGTACTCGAGTCGGAAGAGGCGGGGATCGCGGCGTGCCGGCCGGGAGCCACCGGGCACCAGGTGGACGAGGCGGCCCGCGCCGTGTTGCGCGCCGCCGGCTACGAGGAGCAGTTCCTGCACAGCACCGGCCACGGCGTGGGCCTGGAGATCCACGAGCCTCCCTGGCTGCGCCGGGACAGCGAGGACCTGCTGCGAGTGGGGGATGTGGTCACCGTGGAGCCGGGGGTCTACCTCCCCGGGGTGGGTGGGGTGCGCATCGAAGATATGGTCCTGGTCACGGAGGCAGGCCCGGAGGTGCTCACCGGGTCGCGCCGGGAGTTGATGCGCCCATGATCTCAACGAACGACGTTCGTCCGGGAATGACCCTCGACCTCGACGACGGCCTGTTCCAGATCGTCGAGTACCAGCACGTGAAGCCGGGCAAGGGCCGGGCCTTCGTCAAGATGAAGCTGAAGAACCTGCAGACCGGGGCGGTGGTCGAGCGCACCTTCCGCGCCGACGAACCGGTTTCGCAGGCGATCATCGACCGGCGCCCTCACCAGTACCTCTACTCCGACGACCTCGGCTACCACTTCATGGATGGCGAGACGTACGCCCAACTGACCCTCGACGAGTCCCAGGTGGGCGGCGCTTCCGGGTTCCTGAAGGAGGGGGACTCGGCCCTCCTGGCCATGTACGGTGGCCGGGCGGTGGGGTTGGAGCTGCCGGCGTCGGTCGTTCTCGCGGTGACCCACGCCGAGCCCGGGGTCAAGGGGGACCGGGTGTCGGGGGCGACTAAGCCGGTCACCCTGGAGACCGGCCGGGTGGTGCAGGTGCCTCTATTCGTGACCACCGGCGACCGGGTCAAGGTGGATACGCGGACGGGCGCCTACATCACCCGGGTCTGAGATGCCCGCCCCGGACGCGGTCGCGCTTGCACAGGCGCTGGCGGGGGCCTCGTCGGATGCCGAATTGGCGGCGCTCGCCCGGGCCGAGGCGGACGCCGATGGCACCCCGCGGCTGCGAGCGGCGGTGGACTTGCTGCGGGCGGCGGGGCGCGGCGAAGAGGCCTCCGTTCCCGCTCTCGATCCCGAGCCCCTGGCGCGCATCACCCGACTGGTGCGCCGCGACGAGGTCCTGGAAGCCCTCTACGAGGCCGACGCGCGCGCCCTTCCCCCCGAGGTGAGCGCGCTGGACCAGGTGGGGGCGGCGCTGGCCGCGGGGGCCTGGGAGGAGCGCGAGGAACTGGACGCGGTCATTGGCGCCGCCGCCACCGACTGGCGGGTGGAGCGGATGGCGGTGGTAGATCGAGCCGTCCTGCGCCTCGCCCTGTGGGAGCTGCGCCACCGGCCCGGCCTCCCCGCCGCCGTGGTCATCTCCGAGGCGGTGCGGCTGGCCAAGGCCTACTCCACCGAGCGGAGCGGCGCCTTCGTGAACGGGGTGCTGAGCCGCCTGGCACGGGAGGAGGCCGCCGGGAGCTGACGCCGCCGCCGGTGGCGTCCTGCTAGCGTGCCGTCGACGTCCTTTAAGCCGGTCCGGTGAGGCCGGGAAGGAGGGAGAATGAACCTGCCGAGCGCGGCCACCCCCGGGGTGGCCTTTTTGCTGCCATGAAGTCGCTCATGGACGCCACCGACATGGCCCGGGCGGTGCGCCGCATCGCCCACGAGATCCTGGAGCGGAATCGGGGCGCGAGCGACCTGGTGGTGGTCGGGATCCATACCCGCGGCATCCCGCTGGCCGAGCGGCTGGCGGCGGCCCTGGCGGAGGCCGAGGGCCCGGTGCCGGTAGGGGAGTTGGACATCGCCCTCTACCGCGATGACCTCGACCGCCGGCCCACGACCCGGGTCGGGGCCACCCGGGTGCCTTTCCCCATAGACGACCGGGTAGTCGTGCTGGTCGACGACGTTCTGTACACCGGGCGCAGCGTGCGCGCCGCCCTCGACTGCCTGGCCGACCTGGGCCGGCCCCGCCGGGTGGAACTTGCGGTCCTCATCGATCGCGGGCATCGGGAACTGCCCATCCGGGCCGACTACGTGGGCAAGAACCTCCCCACCTCGGCTCGAGAGAGGGTGGCGGTGCGGATGGTGGAGGTCGACGGTGAGGACGGGGTCTGGGTGGAGGTGGCGGCGTGATGCGCCACCTGCTCGACATCGCCGACCTGAGCCGGGGCGACCTCGAGGGTCTGCTCGACGACGCCGAGGGGTTCGTCGAGGTGCTGGCCCGGCCCATCCCCAAGGTGCCTGCCCTGCGGGGCAAGACGGTCACCACCGCCTTCTTCGAGGCGTCGACGCGCACCCGCCTGTCGTTCGAGCGGGCGGCCAAGACGCTGTCGGCGGACACCATGACCTTCGCCCCCGGCACCTCGTCGCTGTCCAAGGGCGAGAGCCTCAAGGACACCGTCCTCACCCTGCAGGCCATGGGCTCCGACCTGGTGGTAATCCGCCACCGGGCGGTGGGGGCGGCGCAACGGGTGGCCGAGTGGCTTTCCATCCCCGTGGTAAACGGGGGGGACGGCGCCCACCAGCACCCCACTCAGGCGCTGCTCGACGCCCTCACCGTGCGCCGCCGGTTCGGCCGCCTCGAAGGGCTGAGCATCGTCATTGTGGGCGACATCCGCCACTCCCGGGTGGCCCGCTCCGATCTGCTGGCCTTCTCGAAGCTGGGGGCGAAGGTGACCCTGGTGGCGCCGCGCACCCTGCTGCCGGTTACCTCTGCGGGATGGCCGGTCGAGGTGAGCAATTCTCTGGACGAGGTGCTACCCGGGGTGGATGTGGTGTACCTGCTGCGGGTGCAGACCGAGCGCGGCGGGGCCAGCGTGTTCCCCTCACTGCCCGAGTATGTGAGCCGCTTCGGGATGACCCGGGAGCGCCGCGCCCGGCTCAAGCCGGGTGCGGTGGTGATGCACCCCGGCCCCATGAACCGGGGGGTCGAGATCGCCGACGAAGTGGCCGACGACCCCGACGCCCTGGTGCTCGAACAGGTGCGCATGGGGGTGGCGGTGCGCATGGCGGTCCTCTTCCGCCTGCTGGGAGGTGAAGCCGATGCCTGACATCGTGCTGGCCGGAGGGCTGGTGGCCACCCCGCAGGGGATGATCCCCGCCGAGGTTCGCCTGGGCGAACCCGGGATCCTGGCCGTGGGGCCCGGTCTCGACCGGGGCGGCGCTGAGGTGGTGGATTGCAGCGGCTGCTGGGTGGGGCCGGGCCTGGTGGACCCGCACGTGCACCTGCGTGAACCGGGCCAGGAATGGAAGGAAGACATCGAGTCGGGGTCGCGGGCTGCGGCTGCCGGAGGCTTCACCGCGGTGGTAGCCATGCCCAACACCGACCCCCCGGTCGACGCCGGGCACCTGGCGCGCTTCGTGGCCGAGCGGGGGCGGCGGGTGGGCTTGGTAGATGTGATCCCGGCAGGGTGCGTCACCGCCGGGAGGGCCGGGCAGCGCCTCGCCCACCTCGACGAGATGTGGGCGGCTGGGGTGCGCCTGTTCAGCGACGACGGGGAATGCGTGGCCGACGCCGGCTTGCTGCGGCGGGCCATGGAGTACCTGGGCGACCTGGGCGGCGTGGTGGCTCAGCACGCCGAGGATCGCGGCCTGGCCGGACCGGGCCAACTGCACGAGGGGGAGGTGTCGTCGGTGCTCGGCCTGGCGGGCATCCCCGCCGCCGCTGAGGAGGTGGTGGTGGCCCGCGACCTGGCGGTGGCCCGGCTGACCGGGGGCCGCTACCACGTGCAGCACGCGTCCACAGCCGGCACCGTGGCCCTGATCCGGGCGGCCAAGGGGGAGGGGCTGGCGGTCACCGCCGAGGTGACCCCGCACCACCTGGCCTTCGACCACACCGCGGCTCTGTCCACGGATCCCGCCTTCAAGATGTACCCGCCGCTGCGCCGTCCCGAGGACGTGGCAGCCCTGCGCGCCGCCCTGGCCGACGGCACCATCGACATGGTGGGCACCGACCACGCGCCGCACGCTGCCCATGAGAAGGACGTCCCTTTCGAGGACGCCCCACGCGGCATCATCGGCCTGGAGACCGCCGTTGCGGTGGTTCTGGAGGCCATGGCGCCGGGGCCGGTGGACTTGTTCGCCCGCATGGCGCTGGCCCCGGCCCGCCTGGCGGGCCTGTCCGGCCGGGGGGAGTGGGTGGCCGCCGGGGCGGCGGCCACGATCACGGTCATCGACCCGGCCGCCGAGTGGGTGGCGGAGCGGTTCCATTCCCGCTCGGCCAACAGCCCGTGGCGGGGGCGGCGCCTGAAGGGCCGGGCCCGCCACGCGTTGCTGCGGGGCCGCTTCACTTTGCGCGACGGTGAGGTGCAGTGGTGAGCCGCCGTCCGGGCCCGGGCTGAGCGCCGTGGACCTCACGACCCGCCTGGGGCCGCTCACCTTGCGCTCACCGCTGGTGGCGGCCTCGGGCCCGGTGGGCTCGGTGGTGGACTTCGCCGCGGTGGGGGCGCTGGAGCACTACGGGGCGGCGGTGGCGAAATCGGTCAGCGAGGATCCCTGGCCGGGCCGGCCGGCGCCGCGCCTGTACCCGGTGGGTTGCGGGATGCTCAACGGCATCGGAATCCAGAACCCCGGCATTGCCGCCTGGCTCGAGACGGTGGCCCCTCGCCTGCCGGCGGTGGGGGTGCCGGTCTGGGGCTCGGTAGTGGGCAAGACGGCGGGCGAGTTCGCCCGGGTGGCGGGGGCCATGTCGGGGTGCGGCGTGGCGGCGGTCGAAGTGAACCTGTCTTGTCCCAACCTCGAAGGCGGGGCGATGTTCGCCCTCGACCCCGGGGCTGCGGCGGAGGTGGTCGCGGCGGTGCGGGGCGCCACGGCCCTGGCGGTGGGGGCCAAGCTCTCTCCGAACGCCGCCGACATCGCCGGGGTCGCCGCCGCGGTGGCTGCCGCCGGGGCCGACTTCGTGGTGGTGGCCAACACCGTGTGGGGGGCGGCCATCGACCCCGAGACGCGCCGCCCCGGCCTCTCAGGGGTGATCGGGGGGTACTCGGGGGCTCCGCTCAAGCCGATCGCCCTGCGTGCCGTGCTAGAGGTGCGCCGGGCCCTGCCCGGCCTGCCCCTGGTGGGCTGTGGCGGGGTGCGGCGCGGCGCCGATGTGGTCGAGTTCCTCCTGGCCGGGGCGCAGGCGGTGGCGCTGGGTACGGTGCACTTCGCCGACCCCCGGGCGGGGAGGGGGATTGCGCGGGACCTGCGCCGCTACGGGCGGCGGCATGAGGTGGACCGGGTAACGGACCTGGTGGGAGCATGGAGGCCGTGGTGAACAGTCCCTTGCTGGTGGCCCTCGACCTGCGGAACGCCGAGGAGGCGGTGCGCCTGGCCCGCACGCTGGCAGGGAAGGTGGCGGGGTTCAAAGTGGGGCTCGGCTTACTGCACGGCCCGGGGCCCGGCCTGGTGGGGGCGCTGGCCAGACTGGGCCCGGTGATGGCCGACGCCAAACTGCACGACATCCCGAGCCAGGTGCAGGCGGCGGCGCGGCGATTGGGGGAGTACGGGGCGCGCTGGGTGACGGCCCACGCTTCGGGCGGCGTGGAGATGCTGCGGGCGGCCGTCGCCGGACTGGCGGCGGGCGCGGGCGGCCGGGATAGCGGGGTGCTCGCCGTCACCGTCCTCACCAGCATCGACGAGGCGGCCTCCAGCGCCCTCTTCGGGCGCAGTCCCGGCGAGCTGACCGCCCGCCTGGCCCGGCGCGCCGCCGAGGCGGGGGTGGAGGGGGTGGTGTGCTCTCCCAAGGAACTGGGGGTGGTGGTCGAGGTGGCGCCAGGGCTGTTGCGGGTGACGCCGGGAATCCGGCCCGCGGGAGCGGCGGCGCACGACCAGCGGCGCACCGCCACGCCGGCGGAGGCGGTGTCCCGGGGGGCCAACCTGCTGGTGGTGGGCCGCCCCATCACTGCCGCCCCCGACCCGGTGGCCGCGGTGGCGCGCCTGCACGAGGAGCTCGCCACCCTATAGAGTTGGGCCCGAGGGAGGGAGGCGTGATGGCACTACCGAATCTGACGCCGGAGCAGCGGGCCCAGGCCCTGGCGAAGGCGGCCGCCGCCCGGCAGCAACGGGCAGCGGTGAAGCTGGCCCTGAAGGAGGGGTCTCTCACTCTGGGTGACCTGCTCGCCCGGGCCGGAACGGACGAGGCGATCGGCGGGCTCAAGGTGAGCGCGGCGCTCACCTCGTTCCCGGGCCTGGGGAAGGTGAAGGCGGCCCGGCTCATGGAGCGCCTGGGCATTGCCGAGAGCCGCCGCCTGCGCGGCCTGGGCGTCAAGCAGAAGGAGGCCCTCCTCGCCGCCCTCTCCTGACCGGCCCCGCCGCGGCCGGCTCGTCGTGGTCTCGGGCCCTTCGGGGGCGGGCAAGTCGAGCGTCGTGGCGGGGCTTGCCGAGCGGCTCCCGTTCCACTTCTCGGTGTCTATGACGACGCGGTCGCCGCGCGCCGGGGAGGAGGACGGGGCCGAGTACTTCTTTGTGGATCACGACCGGTTCGTCTCGGCGCGGGCGGCCGGCGAGTTGCTCGAGTGGGCCGAGTACAGCGGGCACCTCTACGGGACGCCGAGCGCCCAGGTCGAGGGGCCCCTGGCCGCCGGGGAGGACATCCTGCTCGACATCGAACTGCTCGGGGCGGAGCAGGTGAAGGCCGCCTACCCGGCAGCCGTGCTGGTGTTCATCGCCCCTCCCAGCCTCGAAGTGCTGGAAGCCCGGCTGCGGGGCAGGGGCGACACCGGCGACGAGCAAGTGGCCCGGCGCCTGGCGGTGGCCCGGGGGCAAATGGAGCGGGCCCGGGACCGGTTCGACCACATCGTGGTCAACGACGACCTGGAACGGGCCATCGCCGAGGTGGCCGGTATACTGGCGGCTCCCTCATCCCCTGGAAGCCCCTCATGATGATCGAACCGCCCATCGAGACCGTCCTGGCCCGCACCCAGAACCGCTTCGCCCTGGTGGTCCTCTCCGCCCGGCGCGCCCGCCAGATCAACGCCTACTTCCACCAGTTGGGCGACGGCCTCGGCTCCTACGTCCCCCCGCAGGTGCACTCCCTGTCGCGCAAGCCCCTGTCGATCGCCTTCGAGGAGATCGCCGCCGACAAGGTGATCATCGACCGCGGCGAGTAGGGCGATGCTCGCCGGCCGGCGCGTCGTCCTGGGGGTTACCGGGGGAGTCGCCGCCTACAAGATCGCCCACCTCGCCCGCCTCCTGGTGCAGGCGGGGGCCCAGGTGCGCACCATCATGACCGAGTCGGCCCTGCGCTTCGTGGGGCCCCACACTCTGTCCGCCATCACGGGGGCTCCTCCGGCGACAGGCTTCTGGGACGAGCCGTCGGCGGCGCCGCACCTCGACCTGGCCCGCTGGGCCGACGTGGTGTGCATCGCCCCTGCCACGGCTGCCACCATGTCCCGCCTCGCCCATGGGCTCAGCGAGGACCTGCTCTCGGCGGTGGTCCTGGCCACCCGGGCCCCCGTCCTGGTGGCCCCGGCCATGCACAGCGAGATGTGGTCCCACCCGGCCACCCGGCGCAACCTGGCGGCCTTGCTGGCCGACGGGGTCGCCATTGTCGGCCCGGCGAGCGGGCCGCTGGCAGGAGGGGACACCGGGCCGGGCCGCATGGTGGAGGCCGAGGAGATCCTGGCCGCCATCCAGGGAGCGCTGGGAGGCGGTTCGTTGGACGGTTGGCGGGTCCTGGTGACCGCCGGAGGCACCCGCGAGCCGGTCGACCCGGTCCGCTTCGTGGGGAACCGGTCCTCCGGGAAGATGGGCAGCGCCATCGCCGTCGAGGCAGCCGCCCGGGGCGCCGCCGTCACCCTCGTCACCGCGGCCGAGCCCCCGGCCCCGGCCTCCGGCCTGGAAGTGGTCCGGGTGGAGACCGCCCAGGAGATGGCCGAGGCGGTATGGAGCCGGGCCGGAGCGTGCGATGTGGCGGTGCTGGCGGCGGCGGTGGCCGACTTCCGTCCGGTGCAGCAGGGCGCAACGAAGCTGCGCCGGGCCGACGTGCCGCCGGAGCTGGTGCTGGAGGCCACCCCCGACGTCCTTGCCGGGGTGGCGGCGATGCGCCCCCGCCCCTTCCTGGTGGGGTTCGCTGCCGAGACCGGGCCGGTGGAAGGGGCGGTGCCCAAGGCGGTCCGCAAGGGAGTGGACTTGCTGGTGGCCAACGACGTCACCGCCGCCGGGTCGGGTTTCGGGACCGAGGACAATCGGGTCGCACTGATCTTCCCCGATGGGACCCTGGAGCCGTGGGAGTGCCTTCCCAAGCCCCGGGTGGCGGCCCGCCTGTGGGAGCGGATCGCCGAGTTGAGGAGCCGGGGCACACCCTGAGCCCCCCTCTCGTGGCCCGGGTAGTGCCCGACCTGCCCACCTTCGCCGTCGACGACGGCTTCGCCTACGAGGTGCCTGCCGGGGTCGAGGTGGAGATCGGTGCCCTGGTGCGCATCCCCCTCGGCGGCCGCCGGGTGCGGGGTTTCGTGGTGGCCCTGGGTGAGGCGCCGCGCCCCGGCCTGCGCCCTTTGCTGAGCCGCTCCGGCGACCTGCCGGTATTCGGCCGCGGCCTGCTTGAGGTGATGCGCTGGGCGGCGGCTCACTACGTGGCCCCACTGGCGGTGCTGCTCGGGAAGGGGGCCCCGCCGAACTTGCCCCGCCGCCGTCCGGCGCCGGCCCTTCCCCCCGTGGTAGGAGCCGGAGCCTCGCCGCTGCCGGAGGTGTCGGCGGCGGCCGCGGCCGGAGGCCACCTGGGGGCGCGCTACCTGCTCGGCGCAGGCCCGGGGGCAGAGCTCCTGGCGGCCCTGGCGGCGCCCATCCTGGCCGCCGGCCGCGGCGTCCTGGTGGTGGTGCCGTCGGTGGCGGAAGCCGGGCACCTCGCCGCGGGCCTGGGGCGGCGGTTTGGGGAGCGCGTCGTCCTGGCGGCGTCTGAGGAGGGGGGAGCGGCCCTCACCGCCGCCTGGGAGGCGGGGTCGCATCCGGGGCGGCTGCTGGTGGGCACCCGGGAAGTGGCTCTGTGGCCGGTGGCCGGCCTGTCGCTGGCTGTGGTGGTCGACGAGGGGCGCCGCGGGCTCAAAGATCGAGCCACTCCCACGACGCACGCCCGTGACCTCCTGTGGCGACGCTCGGCCGTGGAGAGGTTCCCCCTGGTCCTGTGCGGGGCCGTTCCCACCACCGAGGCCCTGCACCACGCCCCGGCGCTGCTGCGACTGGGTCGCCCGTGGGGCCTGGTGGAGGTGGCGGATCGTTCCGGCGAGCCCCCCGGCGGGGGCCTGATCGGGGAGCGGGGGCGGCAGGCGCTGCGGGCCGTGGTGGCGGTGGGCGGCCGGGCCTTCCTGCTGGCGGCGACCAGGGCCCCGGCGCTGCGCTGCGTCGGTTGCCGGGGTCTCCGGCTGTGCCCGCAGTGCGGGGCGCGTCCCGACGGTGCCGGGTCCTGCCCGCGCTGCCGGGTGCCGCTGGGGGCCTGCGCCCGCTGTGGGGGGAGGCGCTTCGAGGCCCTTGGGGCGGCGGTGGGACGCCTGGTGGCGGAGGCCGGCGGGTTCCTGGGGCGCGCCGCAGTGGGGGAGGGGGGCAGCGGGCGGCCGGTAGTGGTGGGCACGGAGCGCGACCTGGCCGGACTGGGCCCCGTGGACCTGGGAGTGGTGGTGGACGCCGACGGCTTGCTGCTGGCCCCGCACTACCGGGCGGTGGAGGACGGTCTGCGTCTGCTGGCCCGGGTGGCCGGGGCCGCCGGGCCGGGAAGGGGTAGGCGGGCCCTGGTGCAGACCGCCGACCCGGGGCATCCGGCACTGGTCGCCCTGCGGCGCGGGGATCCACTGCCGCTGCTTGAGGCGGAGATGACGGCCCGGGCGGCCATCGGGTTCCCTCCTGCCGGGGAGATCATCGTGGTCGAGGTGGCCGGAGCGCCCGACGGGGCGGACGCCGCTTTGCGCGAGGCCTCCGCCGGCCGGGCCGAGGTGCACGGCCCGGCGTATCGAGAGGGCCGGTCCCGGTGGCTCATCCAGGGCCGGGACCTGCAGGGCCCGCGGCTGATGCTGCGCCGACTGGTGCAGGAGTGGCGCGACGCCGGGGCGCGTGTGCGGGTGGATGCCGACCCGATCGACCTCTGACGGGGGCTATCCTCACCTGCCGGCACAGGAGGTGCCGTGGCCGTCTTTCCCATCCGTGTCTATCCCGATCCCGTCCTGCGCACGGCGGCGGCCCCGGTGGGCCGCATCGACGAGGACATCCGGCGCCTGGTGGACGACATGCTGGAAACCATGTACCAGGCGCCCGGGGTGGGCCTGGCCGCCCCCCAGATCGGCGTCGCCCTGCGGGTGGTGGTGTTCGATATCGGCGACGGCCCGCACCACGTGATCAACCCGGTGCTGCTCGAGACCTCGGGGGACTGGTCGTTCGAGGAGGGATGCCTGTCGGTGCCGGGGCGCTACTGGCCGGTGCGCCGCCCCGGCTTTGCCCGGATCCGGGGCCTCAACCTGGACGGCGAGGAGATCGAGTACGCCGGCGAGGAACTGCTGGGCCGGGTGCTGCAGCACGAAGTCGACCACATCGGGGGGACGCTGATCCTGGAACGCCTGCCCCGCCGAGCCCGCAAGCAGGCGCTCAAGGAGATCCGCGAAGCGGAGATGGGGATCGGGGGGGACAGGTGAGGGCGGTCTTCTTCGGCACCCCGGCCGAGGCGGTGCCGTCGCTGGAGGCCCTGGCCGGGGTGGCCGAGGTGGTGCTGGTCACTACCCGGCCCGATCGTCCCCGGGGCCGCTCGGGAAGGCCGCAGCCGCCCCCGGTCAAGGAGGCGGCACAGGCTCGGGGCCTGCCGGTGAGCCAGCCGGTGCGGGCGGCCCACGACCTGGAACGGCTGCGGGCGCTGGCCCCCCATGTGGCCGTCGTGGTGGCCTACGGGCAGATCCTTCCCGCCGAGGTGCTGGCCGTGCCGGAGCACGGCTTCGTCAACGTGCACTTCTCGCTGCTGCCCCGCTGGCGGGGAGCCAGCCCCGTGGTTCGCACGATCCTGGCCGGGGACGAGCTCACCGGGGTGACCCTGATGCAGTTGGACGCCGGCATGGACACGGGGCCGGTGCTCGCTGTGGCTCCCACCCGGGTGCGGCCGGAGGAGAGCGCCGGCGAGTTGACCACCCGGCTGGCCGGCATGGGGGCCGGGATGCTGGTGGAGCACCTCCCCATCTACGTGACCGGCGCCCTGGCGCTCCGCCCGCAACTGGATGAGGGTGCCACCGCCGCGGCGCGGGTGCGGGTGGAGGAGGCCTTTGTGGACCCCACCCGGCACCGGGCCGGGGCGGTGCTGCGGGCGGTGCGGGCCTTCGACCCCAAGCCCGGCGCCTGGACGGAACTGGACGGCGGGCGCCTCAAGCTCTGGCGGGCCCGGCCGGCGACCGGGCCGGGGCCGGAACCGGGGGTGGTCGAGGCTGCGGGAGGCGCGGTGCTGCTGGGCGCCGCCGACGGCACGGTGGAACTGGTCGAGGTGCAGCCGGAAGGGCGCAACCGCATGG
Source organism: Actinomycetota bacterium (assembly GCA_043810615.1). Classification (GTDB taxonomy): domain Bacteria; phylum Actinomycetota; class Acidimicrobiia; order Spongiisociales; family UBA11373; genus VGBK01. The sequence goes on along the minus strand of JBDROA010000012.1, from coordinate 16,749 downwards.
CGGCGGCGGACTGGATGCGGGGCCGTCGTCGCCGGCCGGCCCGCTTCACCCGGCCTGAGGGATGATGAACCCCGAGAGGTCCTCCTCGGGCTCCGGGTAGGCCATCTGCAGCCCCTCCAGGGCCTCCACAAGCACTCTGGCCACCACCAGATTGCGGTACCACTTGTGGTCGGCAGGGACCACATACCAGGGGGCCCAGGGGGTGCTGGTCTGCGTCAGCACCGTCTCGTAGGCCTTCATGTAGGCGCTCCAGCGCTGCCGCTCCTCCAGGTCGCCGCGGCGGAACTTCCAGCGTTTGGTGGGGTTGTCGCGGCGAGCGGCGAGGCGCTCCGCCTGCTCCTCGGGCGAGATGTGCAAGAAGAACTTGAGGATCGTGGTGCCCTCGTTGGCCAGGAGCCGCTCCCACTCGTTGATGTGCCCGTAGCGGTGGCTCCAGGTCTCCTCGGGGACCAGGCCGTGCACTCGCACCACCACGACGTCCTCGTAGTGGCTGCGGTTGAAGATGACGAGTTCCCCGGCGCCGGGGGTGTGGGGATGGACCCGCCACAAGTAGTCGTGGGCCAGTTCCTCCTCGGTGGGCCGGCCGAAGGAGGCCACCTTGACCCCCTGGGGGTTGACCCCGTCGAAGACATGACGGATGACGCCGTCCTTGCCGCCGGTGTCCATGGCCTGGAGGACGACGAGCGCCTTGTGCTTCCCCTCGGCGTAGAGCAGTTCCTGGAGGATTTCCAAGCGGCGGTTGAGGTCCTCGAGGCGGCCTTTCGCCTCCTCCTCCTTCAGGCCACCGGTGTCGGCGGGGTCGCAGGCGTGGAGGGCCACAGGGGTGTCGGGAGGGATGCGGTAGCGGTCCATGGCGCCAGGGTAGGCCCGCCCCCGGCGCGAGGGCGGCGGCCGGGCCGTTGGTCTCCCGCGGGCGAGGAGGTGCAGTCGTGCCGGCAGGGTTGCTCTACGTGACGGTGGTGTCGCTGTTCATCGGGGCGGGGATGGCCGGGTTCTGGTCGCTGGCGGTTGTGGCCCGAAAGGTGCCCGAGATCCAGGCGGGTCGCGTCGATATTCGGTTCCACGTCGCCGCCGAGTACGCCACCGCGCTGGCTCTGCTCGCCGGCGGCGCAGCGGTCTTGGCCGACCACCATGCCGCCTGGTCGGTTGGGCTCTCATCCTTGGCCCTCGGACTGCTCGTGTACACCCGCATCGCCTCGCCGGGGTACTACGCCGAGAAGCGCGATCAGGCGGGGGTGCTGATGTTCGCCGGCTTCTGGGTGCTGACCACTTCTGGGTGCTGACCACTTCAGGGTGCTGACCATCCCCGCGGTGATCCTGCGGTTCGTGGACCTCTAGAGGGGAGGCGGGCCGGCGTGGCAGCGGCGCCCCGGGCCGTTCCCCGGGGCGCAGGGGGCAGCACCGGCGGGCGCGATACACTCGCCGGCGTGGCCAAGCCCGCCCGCATCGCCGCCTCCATCCTCAACACCGACTTCACCCGCCTGGGCGACGAGGTGGCCCGCCTCGAGCCTCACCTCGACTTCCTGCACCTCGACGTCATGGACGGGCACTTTGTTCCCAACCTGTCGTTCGGCGCCCCGGTGATCGCCTCGCTGCGCCGGACCTCGTCGCTGTTCTTCGACTGCCATCTGATGGTTACCAACCCCATCTCCCTCTTCGAGGCGATGCAGCAGGCGGGGGCCAACCTGGTGTCGGTGCACATCGAGGTCTATCCCGACCCGGCCAAGGCGGCGGCGGCGGCCCGGGCCCTCGGGCTCCAGTTCGGACTGGTGCTGAACCCGCCGACCCCCTTCGCCGCAGTCGCCCCCTTCGTGGAACTGTGCGACCTGCTGCTGGTGATGTCGGTGAACCCCGGGTTCGGCGGCCAGGGGTTCATGCCCGAGGTCCTGGAGAAGGTAGAGGCGGCGCGAAAGCTCATTGACTCGCGGGGACTCCCTGCCGATATCGAGATCGACGGCGGCATCACACCGGATACCGCGCGGCTCGCTCGCCGAGCCGGAGCCGACGCCTTCGTGGCCGGCACTGCAGTGATCCGTGCGCCTGATCCGGTGGCGGCCGTGAGAGACCTACGAGCAGCGATCCGGGACTAGATGAGCGAACGCATCCTGGTCATCGACGACGACGCGGACGTCGTGCGTTTCGTGCGCATGAGCCTGGAGCGCGAGGGCTACGAAGTGGCCACCGCTCTGCTGGGGAACGCCGGGCTGCGGGCCGCCCTCGAGGAGCCCCCCGATCTCATCCTGCTCGACATCCTCATGCCCGACCTCGACGGCCTCGAGCTGCTCAGCCGTCTCCGGGTGAACCCGGCCACCACCAGCATCCCGGTGGTGCTGCTCACCGCCCGCACGGACTCCTCCGACCGGGTGCGGGGCCTGGAGCTGGGGGCCGACGACTACATCACCAAGCCTTTCGACATCGAGGAGCTGGGGGCCCGAGTGGGGGCGGTGCTCCGCCGCTCCAAAGCCATGCGGGACCTGTCCCCCCTGACTGCCCTGCCGGGCAATTTCCGCATCGCCGAGGAGTTGCAGCGACGGGTGTCCAGCGGCCGGCCCATGGCCGTGGTGCACGCGGACCTGGACAACTTCAAGGCGTTCAACGACCCCTACGGCTTCATGCGGGGCGACAACGTCATCAAGTTCAGCGCCAACGTGCTGGTGCAAGCGGCGGTGGATACCGGCGACCCGTTGTGCTTCGTGGGCCACGTGGGGGGTGACGACTTCATCGCCGTGATGCACCCCGATGTGGCTGAGACCTTCTGCAAGACGGTCGTAGACCGCTTCGACGACGGCATTCTGGACTTCTACGATCCCCAGGACGCCCTGCGCGGCTTCGTGGAGGTCATCGACCGCCGCGGCGAGCGCCACGCCTTCCCCATCGTCTCCATCTCTCTGGGAGTGGCCACCAACCTGCGACGCACCTTCAACAGCGAGTGGGAGGCGTCGGCAGTGGCCGCCGAGATGAAGGAGCACGCCAAGCACGAGGCGGGCTCCTGCTACAGGGTGGACCGCCGCACCCGCTGAGCCGGCAGACGCGTCCCCCCGGCCCCGGGGGATGTCTCCCGGAGGTCGATAGAATCCTCTCCGTAACGCCCTTCTTCAGGGCAGGGTGCAATCCCCGACCGGCGGTACAGCCCGCGAACCCCCACCCGGGGGCCGACCCGGCGCAATCCCGGGGCCGACGGTGACAGTCCGGATGGGAGAAGGAGGGCTCGCACCGCTTCGCCGCGGTCGCGCGCCCCAGGACGCGGAGACCGGCATGGACGCAGAGCGGCTCATGAGCGAGGCGATCTCCCTCGCAGTTCCCACCAGGCCTCACCCCAATCCGCGCGTCGGCGCCGTCGTGCTCGATGCCTCGGGTGAAGTCGTCGGACGGGGGGCACACGCCGGGCCGGGGCAGCCTCACGCCGAGATCATGGCTCTGGCCGAGGCGGGGGAGCGGGCGGCGGGAGGCACCCTGGTAGTGACCCTGGAGCCCTGCGACCACGCCGGGCGCACCCTACCGTGCACCGCAGCGATCCTGGCCGCGGGGGTAGCGCGGGTGCTGGTGGGGGTTGCCGACCCCGACTCCCGTGTGGCCGGGCGGGGCCTGGCCCGGCTGCGGGTCGCCGGTTTGGAGGTACGCTGCGGCATCGCCGGGGCCGCCGCCGAGGCCCTGGACCCGGGGTACTTCCACCACCGCCGCACCGGGCGGCCCCGGGTGACCCTGAAGGCCGCACTCACCCTCGACGGCCAGGCCGCCGCAGCCGACGGCACCTCCCGGTGGATCACTTCCCCTGAAGCCCGGGCCGACGGCCACCGCCTGCGGGCCGAGGCCGATGCCGTGCTGGTGGGAGCCGGGACCCTGGTCGCCGACGACCCTCTTCTGACGGTGCGCCTGCCCGGCTACGAGGGGCCTCAGCCCCGGCCCGTGGTGGTGGCGGGACGGCGTTCCCTGCCTCCGGGCGCCCGCCTGTGGGAGCTGCGGCCCGTGGTGCTCGCCCCGGTGGCTTTCGACGGGCCGGGAGAGGTCGTGGTGGTCCCCGGGCCCGACGGGGTAGACCTGGCCGCGGGGTTGACCGCGCTGGGGAAGCGGGGCCTGTTGGACCTGCTGGTGGAGGGCGGCCCCACACTGGCCGGGGCGCTGCTGCGCGCCGGCCTGGTGGATCGCGGGGTGTTCTATCTTGCGGCCCGCCTCGCCGGAGGGCTCGGAGTGCCGGCGCTGGCGGGGCGCTTCGCCACCCTGGCCGTTGCCCGGGAGATAGCGATCGTGTCGGCAGGGACGGTGGGCCCGGACCTGCGCGTCGAGTTCGTTGTGAAGGAGCGCTGATGTTCACCGGGATCGTGGAAGCGATGGGCACCGTGGTCGAGGCAGCCGAAGCCGGGGGCAAGCGGCGTTTCCGCATCGACGCCGGGGCGCTCGCCGCCGGAATGCGGGTGGGGGACTCGATGGCGGTGAATGGGGTGTGCCTCACCGCGGTGGAGGTGGAAGGTCCCCGGGTGGCGGTGGAAGCGGTGGACGAGACGCTGGCCCGCTCCAACCTCGGCCTGCTGGGGCCGGGCTCGCCGGTGAACCTGGAGCGGCCCATGCGGGCCGACGCCCGCTTCGACGGGCACATCGTCCAGGGTCACGTGGATGGGGTGGGCACGGTGCGCTCGATCACCACCGAAGGGGCGTCGATCCGCCTGTGGGTGGACGCCCCGGCGAACCTGCACCGCTACCTGGCGGAGAAGGGGTCGGTGGCGGTGGACGGGGTGAGCCTCACCGTGTCGGGGGTGGACGCCGGTGGGTTCGAAGTGGTCCTAATCCCGCATACCCTGGAAGTCACCGTGTTCGGGAGGCGCCGCCCCGGCGATGCCATGAACCTGGAGGCCGATGTGATCGCCAAGTACGTCGAGCGCCTGCTGGAGGCGGGGCGATGACCTTTGCCACCGTAGACACCGGGGTAGCCGCCTTCGCCCGTGGCGAGTTCGTGGTGGTGGTGGACGATGCCGACCGGGAGAACGAGGGCGACCTGATCGTCGCCGCCGAGAAGGTGACCGGCGAGCAGATCGCCTTCATGGTGCGACACACCAGCGGCCTCGTCTGCCTGCCGGTGGTGGGGGAGCGCCTCGACGAGTTGCGCGTCCCCCTGATGGTGTCCGAGAATACCGATGCCCGCCGCACCGCCTTCACCGTGTCGGTGGACTACATCCACGGCACCACCACCGGGATCTCCGCCGCCGACCGGGCGGCCACCTGCCGGGGGGTGGTGGACCCCCGGACCACGCCCGGCGACCTGGCCCGCCCGGGGCACATCTTCCCCCTCCGCTACCGGGAGGGGGGCGTGCTGACCCGGGCCGGGCACACCGAGGCCGCGGTGGACCTGGCCCGTCTCGCCGGCCTCTACCCGGCCGGGGTGCTCTGCGAACTGGTGAACGACGACGGGACCATGGCCCGCCTCCCGGAACTGGAGAGCTTCGCCGCCACCCACGGCTTCCCCCTCATCAGCATCGCCGACCTGATCGCTCACCGCCGCCATAGGGAGAAGCTGGTGCGGCGTGTGACCGAGGCGTCGCTGCCCACCGAGTTCGGGCCCTTCCGGGCGGTGGGGTTCGAGTCCCTGCTCGACGGGACCCACCACGTGGCCCTGGTGCGCGGCGAGCTGGAAGGAGCCGCCGACGTGCTGGTGCGGGTGCACTCGGAGTGCCTCACCGGTGACGTGTTCGCCAGCCGGCGTTGCGACTGCGGGTACCAACTGCACGACGCCCTGCTCCGGGTGGCCGCCGAGGGCCTGGGGGTGGTCCTGTACCTGCGGGGCCACGAGGGCCGGGGCATCGGCTTGCTCCACAAGCTGGCCGCTTACGCTCTGCAGGAGAACGGGCGGGACACCGTGGAGGCCAACGAGGACCTGGGCCTGCCCGTGGATGCCCGGGACTACGGAATCGGCGCGCAGATCCTGGTGGACCTGGGGGTGACCAGCATGCGCCTGCTGACCAACAACCCGGCGAAGCGGGCGGGCCTCGAGGGCTACGGCCTCAGCATCACCGCCCGGGTGCCGCTGCAGACCCGGCCCACCGCCGAGAACCGGCAGTACCTGGCGACCAAGGCGGCCAAGATGGGGCACCTGATCGACCTGGGAGACGAAACCGATGCCTGAATTGGAGGGAACCGTGGACGGCCGGGGCATGAAGATCGGGGTGGTGGTGGCGTCGTTCAACGCGTTCGTCACCGGAGGCTTGCTCCAGGGCGCCCTGACCGCGCTGGCCGGGGCCGGAGTAGACGATCCGATCGTCCTGCGGGTGGCGGGGGCCTTCGAGCTCCCCGTGGCCGTCCGGGCCCTGGCGGAAGCCGGGTGCGACGGTGTCGTCGCTCTGGGGGCCGTGATTGAAGGGGAGACCGACCACTACGAGCACGTCGCCACTCAGGCCATCGGCGGGCTGCAGCAGGTGGCGGTCCAGACCGGGGTGCCCGTGGGGCTGGGGGTCCTGACGGCGCGTCAGGCGGACCAGGCCCGGGCCCGCAGCCTCCCCGGCCCGGGCAACAAGGGGGCCGAAGCGGCCGAGGCGGTGGTGCGGGCGGCCGATGCTCTTCGCCGACTGCGTAGCCTCCCGGGCGGGTAGAGGGGCCGTGACCGGCACCGTGCCCGTGCTGCGGGGGGCGTTGAAAGGCAAGTCCCCGACGCTGGCGGCGGAACGCGCCCTGTGGGATGGGGGGGCCGGGGTGGTGGTGGGCCTCGACGAGGTGGGTAGGGGGGCCTGGGCCGGCCCGCTGAGCGTGGGAGCGGCGGTGTTGCCCGCCGACCGGCGGGTGTACAAGGTGCGCGACTCCAAGATGCTCAACGAGAACGAGCGCGAGGCCCTCTTCTCCCGGGTGGCGGGTTGGTGCCGCGCCTGGGCGGTGGGCCACGCCTCGGCCGAGGAGTGCGACGAATTGGGCATGTCCGACGCCCAGCGTCTGGCCGCCCGGCGAGCCCTGGACGCCGTGGGCGTGGTTCCCGATGCGGTGCTGGTCGACGGCGCCTGGGACTTTGTGGGCGGTGCCCGCAGCATCGTGGGGGGCGATGCCTCGTGCCTGTCGATCGCCGCCGCCTCGATCCTGGCCAAGGTGACCCGCGACCGCATCATGCGCGCCGAGGCCGAGCACTACCCGGCGTACTGGTTCGAGTCGAACAAGGGGTACCCGGGGCCGCGTCACCGGGCGGCGCTGCAGTGGCTGGGGCCCAGCGCCATCCATCGTCGCTCGTGGGTTTTCATGGACGCTCTGGTGTGGCCGGGTGTCGGGCGCTTCGAGCGCCCCGGCTTCCAGCGGGCCCTGTTCCCCGCCACGGTGGGGCAGGGCTGGGTGGAGGTCGAGGAGGGGTAAGTGCCGTCGGCTCGGCACGAGCCGGCCGGCCGCGGCTGCCGCCGGGGGAGGTCGCCCGGGCAGCTGCCGGATGCACATGTTGGCGTCATCACCAGGCCGTCTTCGCCAGGCGGTGGTGAGCGAACCGAGGCTTCATGGGGTATTCCGGTCGAGAGCAAGCCTCGAGACCGGGCCCGGGGGGTTGGGCGGACCCGAAGGGCTTCGTCGGGACGGCAACCTGGGAGGAACCCATGAGGGCTGTGAATCTCCTCGCGCTGCTGGTGGTGCTCGTCGCCATCGCCTTGCCGGCGGGTTGCGACGGCGACGACGCCGCAATGGACTGCAGGGTGTCGGCGGTGACCAACCCGAACCTCGAGGAGGTCTCCGACTCGCCGACCCGCTCCGACACGCCAGACGCAGTGCTGGCCGAGCCCATGGCGGTGTTGAACGGCTGTGGCTGGATGCGCCTGATTGACCAGTATCCCGACGGTTACGAAATGCGCTTGCCCGGCGGGGACGTGGTCAGCGGCCGCGAGGTAGCCGCCGCGGCCTGCGGCGCTTCTGTGCTGCCGCCCGAGGCGGGCGGGCTGTGCGGGATCACCTTCACCGAGGTGAGCCGCCTGGTCACCCATGAGGTGCCGGGGGTGACGCGGGAGGCGACCGCCGAATTCCTGCGGGAGCCGTACGGCGGAGCCGACATCTGCATCACCGACGACGAACTGCAGGTCTCCAGGGTCCGAACCTTCGACGGGACGGAACCGAAGGCCAGGCAGCTGATCGTGGCAATGCAGCGAACGAAGGGAGGGGTGCTTTGCTGCTCCCTTCGGCTCTTCCCGGGGGCCGGGAGACCGCCCCGGGGTGCGGCCCATGCTGGGCCGGGGGGCTTCCCGGGAGCGTTGTGCCGCTCAGCGGGGGCCGAGGGTGGAGTCGTGGCGGCGCTGGTTGATGATGGCCTCGACGGCCTCGGGGTCGTCGGGGGTGATCCATGGGCGGACGAAGCCCTTGAGACGCAGGACGAGGCCCACGGACTTGCGGGGGCGGGCGGGGTCGAGATGGGCCCAGTAGCGGGGGCTGGTGGTTCCCCAGATGCGCCACCTTCCGGTCCACGTCGTTATCGGGAACCGCTCCACCGAGCGGATCTTCGTGTAGTGGATGGCCTTGGGGAACCCGAAGGGGAAGTAGTAGCCGCGGATGATCAACTGGGTCGTGGTGCACTCGATCCAGCGGTCGTGGTAGAGGGGCGTGCGGCTCGGGGCGGGGGCGTCGGCCATGGGGGCATCGTACGCCGCGCTGCCCGGTTGCGGCCGGGGAGGCGGCAGGAAGAGCCCGGTGGAGTAGTGTGGTCGCAAAGCAGGCCTCCGGTGAGGGACGAGACGCCGGAGCCCTCAACAGGAGGAGTAGGGATATGAAGGAACGCTTCACCACCGGGGAATGGGCGCAGCTCAAGCGCCTGCCGCCGCTCATGTTCGTGTTCGTCGCCCTGGCCGACGGGCGGCTCCAGGCCGAGGAGGCGGAGAAGTTCGCCGCCGAGATCGGCGACGCCTCGCGTTATCGAGACCCGTTGCTCCGGGAACTGCTCTTCGACCTCAGCCAGCCCAGCGAGTTCCAAACGGCTTTCGAGGGAGCCACCCGGATCACCTCTACCAGCGCCGAGGCCATCGACGTCGAGATCACCGGCATCAAGGTCCTTCTCAAGGGCAAGCTGACCGACGAGGAGTACCACCGCTTCTTCTTCTCCCTCATCGGCATCGGGAAGATGGTGGCCGACTCGGCGGGCGCCGAGAAGAAGGGCATCTTCGGTCACAAGAAGGCCGAGCCCGCCATGAGCCCCGAAGAGGCCCAGTCTCTCAGCATCCTGGCGATGAAGTTCGGCGTGGATCTCGATGCCGGCAAGCGTGCGGTCGAGAGCCTCTGAGGCGGGGCCGAGCCGCCGTCCTGCCCGGCGCCGGCCTCATAGTCCTGTCAGGGCGGTCACGGTGAGAGCGTTGCGCCTCAGCAGGAGGTCGTTGACCCCGGCGGCCTAGTCGGTCATGCGGGGCAGCGCGGTTTGCAGGCGCGACCGGTCCGGGGCCCGCAGGACGGGCAACAGGGGGCAGAACAGGGTGATGCGGTCCGCCGCCCACTCCCGGTAGCGGCCGTGGAACTCGGCCGTCTCCGGGGGTGGGTGACCGCGTCCCCCTCGGGCAGGAAGGCATGGAACCGCTTGCGCACCGCCAGATTGGGGCCGACAGCGTCGGCGGCTTCCCCGGCGAGGAGCGATCGCTGCGCCTCGGCCGCCGCCCATCCTGCCTCGAGCACGGCCACGAGGTAGGCGGTGAGGACTTCCCGGGCGGAGACCACCACCGGGCCCCCGCCGTGGTCCCTGCAACCAGGGAGCAGGAGGAGGGTGATGGCGAGAAGAGCGGCGTAGCGCCACAGCGGAACCCCGGCGGACACCGTCCTGAGCCTCCTTCCCGGTTGCGGCCCGAGCCGGGGTGGGCGCGCTGCGGGAGGCGGTGACGCAGACGCTTTGGCGCCGGAGCCGGAGCGAGCCCGATGGGGCCTCCAGACAGTTCCGCTCGGGGAGGCGGACACTGCCGACCGGGCTGGGAAGCCGTCGACCGTCGACAAGGGCCGAGGGAAGCAGGTCTAGAGGGAATCCTCGTCGCAGATCGCCGTGAGTCGAAGATCGCGATCCATGAGGCCGTCGATGATCCGGCCCAGGACCGGCACCCACACGAAGTACAGGGTGTCGTGGGCGAGCACTACCGAGTTGGGCTCCCAGGTGGCCGCAGTCGACACCAGCACGGCGCTGTTCTGATGGGCGTAGTCGGCCGAGTTCTCGTCCCAGATCACGACGTTGAGGCCAAGCGACTCCGCGATGGCGGTGGTGCGAATGCTGGTGACCCCGTAGGGCGGGCGGATACAGGTCGGGACGACGCCGGTAGCGTCGAGTATCGCCTGGTTGGCCTGCTCGATGTCCCGGCGGACGGCGGCGTCGGACATCTGGGTCCAGTTGCCGTGGCCGTAGCCGTGGCTCTGCAGGCTATGGCCGCGAGCCACGATCTCCCGGGCGATCTCGGGGTACTGCCTCACCCTCCAGCCGAGGACGAAGAAGGTGGCCTTGACGCCGTGGTCATCGAGGATGTCCAGGATGGCGTGCGTGCCGGGCACCGGGCCGTCGTCCCAGGTGAGGGCGATCCAGTCCCGGGGGGGAGGGACGGTCGTGGTGGTGGTCGCAGTGCACGAGGTGAGAGTCTCGGCGGCGGTGCAGCGGTCGTTGTCCAGGCCTCCGGCGGCCGTGTCGATGCCGGGCCCCCCGTCGAGGGTGTCGTTGCCGCTGCGACCCACCAGTGTGTCGTCGCCGGGGCCTCCAAGGAGGCGGTCGTCGCCGAGCCCGCCGAGCAGCAGGTCGTTTCCTGTCCCACCGGACACGCGGTCGCCGCCCGGGCCTCCGTAGATGGTGTCGTTCCCTCCGTACCCGCAGAGGAAGTCCCTGCCCCCGTTGCCTCGGATGGTGTCGTCACCGCCGAGTCCCACGATCACATCTCGCTTCGGGGTGCCGACGAGTGTGTCGGAGCGCGGCGTGCCGATCAGGGTGGGCGAGCGGCCGAAGCAGGTGGGCGCCGAGGCCGCATCCCCGGGCCCAACAGCCATCACGAGCACCGCAACGCCTGCCGCCGTCAGGACCGACCTCCTCGCCCGCCTCATCCGCACCGCGATCCTCTCTGGTTACTTCTCTGGCCCGGAGCGTCCGACGGGGCCGAGCGCAGACTATCGGATGCGCCCTCGGGTTGGAGGCGGCGCGGCGGCACCGCCGCCGCGCCCACTTAGCCCGGCCTCGGTTGGACTCATCCCGCCCCTCCCTTATACTTCCGGCGACAACCGAGACCAAGTGGAGGCGCTGCTTCCCACCCGGCCGCCCTCGGGTGCGCCGCGGTCCCCTTAACCGGAGACGGCAGCTGCCTGCCGTCTTTTCTTTGGCCACAGGAGGAGCGATAGCACAGGAACTGCGCGTCAACGAGCGCATACGGGCGCGTGAGGTGAGGCTGGTGGCCCCCGACGGTTCACAGATCGGGGTGCGCTCCATCGAGGAGGCCCAATGGCTGGCCTCGCAACTCGGCCTCGACGTGGTCGAGGTGGCCCCCGAGGCCAACCCGCCCGTGTGCCGGCTGATGGACTACGGCAAGTACAAGTACGAGCAGTCGGTTCGCCAGCGGGAGGCCCGCAAGAAGCAGACCCGGACCGTGATCAAGGAAGTGAAGTTCCGCCCCAAGATCGACGGCCACGACTTCGAGGTGAAGCGCCGCAGGGTGGTCGAGTTCCTGGAGGAGGGCGACAAGGTCAAGATCACGATGATGTTCCGGGGCCGGGAGATCACCCATCCCGAGATCGGGGAGCGGATCCTGCGCCGGCTCGCCGCCGACGTGGAGGGCACCGGGGCCATCGAGGTGCCGCCTGCGCTCGAGGGACGGAACATGACCATGCAGTTGGCGCCGGATCGCAAGGCCCGCCGGGCCCGGTAGGCCGAGGTGGTCCCCGACCCCGCCGCCGAGGAGTGAGGACAATGCCGAAGACGAAGACCAGCCGGGCGACGGCCAAGCGGATCAAGGTGACCGGCACCGGCCGCCTTCGTCGCCGCCAAGCCGGTGCCAAGCATCTCAAAGTAGGCAAGAAGCCCCGGAGCACCCGCCTCACCCGCCTCGGCGGCGAGGCGGACGTGTCCTCCGGCGACCGCCGCCGTGTCGCCCGGTTGCTGGGGAGGTAGACGATGGCACGCGTCAAGCGCTCCGTCCACAGCCGCAAGGGCCGCCGCCAGATCATGGAGCGGGCTCAGGGCTTCAAGGGCGCCCGCAGCCGCCGCCTGCGCACGGCGCACGAGCAGGTCATGAACGCCATGCAGGACGCCTACCGCGACCGGCGGGCGCGCAAGGGCGAGTTCCGGCGTCTGTGGATCGCTCGCATCAACGCCGCCGCCCGCCAGCACGGCACCACCTACTCCCGCCTCATGGCCGACCTGAAGGCTGCTGAGATCGAGGTGGACCGGCGCATGCTGGCCGACATGGCGGTACGCGATCCGAAGGCCTTCGGCCAATTGGTGGCCGATGCCACGGGGCAGTCCAACGGCTGAGCCTGCTGCGGCAGCCTCGCCCCGCAATCGGCGGGTGCAAGCAGCCGTGAGCCTGCACGACTCCCGGGACCGGGTGGAGACGGGGCGCGCTCTGCTCGAGGGACCGCACCTGCTGGCCGAGGCCCTGTGGGCCGGTGTCCGGGTGGAGCGGGTCTTCGCCCTGGAAGGGGATGCCGCCTCCGCTGCTTCGGCCCGTGCCTGTGGGGCGGAGTTGGTGGTGGTGGACGAGCGCGGCTTGCGTCGGCTGGCCACCACCGAGCATCCCCAAAGCCCGGTGGCCGTGATGGTCATTCCGCCCGCCTCGTTGCCTGCGGGGCACCTGCTGGTGGCCTGGGGGGTGGGCGACCCGGGGAACGAGGGCGCCTTGATCCGCTGCGCCGCCGCTTTCGGGTTCGGCTTCGCCGCGGGGCCCGGGACGGCCGATCCCTGGGCCCCCAAGGTGCTGCGGGCGGGCGCGGGCGGCCACTTCCGGGCGGGGGCGACCCGAGTGGAGTCGCTCGAGGCGCTGCGGTCCGGAGGGCGCCGCCTGGTGGCCACGGCGGCCCGGGGAGGCATGCCGCCGGCGGCATTGCCCGCGGGGCCCCTGGCCATCCTGCTGGGCGACGAGGCCCGGGGCCTGCCGGGCGAGGTGGTGGGGGGCTGCGACCTGGCGGTCACCATCCCCATGCCGGGCGGGATGGAGAGCCTGAACGCCGCCGTGGCCGGGGCCATCCTGGCCTATGAGCTGGCGGTCGGGCGCGCCGGGCGCTCGGGAGCGGGGGACTAACCTCGGGCACCATGGACGAGGTCGTCGCTCGCTTGCAGGCAATCGAGGAGGAGGCCCTGGGCCGCCTCGAAGCTGCCACCAAGGCGGCGGAGATCGATGCCCTGGAGCGCGAGTTCCTGAGTAATGCCTCGGCGGTCGGCGAGGCCCGCCGTGGGTTGCGCGGCCTGCCCGACGAACAGCGCCGCGAGGTGGGGCGGGGCATCAACGAGATCGCCACCCGCCTCAGCGAGCGGCTCGCCGCCCGGCGGGCCGAAGTGACCGCCACCGAGGAGGCTGCTCGCCTGGAAGCAGAGCGCCTCGACATCACTCTCCCCGGCCGGGGGACAGGGCCCGGAGCCGCCCACCTGGTGATGCAGGTGCTCGAAGAGGTCACAGACATCTTCGTGGCACTCGGCTACACCGTGACCGACGGCCCCGAGGTGGAGACCGCCTTCTACCACTTCGACGCGCTCAACACCCCGCCCACTCATCCTGCCCGCCTGGAGAGCGACACCCTGTACGTGGAGCACGGCCCGGACCCGGAGGGCGTGCTGCTGCGGGCCCAGACCTCGCCGGTCCAGGTGCGCTACATGGAGCAGCACCCGCCGCCCGTGTACATCGTCTCCCCGGGCCGGGTGTTCCGCCGCGACACCATGGACGCCACACACACCCCGGTGTTCCATCAGATCGAAGGGCTGGCGGTGGACTCGGACGTGACCTTCGCCGATCTCAAAGGCACCCTGGCTCACTTCGCCCGCGAGTTCTTCGGGCCGGCGCAGAAGGTGCGCTTCCTGCCCCACTTCTTCCTCTTCACCGAGCCGTCCGCCGAGATGCACACGTCTTGCTTCGCCTGCGAGGGGTCGGGCTGCCGGGTCTGCGCGGGCAGCGGCTGGATCGAACTGCTGGGCTGCGGGGTGGTGGACCCGAACGTGTTCGAGGCGGTGGGTTACGACCCCGCCGCGGTGTCGGGCTTCGCCTTCGGCGTGGGAGTGGACCGCCTGGCGATGATCCGCTACGGGGTGCCCGAGTTGCGCTACTTCTTCGATGCCGATCTGCGGGTGCTGGAGCAGTACCGATGATCTCCCTGCGCTGGCTGCAGGAATTCGCCGACCTCCCGGACGATGGGAACGAAGTGGCGCAGGCCCTCTCCGGCCTGGGACACGAGGTCGAGGGGATGCGCCGGCTGGAGGCTCCGTTCTTCGGGGTGGTGGTGGCCCGGGTACTCGAAGTGCGCCCCCATCCAAGGGCCGACAAGCTGCGCCTGGCACGCCTCGACACCGGCTCGGGGGAGCAGGAGGTGGTCTGCGGGGCGTGGAACTTCGAAGCCGGGGACGTCGTCCCGCTCTCCACCGTGGGGGCGGTGCTCGCCGGGGGCCTGGAAGTGGGGGAGCGGGAGATCCGCGGCGTGCTCTCGCGGGGGATGATCTGCTCGGAGGCCGAGTTGGGCCTTGGCGAGGAGTCCGCGGGCATCCTGGTGCTGGGCGACGAGTACCCGGTGGGGGCCGATTTCGCCGCCTGCCTGCCATTCCCCGACGTTCTCTTGGAGGTGACCACCACCTCAAACCGTCCCGACGCCATGTCGGTCTTCGGTCTGGCCCGCGACCTGGCCGCCCACTACGGGGTGCCGCTGCGCCCCCCCTCCGGGGAGGTGGGCCCCACGGGAGGCCCGACCGGGGCGCGGGCCGTCGTGGAGGACTCCGGGCGCTGCCCGCGCTTCACGGCGCGCGAGATCCGGGGCCTCACCATACGGCCGTCGCCTTTGTGGATGCGCTTGCGCCTGCGCCACGCCGGGGTCCGGCCCATCAGCAACGTGGTGGACGTGACGAACTACGTCATGCTGGAACTAGGCCAGCCGATCCACGCCTTCGACCTCGACCTGATCCCTCAGGAGACGCTGGTGGTGCGGCGGGCCCGGCCCGGGGAGGTGCTGACCACCCTGGACGGGGTGGTGCGGCCCCTCGACCCCGACGACCTGCTCATCGCCTCGCCGGAGGGGCCGCTGGCCCTGGCGGGGATCATGGGCGGGGAGACCTCCGAGGTTCGGCCCCAGACCACGCGGGTCTTTCTGGAAGTGGCCCACTTCGCGGCTCCGGGCGTCCTGCTGAGCGGCAAGCGCCACGGCCTGCGCAGCGAGGCGGGGGCTCGCTTCGGGCGCGGGGTGGACCCGGCCCTGCCCCCCATCGTCTCGGCCCGGACGGCCCGCCTCATGGCCGACCTGGCGGGCGGGGAGGTGGCGGGGGGCTTCATCGACCACTACCCGGCGCCCATCCAGGCGTGGGTGGTGCCGCTGCCCCGCACGGAACCCTCCCGGCTGCTGGGGATGGAGCTGGGGGCGGAGCGCATCACCGATCTGCTCACCCGCCTCGGCTGCCGGGTGGGCGGGGGCGACCCGTGGCAGGTGACCGTGCCCACCTACCGGCCCGACGTCACCCGCCCCGCCGACCTGGTCGAGGAGATTGCCCGCCTGCACGGCTACGACGAGTTCCCCTCCCGCCTGCCCAAGGGGGTGGGGGAGGGGTTGCCCGGGTGGGAGCAGCGCCGCCGACGGGTCCGCCGGACCCTGGTGGGGGCCGGCTGCTTCGAGGTGCTCAGCTTCTCGTTCCAGGGGCACGAGGAGATGGACGCTCTGGGCCTGGCCGAGGGCGACCCCCGGCGCTCAATGGTGCGGGTGCGTAACCCGTTGAGCGAAGAGCAGTCGTGCCTGCGGACCAGCCTCATCCCCGGCCTGCTCCAGGCGCTGCGGGCCAATGCTGCCCGGGGGCGGGGTGACGCCGCCGTTTTCGAAATGGGGCGAGTGTTCTTCCCTTCGGCGGGGGAACTTCCCGAGCAGCCGCAGCGGGTGGCTTTCGCCGCCGCCGGGCGGGCCCCCGGCCCCCGCTGGGAGGGGAGCACGCCAGAACGCGACGCCCGGGACGCCGTGGGCCTCTGGGAGGCGCTGGCCGCCGGTCTGGGGCTTCGCTACCGCCTCGAACAGGCCGCGGAGGCCCCGTTCCACCCGGGGCGCTGCGGCCGGGTCCTCATGGGCGGCACCGTCGTGGGGATGGTGGGCGAGGTGCACCCGGCGGTGGCGGTCCGCTTCGGCCTGACCGGGCGCGTGGCGCTGGGCGACTTCGATCTCGACGCGCTGGCGGCGCCCGCCGCCGTCCGCGCGTTCACCCCGCCGAGCCCCTACCCGCCGGTGGTCTTCGACCTTGCTTACGACCTGGCCGAGGAAGTGCCCGCCGCCGCGCTGCTCGACACGGTGCGGGCGTCGGCCGGGCCTCTCCTGGAGCGGGTCGAGATCTTCGACCTCTTCCGGGGCGGGCCCCTGGGAGAGGGGCGTAAGAGCCTGGCCGTGCGACTGACGTTTCGCGACCCGCAGCGCACTCTCACCGATGAGGACCTGGTGCCGGTGCGGGACCGCATCACCAAGGGGGTCGCCGCCGCGCTGGGCGGACGGCTCCGAGGAGGCTGACATGGACTTCCTGAGCGTCACCGACCTGGGCCACGACGGCCTGGCCGAAGTGCTGGCCACCGCCGCCGCGGTCAAGGCCGAGCCGGCGCGGGTGGCCGGGCGCCTCGCCGGGCGCAAGGTGGGGCTCTTCTTCGAGAAGCC
>JBDROA010000011.1:0-12107 GCA_043810615.1 Actinomycetota bacterium | reverse complement strand
TGGGCACCTGGGAAGGGACCATCAGCCGCACCTGACCCCGCACATCGACTACCGCCGTGCCCCGGCCCACGACCGGGGCACGGCCGCGTCGAGGCCGCCCGCCCGCAGTCCGGTCACATCCGATCGAGCATCTCGCCCGCCGCTCGGAACGCGGAGGCACCCAGCTTCAGGACCGGGACGCCGGGATCGGCGTGCCGGGCCCCGCTCATCGAAGCCTGGGCGAAGACGATCGAGTCCACCGGGTGCTCCCGCGCCATCTTGAGCACTGCATCCGACACCAGTTCGTCGTGGGCCGCCGTGTCTCCCCGTCCCCGCGCCCGGAAAGCCTCCTCAACCACCTCGATGGTGATGCTCAGGTCGTCCCGAGTGAGGCCGCGCGCCGCGGCCGCGACCAGCAGCGGTTCGATGATCTGTGCCGGGCTCGTCGGCAGGGTGCCGACGATGCCGATGCGGGTGCCCCGGTCGAGCGCCTCTTCGACGAGAGGCTCCGTAATGCACAGAGTGGGCAAGCTGGTCAGTCGCCTGACATGGGTCATCCCTTCGCCCATCGAGGTGCAGGTCAGCAGCAACATCGCCGCCCCGGCCCGCTCCGCCTCGCGCACGTAGCTCAGCAGCCGGGCCGCGGTGTCGGGGGTCACGCTGCCGGCGGCCATCGTGTCGGCGAGGAGGCTGGTGTCGAGCATCGTTTGGATCTCGACGTCGGGGTGCGCCGCCAGGAACTCCTTCTCCAGCGGGGCGATGATCTGGTTCATCACGAACGGCATGGTGTGCAGCAGGAACAACCGCTTCTTCTGGGCCATGTGCTCTATGTCTCCTTGGTCTCGCCGGCCGCCCGGCTCAGCCCTCCCGGTGGCTCGGCACCACCTCGTTGCGAATGATCCCGAGGCCCTCGACCTCGAGCTCGACCACATCTCCCACCTGCAGCCAGCGCTTCAGGGTCGAGGTCATGCAGGTGCCGTGGTCGCAGGTACCGGAAGCGATGAAGTCCCCCGGGTACAGGTACTCCTCCTGGGAGATCCACTCGATCAGCTGCGGGAACTTGTAGTACATGCCGGAAGAATGGTCGTCGACCACCACCTCGCCGTTCACCCGGGCGACCATCCGCAGGTTGTCGGGATCGACCTCATCGGGGGTGACCAGGCAGGGGCCCATGATGTTGGCCCCCTCGAAGTTCTTGCCCTTCGCCGGGCCCAGGTATAGCTGCATCTCCCGGAACTGCACGTCCCGAGCCGAGACGTCGTTGTAGATGGTGAAGCCGGCGATGTGCTCCGCCGCCTCGGAGGCCGGGATGTTGCTGCCCTTCTTCCCGATGTACACGCCGAACTCGAACTCGAAGTCGAGTTGTTCGGTGAAGCGCGGCTTCACAATGGGGTCGTGAGGCCCCGCCACGATGGCGCCGCTCTGGTGGAAGTACGGCGGCAGCTCGTAGAACATCGCCGGCCCGCGAGCATCGGGCGGGACCGCGGTGATGTCCCGGGCCCCCGAGACGCACTCCTTGCCGAACCTGATGTGCCCGAGGAAGGCGCTGGCATCCCGAATGAGGGGCGGCCGGGGCACCGGCGCCAGCAGGCGAACCTCGCCGAAGTCGTAGGCCAGGCGGGCCCCGTCGAGGCCGGCCGCCGCCCCGTCTTCCACGAACTCCAGCGCCTCCGCCACCGCCCGCCGCGCCTTGTCGCCCCGCGACAGGTAGCCCACCATGTCCGGCGGGACGAGGAAGTCGGCGTACTCCGGGGCATCCGGCTCGCCCTGGTGAGCCAGGAGAGCGGCACAGGCCGCATTCAGGTCCACCAGACGACCGTCTCGCTCGGCGCCGATCCTGATGAGGCCCCCCACGGGGGAAGCGACCCGGAACGTGTAATACCTCATGTGACCCTCCCGCCGGCCCCGGTGGCGCCGGCACGCTTCGATCCCGTCTCGATCCTCCCCCGGCCTCTCCCAGCGTCCCGCCGGCCGACCAGAGCCTGCGCCTCGCGAGAGTGCTCCCGCATGGCGTTCGCCGCTGCCGCCGGGTCGCCCGAGGCAAGGGCCTTCACGATGTGCTGGTGGCTGCGGTGGGCCCGGCCCGGGTTCAACCCCGAGGCAGCGGCCGTCATGTAAGTGCGGGCGAAAGGCTCGAGCAGTTCCCAGAGCCGCTCCAGGGTACGGTTCCCCGAAGCCCGCACCACCGTCCGGTGGAATTCGGTGTTGCGGCGCACATAGGCCTCCAGTTCGCCCGCCGCCGCCAGCTCGTCCATTGCCGAAACCAGGCCCCGTAGCTCTGCCAGGTGCGCCGCGGTCATCCGGGGAGAGGCTTCCGTTGCGGCCAGCGCTTCCAGTTCGCCCCGAACCCGCATGGCCTCGTGGATCTCCTCGGTCGCCGGCCGTCGCACCCGGGCCCCGCGATAGGGCTCCAGATCCACCAGGCCCAGCGTGGCCAGTTCGCGCAGGGCCTCGCGGACCGGGCCCTGGCTGATCCCCAGTTCCCGCGCCACCCGGGTCTCCACGATTCGCTCCCCCGGAGCAAACTCCCCCGCCAGGACCCGGGCGAGGAGGTCATCTTTGACCTGGTCGCCGAGCATGTGGCGCCGCACCGCACTCTGCTTCCCGCCGACGGCGGCTGTTGTGCTCGATCCCCTGTCACCCCCGGGCATCACGATCTCGCTCTCCTCGGGTTGCTGCCCAAGCAGGGCCATCCGGGCGGCCTCGTTCCTTCAAACGCAGATCATCGATGATCTGTTACCCAGGCTACCACGCTCCCTCCGCTCCTCCCGCAGCCGCCGATCAATCGCCTCTCGGAACGCCCACGGCCCCGGAACGCAAGGCCCGGAGCGCTGCCAGCACCTTCTCCGGGGTGATCGGCAGGTCCCGAATCCGCACCCCGACGGCGGCAAACAAGGCATTGGCGATGGCCGGCGCAGTGGCCGCCGCCGCCGGCTCCCCGATGCCCTTGGCCCCGAAGGGCGCCTCCGGGTGATGCGACTCGACGATGATGGGCACGATCTCCGGCGTGTCCTGGATCGTGGCCAGCTTGTAGTCGGCAAAGCCGTCGTTGCGGATCCGGCCCCCCTCCCAGTGGAACTCCTCGAAGAGCGTGTTGGACAGGCCCATGACCACCCCGCCCTCGATCTGCTGCTCGCACGCCGTAGGGTTCACCGCCCGCCCCACGTCGGCGGCAGCGGCGACTCTGAGGACCCGCACCACGCCGGTCTCGAGGTCCACCTCGATCTCCACGGCCTGGGTGGCGATCATGTGGAAGATGCTGCTCCCCCACTCCGCCCCGGGCTCGGCCTTGAGCAGCGGAGAGCCGGCGCTGGAGTAGCGGGCCTCCGCCACCAGAGAGCATCCCTCGGCCCCGAAGGAGGCGAGCACCTCCCGCAGCGTGATGCGCCGGGTACCGGCCTCGTAGACCACCCCGTCGCGCAGGTCGAGCCGGTCCGCGTCCACGCCGAGCGATTCGCCGGCGAGTGCCAGCGCCCGGCGGCGCACCTCGAGGCCGGCGCGGCCGATGGCGTGGCCCACGTGGAAGGTGGTGCGGCTCGATGCCACCGGGCCGTTGTAGGGAGTGGTGGCGGTGTCGGTGGCCGGCAGTGACACGGCCTCCAGGGGCACGCCGACGGCGTCGGCCGCCATCTGGGCGAGGACGGTGGCCTGGCCCGCCCCGATCTCGGGGGCGGCGCAGAGCACGGACACCTGGCCGTCCGGCTCGACCTTGATCACGACGTTGGAACTGGTCGGGGTAGCCGTCTCTTTGATCATCGTGGCGATGCCCTTGCCGCGGCGCAGGTGTGGGGCCGGAGCCGGGTCGACCGTCCCCCAGCCGATCTCGGCGCTCGCCCGCTCCAGGGTCCCGGCCACGTTCACCCCGTGGAGGATCTGGCCGTTGTGCCACGGGTCCCCTTCCGCGTACCCGTTCTGGAGGCGAATGGCGAGGGGGTCGAGACCCAGGCGGTGGGCGATGACGTCCATCTCCGACTCGCACGCCCAGGCGGCCTGGGTGGTCCCGTATCCGCGGTACGACCCGGTGATCTGCTTGTTCGTGTACACCATCCGCGAGACGAACTCGATATGCGGGATGCGGTAGGGCCCGAAGACCGCCTTGGGGCCGCGGATGGCGATCCCCACGGCGTTGGAGGCGTAGGCGCCTCCGTCCCAAAGCAACTCGGCCCGCCGGGCCAGCAGCGTGCCGTCGCGCCGCACGCCGGTGGTGAGCCTGATGCAGGCGGGCATCCGCATCTGGGAGGCGATGAGGTCCTCTTCCCGGGAGTACTCGACCCGCACCGGGCGACCGCCGGCAAAGCGGGCCAGGGCCACCGCGGGAGCCTCGGCCACCAGCGTGTTCTTGCCGCCGAACGAGCCGCCCACATAGCCCACGATGATCCGTACCCGGCTGCTGGGAAGCCCCAGGGCGGCGGCCAGCTCGCTGCGCATCTGGAAGGGCCGGTCGGTAGAGACCCAGAGGGTGTAGCCGCCGGTGCCGCCGTCGTACCGGGCGATGGCGGTGTGGGCCTCGAGCGCGGCGTGGCTGAGGGCGTGAGCGATGAACTCGTCTTCGAACACGAGATCGGCTTCCCGGAGGCCGCCTTCCACATCGCCGTGGGCGTAGCGAGCGATCGTGTTGACGTTGGTGTGGGGGACGATCTCATGGGGGCCGCGCCGGTAGGTGTGAAGGTCGGGATGGACGAGAGGGGCCCCGGCGGCCAGGGCGGCCCACGGGTCGAGGACGGCCGGAAGCTCCTCGTACTGCACGCTGATGAGGTCCCGGGCCTCCCGGGCCTGGGCCTCGGTATCGGCGGCGACGGCTGCCACCGCCTCCCCCACGTAGCGCGCCCGGTCGAGAGCCAGGAACGGCTGATCCTGGATGGAAGCGCCGAAGGTGAAAGGGAAGTCCCGGCCGGTCGCCACCGCCCGCACCCCGGGCGCCGCCCGGGCCCGCGTGGTATCGATCGCCACGATCCGAGCATGGGGGTGGGGGCTCCGCAGCACCGCTCCGTGGAGCATCCCCGAAAGGCGCAAGTCGTTGCCGAACAGGGCTCGCCCGGTGACCTTGTCCGCCCCGTCGACCCGGGAAACCCGCTCTCCCACGTAGCTCATAACCCGGTCTCCTCCGGGGCCGCGGCGGCCTGCACCGCCCGGAGCACCCGGGGGTAGGTCCCGCACCGGCACAGCACCCCGGCCAGGGCGGCGGCGGCCTCGTCGGGAGTGGGATGCGGGTTTGCCCGGAGCAGGGCTGTGGCGGCCAGCACCATCGCCGGCGTGCAGAATCCGCATTGCAGGGCGCCGGTGGCCACGAACGCCGCCTGCACCCGGTCGAGGCCCTCCCCGCCGAGGCCCTCAATGGTCTCCACGGCACGGCCACAAGCATCGCCGACGAGCATCAGGCAGGAGTTCACCGCCGCCCCATCCACCAGGACCAGGCAGGTGCCGCATTCCCCCACCCCGCAGCCCTCCTTGGCCCCGGTCAGGTGCAGCGCCTCCCGCAGGAACTCGAGCAGGGTGAGATGTGCTTCCACCTCGGCCTCGTGGGCCACCCCGTTGACGGTCGGCGAGACGCGGATCATGCCCCGGCTCCCGGCTCGCGAGCCCTTCCCAGGGCCTCCGTCAGCGTGCGGAGCGTCAGCACCCGGGCCAGCACCCGGCGGTAGTCGGCCGACGCCCGCACGTCGGAGATGGGCCGGGCCTCCCGGGCCGCGATCTCCGCCGCCGCGGCGAGCGCCTCCTCGGTAGGGATCCGGCCGCGCAAGCGGCTTTCGGCCTCCCGGGCGCGCAGCACCGTCGGCCCCACCGACGCCAGGGCGATCCGGGCGTCGGCGACCTCCCCTCCCTCGGCCAGGGTGAGGCGCACCGACACCCCCACCAGCGCCAGGTCCCACCCCCCGCCCCGCTTGCCCAGCTTGCCGTGCGCCGTCCCGGTGCGGATCGGCGGATCCGGGAGCAAGACGGCGGTGATGATCTCCCCCGGTGCCAGGCGGGTGACCCCCGGGCCGGCGTGCAGTTCCTCGACGGGGATCTCCCGGCACCCCTCCGGACCTTCGACGAGGACCCGGGCGCCGTGCACTACGAGGGGGGGAGCGAGGTCGGACGCCGGAGAGCCTCTGCCCAGGTTCCCGCCGATGGTCGCCAGGTGCCGCACCGGGGGGGAGCCGAGGACGCCGGCACCCTGCCACAGGGCGCGGTGCCCTTCCCGCACCGCTGCAGAAGCGGCGACCGCATCGACCGGCACCAGGGCGCCGATGCGGGTCTTCCCTTCGCTCCTCTCGATCCGGTCCAGGCCGGGGATCCGTTTCAGGTTGACCAGCAGCCGCGGCCGCATCCTCCCCAGCTTCATGTCGACCATCAGGTCCGTCCCCCCCGCCAGCGCCCGGGCCTCACCGTTCGCCGCGCCGAGGACGGCCACCGCCTCGACGACGGACGCCGGCTCGGCGAACTCAAAGGGGTGAAGGCGCAGCATGTGAGGCAGGAGTCCTTCTGGTCACGGTACCGGCCCTCGGCGCCGGGCGCCGGCACGGCCCCGAACGCGGTGACGACGGGCCTTCGCCCGCCGCCACCGTCTCTTCAGGTCGATGTGTCGTGATGTCCTGCTCGGCCGTTACCCCCAGTCGGGGCCGGCAACGGTCTTGATGTTGTCCAGGATCTCCAGGACCCGGATCGGGTCGACGATGATGAAGTCCCCGATCGTGCCATCGGCGTTGTAGGGGAACACCACCGGAGTGACGGCGTTGACGCCGCCCTCCGAGTACGACCCGGGGCCGGTGACCCCGTCATAGTCGACGTCGGTGCCCGCCCTGATCATCGCCAGGCAGTCGGCGTAGGTGTAGCACTTGGTGCCACCGTCGGTGACCTCGAACATGGCCGGAGCCCAGTCGCTCGCCAGGTACGACCCGCCCTGCTCCACGGCCAGCGCCGTGATGATCATGAGGTCGTAAGTCGAGTAGTGGTAGATGTCGGCGGCTACGCCGAACTGTTCGACATGCCCGGGGAGGTTCTCCCATAGCGGCTGGTAGAACGCCCAGGCCGGGTTGTCATCGTTGTACCCGACACCGGCAAAGCCGATGAACTCCTGGGTGGCGATCACCGGAATGGTCATCGTCTCGACGAACTCCGGCTGGTTCCAACCGGACTCACCGATCCAGGTGAGCGACAGGCCGGCCTCGGCCGCCTGCCTGATCAGCGTGCCGGACTCGAGCGATCCGGCCTGCATGATGACGGCATCCGGGTTCAAGTCGGCGATGGTCTGCGCCTCGGTCAGGTAGGAGTCCCCCAGGGCGGGGACGTTGATCCGGGCCAGGACCTCCATCCCGACCTCATCGGCGGCTTTCTGGGTGGCATCGGCCGCCAGCTGGAAGCCTTCGACTTCGGTGGCGAAGATGACGATCTTCTGCGCGCCGAGCGCCTCGGCGTACAGCACCCCGTAGATGCCCAGGCCCTCGTCCAAGCCCTGGGCCCGGAAGATCGGCTCCGCAGCGGTGCCACCGACGTTGCCCGGAATGGCGCCACCGTGCACCGACGGCCCGAGCGGCCCGTCGTGCTCGGCGACCCAGTCGTTCATCCAGGCGCGGTAGTTGCGGTAGCCGTGAGCCTGGCTGACGAGGATGGTGACCCCTTGTTCCTCGACCAGCTTGCGGGCGGCCTGCGCCTCACCCTGGGTGCCGATGTCCTCGGAGATGAGTTGCCATTCCCGACCCAGCGGCGGATCCAGGTTGATGACCTGCTCGATGGGGAAAGCGACGTCGTTCGTCAGCGAGGCGCCGTACGCCCCGAACTCGCCGGTGTAGTAGGCCAACTCACCGACCTTGATCGGCCCCGCCGCAGCGGTGGTGGTGGACCCTGCGGCAGTGGTGGTGGACCCTGCGGCAGTGGTGGTGGTCTCCTCGCCGTCGTCGTCGCCGCAGGCCGCGGCCACGAGCGCAAGGGCAAGCAATACCGCCAGCACGACCCTTACTGTTCTCCTATTCATCTTCTTCCTTTCCTCCCGAGGGTTCGCTAGCTCTGAGCGTCCTCAGATACAGTACCCCTCCTTGAGTCTCTCCGTCGTGACGCTGGCGGCGTCCATTACGTCGGACGCCTCCCCGAGGCTCAGCACCATGACCCGGTCGGCGACTTCGAGCGCCTTGGTGGCGTTCTGTTCCGCGAGGATGATGCTGACGTTGCGAGTGTGGTGGATCTCCCTGATCTTGCCGAAGAAGTTGTCCACGTACATCGGGGAGAGGCCGGCGGTCGGCTCGTCCAACAACAGCAGCTTGGGGTCCTGCATCAGGGCCCGCCCACAGGCCACCATCCGCGACTCGCCCCCGCTCAGCGTCCCCGCCAACTGGTTGCGCCTCTCCCCGATATCGGGGAACAGCGCGATGACCTCGTCGAGCCGCTCCTCCCGCGACCGGGTGCCGATCATCGCTCCGACGTACAGGTTCTCCAGGACGGTCAGTCCGGGGAAGATCCCCTTCTCCTGCGGCACGTAACCGATCCCGCGCGCCGCGCTCACCCAGGACGAGACGCGAGAGATGTCCTGGCCATCGAACCGCAACTCTCCGCTCATCAGAGGTATGAGGCGGGCCAGGGTCGCCAGCAGGGTGGTCTTCCCCGCCCCGTTCGCCCCCAGCACGGCGAAGACCTCGTGCCCGACGCTGAGGTCGAGGCCCTTGACCACGGTCATCCCGTGGTAGCCGCTGCGGATCCCCTCAGCGTCCAACATGGCCCTTGCCCAGGTACTTCTCCACCACGGTTTCGTGCTCCCTGATCCAGGCCGGGTCGCCCTGCAGGACCACGCTCCCCTCCGCCATGAAGTGGACGTAGTCGCTGAGGTTCCAGATCACGTTCAGGTCGTGCTCCACGATCACCACCGACACGTTCTCCTCGATGGCCTTCTTCCTGACGAGGTTCATCACCCGGTCCCGCATGTCGGCCGACAGGCCGGCGGTGGGCTCGTCGAGAAGCAGCAGCTTCGGGCGCAGCAGCAGGCAACGGATGATGTCCAGCAGTTTCTTCTCGCCTGCCGACTTGGCGAAGCCGTAGGGGTTCTCGAATGGGAGATGCTCCAAGTACCCCTCGATCTCATCGCCGTACTCGGACCACAGGCGGCCCTCCCGGTAGATCCGGTGGGGCCGCTCGTCTCGCTCCTTCACCACCGACAGCAGCAGCGAGTCCCAGATGGTCAGCTTCTCGAAGTCCTGGATCACCTGATTGGTCTTCACCACGCCGAGCCGGGCGATGGCATAGGCCGGCTCCGAGGAGATCACCACCCCCTCGCCGGATCCTCCCCCGGAGAAGAAGGTCACCTTGCCTCGATCGAGCCGGATCGAGTGCATGATCATCCGCATCAGAGTGGTCTTCCCGGCGCCGTTCGGCCCGATCAAGCCCTCGATGGGGTTCGTGCCCAGGGTGAGATCGGCCACGTCGACGACGACTCGCCCGTCGAAGCTCTTCACCGCACCCTCGATGCAGAGGTACGGCCGGGGCGGGGGCATCACGCCGGTCGGCTCAGGCACTTCCGGGCCTCCGCACGAACTTGTCCCGTCTCATGTCGCCGAGCACGCCCAGGGGCCGCGTCAGCAGCACGGCGATCAGCAGGGCCCCGAAGGCGATCTCCCGGAACACGGGCATCGCCTGCTTGTACCAGTCCGCGGGAAGCGGCAGGTACAACTGAACCACAATGTCGAAGAGCCCCGCGGTCAGGAGCACGCCGACCACCGCCCCCCAGACCCGGGCCGACCCTCCCATCACCAGGCCCACCATGACGGCCAGGGTGACTTCGATCCCCAGCTCCGTCGGCCTGATGAAGTGGTTCATGACGGCATACAAGGCCCCGATGAGGCCCATCCCCGCCGACCCGAGGGCGAACAGCACCAGCTTGGTGCGGAAGGTCTGTTTTCCCAGGCTGCGGGCCAGCGGCTCGTTCTGGCCGGCGGCGATGAGCAGCCGGCCGTAGGGCGAACGATGGACCCGGGCAACGTAGTAGGTGAGGACGGCCACCACCACGACCATGACGCCGAGCCAGAACAGCGAGTTCACCTTCACCCCCATGCCCAGGTCGATGGGGTCGGGGACGGCCATGCCCTCGGCCCCGCCGGTAAGGCCCTTCTCGCTCAGGGCAAGGGAGTACATGATGGTGGCGAACCCGAGCGTGCCCACCAGGACGCCGTCGTCCTCGAGGTCGGAGATCAGCCACCCGATCAGCAGCCCGGCCAGGAGGGAGATCAGCCCCGCGCCGACCAGAGAGATGAGGAAGGGCCAGATCAACCCCCAGGAGTCCGGCCAGGGGACCCTCACCTGAAGCACGCCGCAGGCGTACATCCCCAAACCGAAAAAGCCCACAATGCCGAAGTTGCCGATCCCGGCCAGCCCCATCTGGAGGTGCAGCAACTGCGCCAGGCCGATGGTCCCGGCCACGGTGAACAGAGCGAAGATCAGGTAGGCCGAAAGCCAGTCGAGACTCATGTGGCTAGACCTTCCCCTCCTCTGACATGCGGTTCCCTCGCAGCTTCAGGATGACCATGAACAGCGCGATCACGATTATCTCCGCGTACAGCCCCTGCCCCCGGATCCCCATGGTGAGGCCGGATATCAGGATCCCCATGCCGAGCCCGGCGACGATCACTCCCCGGAGGCCCTTCGCCCCGCCCACCAACACGGCCAGGAGGATGTAGAGGAACTTGCTCCACCCGAGCATCGGGCGAGCCGTGGCGCCCACCCCATAGAACGCCCCGGCGGCTCCGCCGGCCATGCCGGCGATGAACCAGATGAGCGCCGTGACGGCCAGCGGGTTGATGCCGCTGACCTGCGCCAACTGCTCATCGCCGGCCAGCGCCCGAATCTGGATGCCGAGACGGGTCTTCTGGATGAACCAGTAGAGGATGAGAGAAGCGGCTATGACACTGGCCAGCGCGGTGAGCCGGAAGGGGGACACCCCGAGGCCGAGCACGAAGACGGGCTTCTGGAACGGCACCTGGAAGTAACGCTGCTCGTACCCGAAGACGAACTGGAGCCCGTACCGCAGGACGATCGAGAGCCCGAAGGAGAGGATGATCAGCTCCACGACACCCACGTTCCGCAGCTTCGCCGGCCGGAAGAAGGCGAAGTAGGTGGCCACGCTCAACAGCCCGGAGAGCAGCGCCGCCGGGATCAGGGTGATGTAGAAGTTCATGTTGAACGTGGTGTTGACCCACATCCCAAGGTAAGCCCCCAGGGTGACGGTCTCGGCATAGGCCACGTTGATGAGGCCGGTCAGGCGGTACAGCAGGGCGAAGCCCATGGCGGCCAGGGCCAGCGGAGCCTCCTCGGCGAGCCCGATGACCAGCGCCTTCCGGGCGAGGCCCCAGGTGGCCACCAGGGCGACCGCGGCGCCCAGAAGAGCCAGCCACATCACCCACCGCACGCTGCGCTTGTCGGAACGCAACCGCCGCATCAGGCTTCCCTTGGGCTCGGGGCGAGCCGGCTGCTCATCGTTCCGATCGATGTCAACGCTCACGATGACCTTCTCCGAACGCGTCGCGAACCCCGATTGGGAGGCAGAATCTGGAATCGCCTGCCCACCCCAGGCTCCCGGCCGGCAACTGCTGCCTCCGCCACTCGACGTTCCTTCCGTCCCTGTCTTCCTCAGCGACCTTCACGGTCGCCGGGAACGGTATCGATTATCGATGAGCCTAGAACGCGCTAGAGGGCGGCGTCAACCCGGTCAGGGCAGTCTGCGGCCACCCCGTGAGCGCCGTCAGGGTCTCGGCCGAGGGCTCGGCCGGGAGGCGAGCGGGCCTGATAGGACGGCTTTCACCCCTCGGCCAGATGGGCGTCTTGAAGAAGCGGCACGGTTGACGCCAGCCGGCCGGTGCGCTGGGGCCGGTCGCTTCGCTTCCTGCGTGGACACGGTGATCCTGCGAACGGCGCTGTTCGGGCTGCACCCGGTAGAGGAAGTCGAGTACCGCTCGGGCGCGACCGGCGTCGGCGCGGGACAGCAGCCCCCACACGGGGTGGCTGTCTCCCATGTCGTCCCGGGCTCCTCTGAGGTGCCGCCGATTCCGGTGGCCGAGCTGGTTCCCGACGAGTGTGGGGTCTGTCACGAGAGTGAGGAGGAAGGCGAGATCCTGGTAGTGGCGTTCGGGACCTCTGGCGCTACGTTCGTTCTGAGCGGCACGGGTCTT
>JBDROA010000010.1:0-14450 GCA_043810615.1 Actinomycetota bacterium | reverse complement strand
CCAGGGGCCCGCGCGGGTAGGGAAGGAGGCTCACGGCCCGCGGCGGCCCACTCGGCACCGAAAGCGCATTGGCCTGCGGAAACACCTCGCGCGAGGGTGGGACATCGGGACGCGTTCCGTCTGGTCGGCGGCCTATCCGCTCAGCCCCCAAGGATCGATGGCTTGGCCACCCCTCGACAGATCGACAACAGGCCGAGTCTGGGACTGCTCCGCACGCTGCGTTCTGAGATCCTCTGGCAGCGGCTCGGCAGGGAGCGTCGAACGTACGCGTCTACGGGGCGGTGGGGCGCGGGACGGCCGGCCCGCAGAGCGACATCGATCTGCGGGTCGATGTGGAGGAGGGGACGAGCCTTCTCGATCTGGCGACTTCGCACGTTGAACTCGAGGGCCTTCTCGCGTTCCCCATCGAGCGCGTCACCGACGTGAAGCCGCGGCGGCGCGAGCGGGTGCATGCCGAGGCCATCGCGCCGGGAGTCGCGATCGAGACTCCCTGCTCGACATCATCGAACTGATCGCCACGATCGGCCGCCATCGTCCCGACTCAGAAGAGGAGCTCGTCGGCGACGAGGTGCTGCTCACCGCGATGATCCACTGCGTGCAGACGATCGGCGAAGCCGCCTAAGCGGTCTCGGAGGGCACTCGCCGCCGCCATCGCGATGTCCCGTGGCGCCGGGTGGTCGACACGAGGAGCTTGCCGGCTCACGGCCGTCGGCACCTGAACCCGTCGATCACCGGGCAGGTGGTGGTGCGTGACCTTCCCGAACTGCAGGCTCAGATGCGCCGGGCTCTCGACGACCTCCCGGAAGGCGCGTGAGCCGGCTCGGGAGAGGGGCGGCCGGGGGTGTCGGCGTGCGACCGAAAGCGGAGCGCCGGTCATCGAGCAGTCCCCCTACCCCATCGGGTCTCATGCCCGAGGAGGCAACTTCCCGGTCCTGTACCCCACGAGAGCGTGGGCCGTTCTCGACGGCGACCCGGAACTTGTGGAGGGTGGCGTCGACCAGACCGGTGACCAGGGCTGGGAGGCCGGCGGACCTGGCGTCGATGAACGCGGTTCCACGTGGTGGTGCCTTGCAGCCCGCGATCCCTTGGTTTCCGCCGCGATCAGCCGTGATCCGCCCTCAAAGGGGCGGGAACGGCTCCGCTCCGCGTATCGAAGCGTCGATCAGTTCAACCGGGTGCAGGATGGGGATGCGGTTGTCGCTCGTCGCCAGATGCCGCCGGATCTGGAGCGCGCAGCCCGGGTTGCCCGTCACGATCAGATCGGGAGACGCGCGGAGGATCTCGGCGACCTTGCGTCGCCCCAACTCCGCGGCGGCCTCCGTTCTGACCAGGTTGTAGATGCCGGCCGAACCGCAGCAAATCTCCGCGTCGCCGACCTCGGCCACGGCGAGTCCGGGAATCGCCCGCAGCTGCCTCCGCGGCTGCGCCCGGATACCCTGGGCGTGGGCCAGGTGGCACGCATCGAGGTAGACCGCGGTGGCCGCGATGGGGTGCCGTGTCACGTGGACCGGCAGTTCTTCGAGGAACTCGGTGATGTCGCGCACCTTGGCCGAGAAGGCGGCGGCGCGCGGCGCCCATTCCGGGTCGTCGCGGAGCAGGTAGCCGTACTCCTTGAGGGTCGACCCACAGCCGGCGGCGTTGACCACGATCCGCTCGACGGCGGTCCCTTCGAAGGCGGTGATCATGCGGCGCGCCTTCTCCAGGGCCGCCGCCTCGTCGCCGGCGTGGTGCATGAGGGCCCCGCAGCACCCCTGGGCACGGGGGGCGATCACCTCGCAACCCTCGGCCGCCAGCACCCGCACCGTCGCCCGGTTCACCCCGGCGAAGAAGACCGACTGCACACACCCGGTCACCATGCCCACCCGCATCACGGCGGTGCCCGCAGCCGGGGTGCGCTCGGGGATCCGCCGGTGCAGATCCTTCAGACAGACCACGGGCACAAGCTCCTCCAGCGCCTGCAACTCGGCGGGGAGGCGGCGGAAGAGCCCGACTCGCCTCAGCAGGCGACCGAGACGGAGCCTCTGGTAGGCCCAGGCCGCCACCGCCGCCACCCGCAGACGTTGGGGGTAGGGGAAGAGCCGGAGCATCATCCCCCGCATCAGCCTCTCCCCGCGCCGGCGCTTCCAGTTTCGTTCCAGTTGGCTCCGGGTGGCCCCGATCAGCCGGTCGTACCGGACACCGGACGGGCAGGCGGTCACGCAGGCAGCGCAGCCCAGGCAGGCGTCGAAGTGCCCGGCCACGATGCCGTCGAGGGAGATCTCACCCTTCAACCCAAGCTGCATCAGGTAGATGCGCCCGCGCGGCGCGTCCATCTCCTGGCCCCACAGCCGGTATGTCGGGCAGGTGGGGAGGCAGAAACCGCAGTGCACGCAGACCTTGAGGAGCCCCTCGTCGGGCGGATGATGGGCGTCGAATACCCCGAGTGGAGGCTGCGCCCGGAGAGGTAGCGCGCCCATCCTCATCACCATCTCCCAAACCGGCCCGGGGCGCAGCGGTTCCGCGGGTCGAAGAGCGACTTCACCCTTCGCATGATCTCGCCCCCGGAGGGGTCGGGGCCGAACACCGCTACCGCCTCCTCCACTCCCGGCACCCGCCGGCGGACCACGGCATACCCCCCGATGTCGGCGAGCCGCCGCCGCCAGACCGCCACCGCCCGGGCGTGAGCGGGGGCGTCCCCTCCCGACAGCCGCACCGTGTGCAGGCCAAGGCCCACGTGGCTGTGCAAGGTGGCCTGCACCCCCGCCTCCTCGCCCGCAACCCGCAGGGCCTCGGCTGCTGGGCCGAACCGGTCGGGCAGGGTGGAGCCGCGC
Source organism: Actinomycetota bacterium (assembly GCA_043810615.1). GTDB lineage: Bacteria > Actinomycetota > Acidimicrobiia > Spongiisociales > UBA11373 > VGBK01. The sequence continues at coordinate 11,640 of JBDROA010000010.1, read as the reverse complement.
ACGACAGTCTCCCCGGGTATCCCGGCGAGGCCGTCCACCAAAGCGCGCCAGGCAGCATCCTCGGCATGCCCGCGCAACTCCTCGGCGGCGAAGCCCAGTCTGTCGGCCAGGCGGCGCACCAGGGTTGCCTGCGCCTCGACCCCCGCCGCTCGACCCTGGAAGCGCACCCAGAGGGCATCCTGCGCCCAATCCAGGGCGACCGGTTCCAGGGGGGCGGCCTGGATGTCGGCCAAGAGCCCCGGAGCGGCACCGGCGTCGGCCGTCACCCGAACGGTTGCCCCCGCCTCGGGCCGGGGGTGCAGGCGGACCGTGATCTCAGCGACCAGCCCCAGGGTCCCCAGCGACCCGCAGAACAGCTTGGCCACGTCGTACCCGGCCACGTTCTTGATCACCTTGCCGCCGCAGCGGGCCACCGTGCCGTCGGCCAGCACGATCACCAGGCCGATCACCAGGTCCCGAATCGGCCCGAAGCGCAGCCGGCGCGGGCCGGAGTCATTGGCGGCGAACACCCCGCCCACCGTCACCGACTCGCCTTCGCCCAGCGGCGGGTCGACCGCCAGCCACTGGCCGGCCGCCGCAAGTTCGTTCTGGAGCCGGGCGAGGGGCATCCCGGCCTGCACGGTCGCGGTCATGTCGGCCGCGTTCCATTCCTTGATGCCCTCAAGCCCGGTGGTGTCGATCACCCGGTCGACCCGGACCGGTGTTGCTCCCCAGTCGAGCTTGGTGCCCCCTCCGCGAAACAGCAAGGCACCCTCTCCCGTCACCGCGTCGCGCGCCTCACCGAGCGTCACAGGGCGGACCGAGACGGGGAAGGGACCGGTGATGACCGTCATGGCCGCTCCGCCGAAGCGGCGTCTTCGAGAGGACCGGCCCGATAGGACCGCTCACCGCACAGGCCGGGGGAGGGGAAGATCTTGCCGGGATTACACCGGCCGGCGGGATCGAAGGCCGCCCGTACGCGCTGCATGACCTCGAGGTCATCACGGGAGAACATGCGCGGCATCGAACAGGCCTTCTCGAGCCCGATCCCGTGCTCACCGCTGATCGACCCGCCGTACTCCACGCACAGTTCGACGATCTCTATCGACAGCCGCATGGCACGGGCGGCCTCCCCCTCCCGGGCTCCGTCGTACAGGACGAGGGGGTGAAGGTTGCCGTCGCCGGCATGGAACACGTTGGCCACTCGCATCCCCGCGTCCCTGGACTTCCGTCCGATACGCTCCAGCACCTCGGGCAGGCTCCCCCGGGGGATCACCCCGTCCTGCACCACGTAGTCGGGCGAGAGGCGGCCGACGGCGGCGAATGCGGCCTTGCGCCCGGCCCAGATGAGGGCCCGTTCGTCGGCGTCGGCAGCCACCCGGATGTGTGTCGATCCGGCCTCGGAGCAGATCCGGCGGGCGGTGGCGAACTCGGCATCGACGTCGCCGGGCACCCCGTCCAACTCGACGATCAACACGGCGCCGGCAGCGCGGGAGAACCCGGCGCCCACGGCGTCCTCGCAGGCCTGGATCGCCAGGTTGTCGATCAGCTCCACCGCTGCCGGCACGATCCCGGCCGCCACGAGCCCGCCTACCGCGGCACCGGCGGCGGAGGCTGAGACGAAGTCCGCGACCAGCGTGCGCACCAGTTCCGGCTTGCGCAGCAAGCGGACCGTGACCTCGGTCACGATCCCCATCGTTCCCTCCGAGCCGACGAAGGCGCCGCGCAGGTCGTAGCCCGGTGGGTCCGGCGCGGCGCCGCCGAGGCGCACCACGCCACCGTCGGCGAGGACCACCTCGAGGGCCAGCACATGGTTGCTCGTGAAGCCGTACTTCAGACAGTGCGCCCCGCCCGAGTTCTCGGCGACATTGCCCCCGAGGGTGCAGACGACCGCGCTGGATGGGTCGGGGGCGAAGTAGAGCCCGTAGGGGGCAGCAGCCCGATTGACCTCAGCGGTGGTCACCCCCGCCTGGACGGTGACCTGCCGATTGGCCGAATCGACCCCACGAATGTCGCGCATCCGGGCGAGCCCGATGAGCACCCCCTCCGCGTGGGGTAGGGCCCCGGCCGACAAGCCGCTGCCCGCCCCCCGGGGGACGATCGGCACGTCGGCCGCAGCGCACGCCTGCACGACCTCCACCACCTCATCGGTCGTGCGGGGCAGAACCACGAGGCCCGGCGTCACCCGATGCGCGGTGAGGCCGTCGCACTCGTACGTTCGCCGCTCGGCGGGATGGTCGAACACGCCCCCCGGTCCGAGGATCCCCAGCAGAGCGACCCGCAGCCGCCGGTCCGTCATCCGCGACCACCGCGCCACACCGCCTGGACTCCTGCCGGGTGCATCAAGAAGCCTCGGTCACTCGGGGATCCGGCCGCCGCTCACAGTATCAGGGGAACCCCTTCCCGTGCGCTTCGGCCGGGCGACGGCCCACATTGGCACGCCCAAGCTCGGGCGCGCTGCCGAGGAATGGACGTCGGTGAGGGCCTCCACTCGCCCAGCGGCGCCCCGGCCGCCACCGCGTGTGCCCGGCGTCCGGGGGAACGGCCGCCTCACGGGTGGGAGATCGCCGCCCCACCAGACGGCCCGGTCACAGACTCGAGTAGCAGGTCTCGGCGGCAGCCCGGCCGTCGCCCGTCGGCCGGAAGCCTTCCTTCGACAGCGCCGCGGCCATCGCTTCCAGAAGGAGCAGGACGTTATCTCTGGTGGCGCCGGCGCCCATGATGCCGATGCGAAAGAGCCGGCCGGCGAGGGGCCCGAGGCCGCCCATGATCTCTATGCCCTGGTCTTCCAGCATGCGCCTGCGAACCCCGGCGTCGGAGATCCCGTCGGGGACCAGCACGGCGTTGAGTGGCCACAGCCGATGGCCCTCGGCGACGTGCATCTGCAGGCCCATGGCCTCGACACCGGCGACGAACGCGGCGTGGTTCTCCCATACCCTGCGGAAGCGGTTCTCGAGCCCCTCCTCTTCGATGATGGCGAGTGCTTCCCGCAGCGCGTAGAAGAGGGAACTCGAGGCGGTGTGGTGGTACTTGTGGCCCTCCCAGTAGTCCTGCAAGAGCATCAGGTCCAGGTAGAAGGATCGCGTGGGGGAGATGCGATCCCGGAGAGACGCCAAAGCACGAGGTGACACCGTGATCGGCGCCAGGCCGGGCATGCAGCCGAGGCCCTTCTGGCTGCAGCTGTAGGCGACGTCGATAGCGGTGTCGTCGACCTCGACCGGCAGGTTGCCCAGTGAGGTCACGCAGTCGCCGATCACCAGGGCATCGACCTCGTGTGCTGCATCGCAGATGGCCTTGCCCGGCTGCAGGACGCCGGCCGAGGTCTCGCCGTGCACGAAGGCCACCACGCGGGGCCGCTCTCGAAGGATGAATTCCCTCACCTCGTCGTCGTCGAAGACCGTACCCCATGGCCTATCCAGGCGAACCACCTGGGCGTCCTGCCGCCGGGCGATCTCGGCAATGCGCTCACAGAAGTAGCCGTTCACCAACACGGCTACCTTCGCGCCGGCGGGGACGAAGTTGCCGACCGCAGCCTCCATGCCGGAGGTCCCGGTCCCGGAGAGGGCCAACGTGCACTGGTTGGTGGTGCCGAAGACGGCGCGCAGCAGCACTTGGATGTCGCCGAAGACTTCGAACAGGTAAGGATCCAGGTGCCCCACGATGGGCTTGGCGAGCGCCTCGTAGACCCGCGGCTCCACCGGGCTGGGGCCCGGCCCCATCAACAGGCGCGGTGGGGGATTCAGTGGGGGACGAGATGCAGACATGCCCGTAGTCTCGCACACCGACGTCGGGCCGGCACCGGCTGCCCAAGAGCCCGGTGGCTTCGCCGGCCGGCTTCCCGTCCGGGCGGCAACGACGCCGCACAGGGGGGACCTCTTGGCGCTCCCTTCATCCGGACGCACGCCGTCCGCGAGACCACCACCCGGCTCCCCGAGTCCCCTTCGGGCTACTAGCCAGACAGCTCGGCCAACAAGGCCACGGTGAGAGCGACACATGATGCCGCAATGACTTCTGGGTCCTCCGGGTACAGGTTCCGGACTGCCATCTGGACCCCTTCGGACTCCTCGGCGGCGAAGAACTCCCGGAGATCCCTCAGTGCCTCGTTCGTGACTGATGCCGTGATCTCCAACGTGAGGAGCCTTTGCAGCCGACGGGCGAGTTCATCGGTGCGAGTTGCCCGAAGGATCCTCAGGACATCCGCTGCGTCCTTGTCAACCAGGCGATCTTTCGTGCCTGCGCTCTCCGTGATCTTGATGACCTTCGCGACCAGCATTGCGGCAGGACCAGCCACTGAGACCTCGAACTGCCTCGGATCGTCAGGTTCCATGCTCGTGATGACGAAGCGAGTCTTGTCGATGAGGGAAGGTTCCAGACCCCTGACCTGCCTGGCTGCTGAACGTCCGTGGGGTCCCAGGTCCGCGCCTCTGTGCCCCCTTCTTCCTCCCACCGCTTCTGCCACGAGAAGATCGACGTAGACGCCCTGTGGACTGAGCCACTGGCCGGGTCCCTCGAGGTGGCGGAAGCCGGCGCCGAGGAGCGCCTCACCGATGAGGGGTTCGTCGGCGACAACGTCGGGATCAACGGCCAGGTCAGCGTCGGTGGTGTGTCCAGCCACAGAGAGGTCTGCATCCCCGGTGTGCAGATAAACAGCTTGGGCGCCTACGAGCACCAGAGCGTTCAGATGAGGTGCGAGAGCCTCGAGGGTGTCGAGGAGCGCAGTCCGCGCTCTGACGTAGGCGGCGTCAGGCACGCCAGACCCCTTCGTTAGGCTGCATCCACTTGATGAGTTCCCTGGCCTCGGAGGGTCCGCGTCCAGGCGAAGTCAGTAGGTCGACTGCAACCTGGGTGAGGGCAACTGACGGTAGGCCTCGCACTTCTCGGATTCGGGCAAACACGGCCCTGCTGCGAGGCTCCAGCAGCAACACGTTGGCGCCTCGGTCCGTTCTAGTGAGGCGGGTCGCCCGGGCGATTTCGGCCGCATCCGGTGAGTAGACCAGGGCAAGTCGGGGCGGAGCAATCGCCACTTCATCTGGCAGAGCAATAGTGCCGCTGACGGCGTACTGACAATCCAGCTGCCTCAAGGCGTCGGCGAATTTGGTGACACCCCTTGGGTCTAGGAAACTCGATGCCAGGTTCGTCCTGGTAACGCTGTAGTCGTCGGCCCATCGCTGGATGACACCCTGCCAGTCGACGCTGATGATCGCGCCATCACTGCCGGTGGCAAGCAGGGCTTCGCGTTGGAGCATGGCGGCAACGCGAGAGAGGGTCGCAGGGGCTGCCCCCGCCCGTGATGCCAATTCGCGTATGCCGAATGGCGGAACGAAGTCCACGAGGGCGCGGACCGCCGATGCGGCACCGGGTCCCTTGAGACTCTGGAGATGACCGGCTGGCGGCCATGGGTCGCGATCGGCGCCAGCGGACTGGATGAAGACGGCCGGTCTGTCCACTTGGATTCGGAGATTTCCGGTCGAGTCGGCGTACCCGATGCCAAGGCTGCGGAGTCGCTCGCGGCCAGCCCGTCCGAGGTAAGGAACGGCGATGACACCGGAGGCACTCAAGCCTGAATCCTCGAGTTGCAGAACGTAGCTGCGTACCTGCTCACCCGCTTGCTCTATGAGGTGTGGAATGTTCCGCGTCGTCTTGGCCTCGACCACGAGACGTGCGGTTGAGGCATCAGGGGCGCGCAGCACGAGGACGAGGTTTGGTCGCAACGTGCGACTTCCGGGGGCGTCGAGTCGCGGCTCGGTCTCAGGTGTGATCTCCCAGGCGTCTGGGAGCGCGGCTCTGATCGCGTCGGTGGTGGACGCCAGCAACTGGCTGACTCCCATCGGCTGAGCTTTGTTGGGGAGGGATCTGGTCATCTGCCCGTCCTAGCTGTCTCAGAAATCATAGCGTTTCATATATCATGAAACAAGCCCATTTCTGAAACGGTTCAGCAGGTCCGTACAGCGCAGGCTGCCGTCACGGCTTACGTACCATAGGTGACCAGGTTGTTCCAGAAGGCAGTCCGTCCGCCCCGAGGCGAGGTCCGTTCTCTGCTGGCCCAAACGGGATACATGTCGCCGGAGGGACCCGCCGCCTCGCCTACTGGGGTCCTTCGGGCTCCCAACCCCAAGGCGGGCGAGTCTCTTCTTCCCGAATCCGCGGCGGAGGAGGCTTGGGACACGGCTGAGGCCCTGGTTCAGATCGACATCAAGAAGAACGCTGGCCAACAGCGGGCGGTGGAGCACCCGGCCGCGATTCGCCCGCTGGCCGACGCCGCCGGGGAGCCGGCCTTCTTCGAGAGCGTCCCGGCGCGGGTGCTCATGGAGCGCCGTCCCAAGCGGAACTGTTGGCCCTCCTCGATGCGGAGGGCTGATAGACGGCCCGCCACGGTCTGCCATCCCGCGAAGCACGAACCCGCGGGCGGGCGATCAAGTGGATGAAAGCACGAGGCGCTCAGCAGCCGCGATCAGGCTCTGGGCACGCCGGACGGCCCTCGTGGCATCGGCCTTAGCGACGGCCGACGTCTGGCACTGGGCCTTGTGCTTGATGCTGAGGAGGACGGTCAGCGCCTTGGCTGCCTCTCGTTCCTCCGGGCCAATTGTGCCTCCAAGGTCGACGGCGGCGCGATGGTCGTCGCCGACGGCGTGTCTGCCGAGTCGGGCGCAGCAGATGGCGTCTGTCGCCGCGATTCCGGCGAGCACAGCGTTGGACACTGCCACCCGCTGACCCGCAGGGTCTTCGTCGCCGACATAGAGCTCGGCAGCCTCGAGGAACTTGCATGCTGCGGAAAGCCGTCTGAGGGCCTCTCGAGGAGCGCATTCGCGTGTCTTCATCTCGCTCCTCTCGGCCGGTGGCCCCACACCGTCACCCCTTCACTGCGGATCTGTCTGACCAGGGGTTCGCCGGAGGTGAGGAACTCGGCACGGGTGAAGACGACTACGGAGGCACCGTTGCCCGTCCATAGCCGGACGCGCTCGGCGAGCCGGCCGAGCTGATCCACCCACTCTGGGCCGTCCAGGTTCAACTCATCGGGCACTACCAGGGCCAAGTCGACGTCACTCGAGGCGTCCCCCTCCCCACGAGCGATCGAGCCGAAGAGCGCGGCCCACAGAGGGCGATGTGCCCACGATGCCACCTCGGCGGAGCACCGCTGGTGGAGGGTGTCCTTCAGCCCACCGAGCAGCTCGGCAATACCCGCGGCGACGTGGTCGCGGTTGAGGGAGAAGGACGCCGAGGGAGGATGATCGTCTCTGATCACCAGGCCGTGAAACACCAGGTGCTTGAGAGCGTCTGCCACCCCGCGCTGTGAGGCCTTGCCCTCAAGCAGCCTGGCAAGACCCCGACCGGATACCGGCCCATGAGTGCGAGCCAAGGTCGCCAGCACCGCAAGATGCAGGGTGGGGCTCAGCGACCGGGTCGGTTCCGAGAGGTTCATGAGTTCCCTCCTATGAGCAGCTTGTCGCTCATATGAGCACTTTACTGCTCAAGCGGGAAGGGTACTGCTGATGGTGAAGGGAGTCAACGCCTCTCTAGGAACTCGCCAGCCCGTCGAGCGCGCCCTTCCGGCTACACGCCCGAAGCGCCGGCCTTGCGGGTTGTGAGTGTGTCAAGCGCACTATCGGGCCGGCCTCCCGGCGACATGGCGTCGGTGCCACCGACCGGTCTGATGCTTGGACGGCCGGCCATGCCCCGGTCGCCGGTACCGCCGCCCCAGGATCTCGAAGCGGCCTGCCGCATCGCGGCGGGAAGCGCCCCCGACCTTCCCGAGGCGTAGCTCTCGTCGGCCACCGGGGCTCAACGGGCCGGCTTGGCCCCGAGGACGGAGTAGGTTCGCGTGGAGAAGCTTCGACCATAGGGGTGACATGGAAACCTGGGACGCAATCAGGTCACGGCGGAACGTGCGCACGTACGAGGATCGGCCCGTGGGGGCTGCGGACCTCGAGCGCATTCTCGAAGCCGCACGCCGGACTCCCTCGTCGTCGAATCGGCAGCGGTGGGACTTCGTGGTCGTCACCGATCGGGAGAGCTTGAAGAGGCTCGCCGGGGTCTGGCGCGGAGCTCAGCATGTCGCCGGCTCGGGAGCCACCATCGCTCTGGTTGCCCCGCTGGCCGATGACCCTCATGTCCGGGAGTCGATCCACTACGACCTGGGCCAGGCCACCATGTCGATCATGCTGGCGGCCGCCGATGCCGGGATCGGCAGCGGCCATTCCGCGGTCGAGGACCAGCAGCTGGCCAGGAAGATCCTGGGGTTCCCCGAGGATCGCTTCTGCGCCTGGCTGATCGCCCTCGGCTATCCCGCCGACCGGCCGCTCCGCCCCGTCCGCACGCCCGATCGGCGACCCTTGGATCAGGTCGCGCACCGTGAGCGCTGGTGAGCGCAGCAACAGTCCGAGCCCGGGGCGATAGCCCCGGCGCAGGGCCGACCGGAACGGGGAGCACACTTGGGGATTCCCCTCACAGAGGACTGCGCCGGGTGCGATGACCTCAAGGCGGTCTCGGAGCGTCGGCTGGTGGTTCGGATCGGTGCCATCAGCCCGGCGGCTGCCGCCGCCGCCATCGAGCGTGTGCTCCGCTACCTGCTCGACCTCTGAGCCGGGGCAGACGCTGCCTCAGCATTCCGTGAACCGACCGGCCTTCGGGCCGGCATGGCGGACCGACGCTGCCGGGAGCAGGGCCTGTCGACCGCTCCCTCAGCGGCCGTCCGGCATCACGTCGTAGCGGCGGTCCTCCCAGCGCATGAAGCCGGCCATGGCCCGGGCGACGGCGCCGCGCAGCGGCCCGGGCGGCCAGGGGACCACCCGCCGGTCGACGAAGAAGGACCGGGTGAGGTCGGTGTCGCGCTCGAGCACCAGGTCACGCACCGTCTGGCCGTGCAGGTGGGTGATCGACACGCCGTGACCCACGCACCCGAGCACGTAGACGTGGTCCGGCGTGCCGGCGTGGCCGATCGCCGGGAAGAGGTCGAGCGGTGCCGACACCGGGCCGCCCCACTCGTGCGTGAATCGGATGCCCGCGAGCGCCGGGAAGGTGCGGCGCAGGTCCTCGCGCAGGGCGGCGAAGAGGGCTTCGTTGCGGTCGTGGTCCATGGTGCCGTCGTGGCTGAGGGCCACGTCGCGCCCGCCCCAGACGATGCGGTCGTCCGCAGTGAGCCGGTAGTAGTGGACGAAGTCGCGGAAGTCCTCGACACCCTCGCGGCCGTGCCAGCGGATCACCTCCCGTTGCGCGTCCGTGAGCGGTTCGGTCATGACGATGTACGTCCAGATCGGGACTTGCTTCCTCGCGAGCTGAGCGAACTGGTGTGACCACGCGTTGGTGGCGAAGACGACCTTGCGCGCCCGCACGCGCCCGCCGGGGGTCGTGAGCACTGAGCCGCTCGCCGTCTGCTCGACGGTCTGCACGGGGGTGCGCTCGTAGATCTCGACGCCGCGCCCCGCGATCGCATCGCGCCACGACCAGGCCAGCTTTGCGGGGTTGACGATCCCGCAGTTGGGCTCCCACCACGCCCCACCGACGTACAGCGGGCTGTTGACGCGTTGGCGCAGCTCGTGCGAGTCGATCAGCGAGATACCCGAGATGCCGAGGCGGTGGACCAACTCGATTTCCCTGTACAGCCGCCGGCGGTGCCTCTCCGAGGTGGCGACCCACAAGTAGCCGGGGTGCTCGTAGTCGCAGTCGAAGCCGAGCTCCTCCACCATCCGGTGCACGAGGTCCACCGCCCGCTCGGCGTACTCGTGCGCCTCCACCGCCCGCGCCTTGCCGAAACGCAGCGCCGTGATGGAATGCATCATCCCCATCTTCGTCATCGAGAAGCCACCGTTGCGCCCGCTCGCCCCCGAGCCGACCACATCGGCCTCCAGCAAGGCCACGCGCAGACCCGGCTCCGCCTCCTTCAGGAAGTAGGCGCTGGTCAGGCCGGTGTAACCGGCGCCGATAACCGCCACATCCACCTGCAGATCGCCGGCCAGCGGCGGCCCCGGCCGGTACGGGCGGGTGCCGAGCCAGTAGCTCTTGTCGGCGAAGGGAACGGCGTCCATTTCACCCTCCTCGGCGTGCCCTGGAAGCCGACACTACACCGGCTCGCACCTGCTCGATCGTCCGCTGCGACCGCCGCTCCGATTCGGTCGGCCCCATTGAGATCTGCTCCACGATCCGTTGTTCGTGATGGCCCAGCAGTTCCTCCAGGGCCGGGGCTTCGGGGACGCCGGCCATCTGCCCATCGGGCTGATAGGCCGAAGGCGGGGCGCCCCAAGCCCGCGTCGGGGATGCCGTCCGAAAGCCGTCCCACCCCAGCGGCAGCGGCGAAGGCGGCACACCGGGAGGCCGGTCGAGGCGGCCTCAGAGAAGCGAGACCCGAGATGTGCGGCCGGGCAGGTAGCAGGTGATGACCCGTTCGGGCCGGTCGGTGATGGTGGGGGCGTTGCCGCCACGGCTGGCAACAGGCTCGCCGGCGCGCCGACCGAACCGATCGCCGTCTTCGCCACCGGCAACGGAAGCGGCGGCGCCTGGAGCAGGGCCGAGGAGGCGCTGCGCAAGGGCTACTCCCGCGCCGCCGTGTGGCGGGGAGCAGGGGAGGGTTGTGACGGGGGGACTATCCCGGCCGGGCCCGGTGACGTCCTTCAGGACGACGGGTAGAGCGAGACGAGGTGCAGTTCGTATTCCTCGTGGTACTCCACCGGGCCGATGCGGCTCTGACTGGTGCTCGAGTCATCGGTCACCTGGCGCACGACCAGTTGGGTGCCGGGGAGGACCCAGGTGTCGGTGGCATCGGTGCTGTCCGATCCACCGCTGCTGGAGCTGCGCGTGCGTACGCGGAGCGTCTCGACCTGCTCACTGCCCACGGTGAGGGTCTCGTAACCGACCACCTCGTAGCGGAGGGAATCCTCAGCGGCGTCGACCTGAGAGCCGGCGACCCGCGTGCAGCTGCCGGTCCAGGCTCCACCGGGGCCACCCTGGGTGGGCACCGGCGGCGAGCACGTCCAGACCTCGAGGTTGGAGACCCCGAACCACTCGTGGTAGGCCTGCCAGCCGGCCAGGCTCCCGTCGGCGCAGTAGTCCCATTCGTCCCACCGTTCCCCCAATGCCTGCCAGCGCACCAGCGTCCCGCAGCCACCAGGCTGGATGGTCATGTAGGTCTGGGCCGGGTAGTTGTGACGGCTTCCGCTCAGCGCATCCGTCGTCTCGAATCCGGTGGTGGCGTAGACGTAGAGGCCGAAGTCTCCCGGCCGGCCTCCGCTGGTAACCAGGGTGGCTCCCACCTCCCCGCGTTCCACCGGGGTGGCCCGATCGCGGAAGAGGAAGAGCACCGTCCCGACCGCCACTACCAGCGCTGCCGAGACGGCGCCCGCGAGCAGCCAGCGCTTGCGGGCCCTGCCACGCATGCGCCCAGTCTGCCAGCCCCGACCCCGGCCCCGCCACTCGTCGTCGGCGATCTGACAAGCCCGGGCACGTCCGCCCCGCGCCGGGCCGAATGCCCATCGCGCCATCGGCTCGACGGCGCGGCGGTCAACCTCTTTCGCCGATCCCGGCGGCCGGGCCGATCTACGGCTGGGGGTTGCCGCACACGTCTTCGAGGGGTTGCAGGTTGAGGGTTTCGATGGCTTCGAGTGGGGGGAGGCTGAGGGCGGTGGCCACGGTTTGGACGATGAAGTCCCGGTCGGGGATGGGGTAGCGGTC
>JBDROA010000009.1:0-27119 GCA_043810615.1 Actinomycetota bacterium | reverse complement strand
CAAAGGCCTGCCGCCTACGCCCCCGGCTGACGCCGGGCGCGCCTCCCCCGTGGTGCGGGGGAGGCAAGCCATCGGCCTACGGCCAGACGCCGCGCCGGTCCAGGGCGGTCTTGCACCGCCCCACCGCCGTGGCCATGGCGGCGACCCGCATGTCCGGCTTGCGCGGCAACCTGGCGCCCGGCATGGCCTTGCGCCAGCGCTCCTGGTACTCGGGGAAGCGCTCCGTGATGTGGCGGTAGGTGGTGAGCACGTGCTCCGCGGACCGGTACATCTTGGTCCGGAGCCGTTCGTGCACGGCGCTCTCCTCCCACTGCTCGTGCTCCAGGTTCTGCACCCACTCGAAGTAGGAGACCACCACCCCGCCGGCGTTGGCCAGGATGTCCGGGGCGAGGACCGTGCCCTTGGAGGCGAGGATGCGGTCGGCCGCCGGCGTGGTGGGCCCATTGGCCGCCTCGATCACCAGTCGGGCGTTCACCCGCTCGGCGTTGTCGAGGGTGATCTGGTTCTCCAGGGCGGCCGGGACCAGGATGTCGCACTCGATCTCCAGAGCGCCCTTGATCCCGATCTTGCGGGTGCCGGGGGCGCCCACCACCGACCCGGTGGCCTTCTTGTGGGCCTCCGCCGCTTCCAGGTCGAGGCCCTTGCGGCTGTAGATGCCGCCCTTGGAGTCGCTCACCGCCACCACCTTGGCGCCCATGTCGCGCAGGATGAAGGCGGCGTGGCGGCCGGCGTTGCCGAAGCCCTGGACGGAGACCACCGCGTCCGCGATCTGCGACAACCCGGGGACCGCCCCCAGCGCCAGCAGGTGCTCGGCGACGAACGCCGAGCCCTGGGCGGTGGCAGTGCCCCGTCCGGGGCTGCCCCCCAGGTCCACCGGCTTCCCGGTGACCACGGCAAGGGCATCGCTGTTGGGGTGCATCATGGCGTAGGTGTCGTAGATCCACGCCATGGTGTCGGAATCGGTGTACATGTCGGGGGCGGGGATGTCGGTGAAGGGCCCGATGGTGTCGCCCAGGGCGGTGACGAAGCGGCGGGTGATGCGGCGCTTCTCGTCCACCGACAGCTTGGTGGTGTCGCACTCCACCCCACCCTTGGCGCCGCCGAAGGGGATGTCGACCACGGCGCACTTCCAGGTCATCCAGGAAGCCAGGGCCTTGACTTCGTCCTCGTCCACCGTGGGGTAGAAGCGGATGCCGCCCTTGCCCGGGCCGCGAGCGGTGTTGTGCAGCACCCGGTAGCCGCGGAACACCTGCACCTCGCCGTCGTCCATGACGACGGGCAGCGATACCTTCACGACGCGCTCCGGCTCGAAGAGCCACTGCGAGGTGCCCTTCCAGCCCTTGAGGTCTTCTACGAAGGGGATTGCCTCGTCGAACTGGTGCCGGGCGATGTGATGCGGGTTGAGGTCCTCCGCCACTGGGGCCACTTTGGCCATGTTCCTCCCTCCAAACGCGAGGGGAGACTACTCGGTGCGGCCAGTACCGGGCGAGCAACGCCGGGGTGGGGCGAGGGCCGTCGGACACACCTCTAAAGCACCCCCTTACGACCCGTTTAGCTGCCGGGTCGTACCTTCTGCACCAGGGCCGGGGCGGCATACCCGGCCCGGACGCCGGGGCGGCCTCCGGGTGCCGGCAAGGCTCGACCCGGCCGGGGACCTCGCCCCGGTGCGAGCAGCAGCGCGTGCCCGCCGGACCTCGTGGCTTCGTCTCGAGGCCCGGCGGGCCCTCCTTTCCGGAGGCCGCCGTGACGGGAGCCATCGCCGGGGAGGCGCCGGGCGGCCCGGCCCGCCCCGCTTTGTTACGCGGCGTTTACCCTTGCGAAGATACTGTCCCCGGGATCGAGAGGAACGTCGTGCGCGTGCTGGTGGTCGAAGACGAAGTGGATCTGGCCCAGGCTCTGGCCGAGGGCATCCGGCGCGACGGGTACGCCGTCGATTTGGCCCTGACCGGGCGGGACGCCATGGAGAAGATGGCGGTGAGCCCTTACGACATCGTCTGCTTGGACCTCAACCTGCCCGACGTCGACGGGCGCGAGGTGTGCCGCCGGCTGCACAGCGGGCATCGCCAGATCGACGGCACCGACCAGCCCCGAGTCCTGATGCTGACCGCCCGGGACTCGCTGGAGGACCGGGTGGCCGGCCTCGACGACGGCGCCGACGACTACCTGGTCAAGCCCTTTGCCCTGCCGGAATTGCTCGCCCGCCTGCGGGCGCTGGGCCGGCGGCGCTCCCGGCATACCGGGGCCATCATCCAGGTGGGCGCCATGCGCATGGACGCCGCCCGGCGCACGGTGTACGTGGGGGAGCGGGACCTCGACCTCACCACCCGGGAGTTCGCCCTGCTGCACTATTTCATGTTGCATCCGGGGGAGGTGCTGGCCGCCGAGCGCCTTCTGGACCACGTTTGGGACGAGAACATCGACCCGTTCACCAACACGGTGCGGGTGACGGTCAGCAAGTTGCGGCGCAAGCTGGAGGCCGCCGGCCTGCCCCACGCCATCGAGACCATCGTGGGGAGCGGGTACCGTCTGGTGGAATGAAGATGATCCCCCACTGGGCGCGGTCGATCCGCTTCCGTCTGGCGGGGCTCTACACGCTGGTGGTGTTCGGCCTGGCGGTGCTGGTGGTGGGGTCCATCTACTTCGCCCTCTCTCGCACCCTGGAGGGGAGGCCGATCACCCAGGACCTGCAAGTGCGCCGGGTCACCGGCGATCGCGGCGTCGCCCTCTACCTGGACGAGGCCTCGGTAGACGACCTGGAGCAACTGGTCAACCAGGAGGCGCTCGACAAGTTGCGCACCATGTCGCTGATCTCTCTGGCCGTGCTGTTCCCCGCCAGCCTGGGGACCGGCTGGGTGGTGGCGGGGCGAGTACTGCGCCCGGTGGGAGAGATCACCCGTGTGGCCCGGGAGATCCAGGCGTCGGACCTTTCTCGCCGCATCCACCTGGAAGGGCCTCAGGACGAGTTGAAGCGCCTGGCCGACACCTTCGACGGGATGCTGGGGCGGATCGAGGGCGGGGTTGAAGATCAGCGACGGTTCATACAGGACATCTCCCACGAACTGCGCAACCCGCTGGCCACCATGGCCACCAGCATCGACGTGGCCCTCTCCGACCCCCACGCCGACGCCCGCTCGCTGCGGGAGACGGTGAAGGTGGTGCGCCGTTCGGTGGACCGCCTCACCCGCAGCGTGGCCGACCTGACCCGTTTCGCCCGCCGGGAACTGCCCGACAACGCCGCCCGGGCGGTGCGGCTGGGGGCCCTGGCCCGGGAGGTGGTCGAGGAGTTCCGGGTGCCCGCTGAGGCCCGCGGCCTGCAGTTGGAGCACATCGGGGGCAGCGGGCCCACGGTGCGGGCCGACCGCAGCGCCCTGCGCTCGGCCGTCGCCAACCTGGCGGGAAACGCGGTGCGCCTGGCCCCGGCGGGAAGCACGGTGTCCTGCGGCGCCGGCACGGTAGACGGCTGGGCCTGGGTGGGGGTTCGGGACCAGGGCCCGGGCATCCCGGAGAGCGAGCACTCGCTGGTGTTCCAGCGGGCCTGGGGGCGGGATCAGAGCCGCCTGCACCGGGAGAGGAGGGCGGGGCTGGGGCTGTCGATCGCGCGCCAGGTAGCCGAGGCCGGGGGAGGGACGGTGACCCTGTCTTCGGTGGTGCCCGACGGGTCCAGCTTCGTCATCTGGCTGCCCCTGGAGGACGGGGCCGACCCGGCGCGCCTCTCGAACGACGGCATTCACCCCGCCCAGGATCCGCTGTTCGGCTGAGGCCGGGCCGGGGGCGCGGCTCTTTGGTACCCTCTCCGAGTTGGCGCGGGCGCTTAGCTCAGGCGGCGAGAGCGCTTCCCTTACAAGGAAGAGGTCGCAGGTTCGAGTCCTGCAGCGCCCACTGCGAACCCGACAGGGGTGGGCTTCCCCTTGGTGCCGGCCCGACGTGCAGCAACGGCTCAGGCGAGAGGGCGGCGGACCGGGGAGCGGCCTGTACTGAGGCGGCTCGCTCCCTGGGCCCTGGTGTTCTCGAGGGTGATGACACCAAGTCGCAGAGGCCCTCTTGACTAGGTGCTGACGGGTTCGGCGAAATCGCCATATCGGTTCCAACCGTGTCGCTAGCCAGATCGCGGCTGTTGGCGGTGCCAGGGACCTGGGCGCCGACGCGAGCCTGGCTATGTTTCACGGAATCTGCTAGTTTCACCGCTGTGGTGAAACAAAGGGAAACCGTGAAACTGGAAGGGTGGTTCGGGGCCGAGACGCTCCGCATCCTCCGACAGATCCCGGGGTTGACCGTCACGGCAGAGGCCCGTACGGGCGACCGGCGGGCCGACGCTCTCGTGGGGTATGCCGGTGGCCAGGCCCGGCTCGTCGTGGAGACCAAGAAGCGAGCCAACGCGGCCACCGCCTGGCAGCTCGTCCACGAGGGTGGCCGGGGCGCCCCGGTGCTCCTCATCGCGGAGGAGACAACCGCAGAGGCCCGAGCGATTCTCGAGGACCATGGGGTCGCCGTCATCGACGGGCTCGGGAACGCCCACATCGAACTGCCGGGGCTGCTGTTTCACCTGGAGGGCCGCCGACCGCGTCAGCATGCCCGCCCCGCCCGCTTGACCGGCAAGGCGGGTGTCATTGCCCAGGTGCTGCTGCTGGGTCCCCAGCGGGACTGGCGGGTCCAGGATCTGGCCAAGGAAGCCGACGTGGCCATCGGTCTCGCCCACCGCGTCCTCGCCCGCCTGGAGGCTGCGGGCGTCGTCGCGATCCAGGGCACCGGCCGGAACCGCGTCCGGCGGGTCGCCAACCCCACGGCCCTGCTCGACCTCTGGGCCGAGGAGACCGCCGACCGACCGACCCGGACCCTTGCCTACCTCCTCGCCCAGACGCCCCAGCAGCTCATCCGGGAGCTCGGCGGCAGACTCGAGCGTGCCGGCATCGACCATGCACTCACCGGCGCCGCGGCCGGCAGCCTGATAGCCCCGTTCGTCACCGCGGTGCCGGTTGTGGAGGTCTGGGTGGCGGCCGGCGCCGCACCGGAGGAGGTGTACGCCGCGGTTGGGGCCGACTCGGTAGCGGACGGGCAGAACGTGGTCTTCCTCCAGGGAAAGGACGACACGCCGCTCGCCTTCCGAGAGCAGGTTGACGATCTGTGGGTGGCCAACCGCTTCCGCCTCTATGCCGACCTGCGCCGTGATCCCCGCCGTGGGCGTGAGCAGGCGGACTATCTGCGTCAGGAGGTGATCGGGTTTTGAGCCGCGAGCATCACACCGACTATGACGAGGCCACGACGGCGCGTTGCGAGCGTGTGTTGCTCACGCTGCTCGGCGACCTCGGCCCCTGGCGTGAACGCATCTATCTCGCAGGCGGGCTGGCGCCGAGGTACCTGATCGGACAGCTCCGCGAGGGCGCACGCGCTCACGTCGGCACCACCGACATCGACCTCGTCATCGGCCTTGCGCTGGGCGACGAGACGCCGGAGACGTACCGCACCCTGCAGAACAACCTGGAGAAGGCGCACTTCGAGCACCGAGAGCCAAGTTTCCGGTGGGCCCGCGACGTCGATGGGGTCACAGTCCTGGTGGAGTTTCTATGTGAGACCGACGAGGTCGAGGCCAGCCGCATCTACCGCCCGAAGGGCGAGTCCACGGGATCGAAGCTCGGGGCGTTCAACGTGCGCGGCGCCCATCTGACCCGAGACGACTTCATCGAGCGCGACATCGAGGGCGAGCGCCTCGATGCGGGCGGGCAGTCCCGGGTCACCGTGCGGGTAGCGAACGTCCTCCCGTACACGGTCCTCAAGATCCTCGCCTTCCAGGACCGGCACGAGAACAAGGATGCCTACGACCTGGTCTTCACCCTCCTCAACCACGGGGGCGGCCCGAGAGCTTCGGGGAGTGCAGCCGCGGCGAGCCCGGTGGCAGGCCATCCGCAGGTGACCGAGGCGCTCGGGCTCCTCGAAGAGCGATTCCGCGACGTCGGCCAGGACGGTGCGCGCGCGTATGCCCTGTTCCTCGCCACCCCGGAGGACGAGGAAGAGAAGGCGAGGCTTCGCCAGGAGGCGGTGGCCACGGTCCGGGAGTTCTTCCGGGGCCTGCGCGAGAAGGGGCCCGATATCCGGTGAGAAGTGCTGCGTCGACCTGCCTCCGACCTGCGCTGGGGTGAAGCCGCCGGCCTCCGACTCGTCGACCCGGCGGTCGGGGTGGGGGAGTCTGCCGACCAGCGCCGCCTGCCACCGCATCATCTGTCCGCCTCTTCAGGTCGCCGACCTTGCCAAGGTGTGAAAGCCGTCCTATAAGGCCCACTCGGCCAGGGGCGAAGGCTCCCCCTCGACTGCAGGCGCGCTCGTTGTCACAGGACACTCGTATCTATACAATGCGTATAGAAAGAAGCGCTCTATGACAAAGGCTCGATCCGTCCCCGCGTGGCTTGCCGCCGTCCTCCAGGAGCTCGAACTCGAGCGTCCGGCTCTCGTGCGCGTCGAGGATGTCGGCAGGATTGCAGAGAAGGTCGGTGCCGGTGCAGCCACCGCCTTGATCGTGAAGGGCCTGGCTGAACGACTGTGGCTTCTTCCCACCGGTGCCCGTGGTGTCTGGGAGTTTGTCCCGGGTGCGCGCGCCGGGGGGCTTTCCTTCGGCAGCCCCTTTCACGTGCTGCTGGCGGTCCGGGCGAAGCACCCAGGTCTCGCTGTCTCAATCGCCCTTGAGTCGGCGCTATGGCAGCGCAACATGCTCGACCGGGCTCCGGAACCCAGCGTCGTCGTGCTGCCTCCGGGTGTTCGTCCGCCTGTCCCGCTGCGGCGGGCGTACCGATTGACTTGGTTCGATGTGCCTTCGGGGTCGGAAGAAGTGGCAGGAGTGCCAACGCAGACCCTCGAGGCCACTCTGCTTCACCTCGCGGCGAAGCCGACCGACGTGGAGAACTGGGGGGCGGTGCTCGAAGCTCTGGCCACCATCGTTTCCGAGGTGGATCGTGGGGTTGTGGGGAATCAACTCACGAACCTGGGCCATGCGACGAAGGCTCGTCTCTCCTACCTGGTGTCAGGTGTATCTCCGGAGTGGGCAGAATCTCTCGGCGTGCCACGGCGAGGGGTTGTCCGCTTCGGCCCGAGAGATCGGGCCCAGCGTCGATACAGTGGTCGCTGGAATGTGCAGGACACTATGCTCCCGCATGATCCGGCCGAGCTCAGGGCATGACGGCATTCGGGCACCGCATAACCCCGGGTTGGATTCACCGGCACGTGCCGCCTCGAGCTGCTGTTGGTGTCGAGGTCGCGGTGCTCGACATCGCTCAGGACTTCCTTCTGGCGGGTCTTCACAGCGAGGGCCTGTTCGACAACCTGCTCGTGTTCAAGGGTGGGACGGCCATTCGGAAGATGTGGGCCGGAACCGCCGGGCGCTTCTCGACCGACGTCGATTTCGCGGCAGCGGACCCGGCGACCGACCGGCGTATGGCGGCAGCTCTCCTTGCCGGCGCCCTGCAGGGCCGTCGGCTCGGCCCGTTCGAGTTCCGTGCATCGGAGCGGCGCGGGCGTTGGCACCTGTCAGTTGCCGGTGAGTTCGGGTCTCCCCAGGTCGCAATGAAGGTCGACGTCGGCCCTCCCGCATGGTTACGCGCAGAGAATCGGCGCCCCGTGGTGACCGCTATCCACTCCCGGTACGACTTCGAGATGCCAGCGATACCCACGGTTCGGCTCGAAGAGACCCTCGCCGAGAAGATCGCTCGCCTCAATCGACAGTCCACGGCGCGAGACGCTTTCGACTTGGTGTGGGCGGCTTCGGCGGCGCCGACGCTCGTCCCGGACACATCTCGAACTCGGAGGCTGGCGGTTCTCAAGATGTGGTCGGATGCCAATGGTCTCGGTGTATGGCTGCCTGCCCACAATGGCGGCAGGTTCGATCCCGAGATCTGGCTTGCGCCACGGGTTGACTGGGACGACCAGGCTATCGGGCTCCTCACATCACCGCCGCCCTCGTTGCCTGAGCTCGGGTCTCAACTGGCCGAGCGGTACCGATGGGTGGCCGACCTCGAACCCGATGAGGCGCGGTGGTCCCAAGCACACGCCGACGACCGATCGGAGGTCATCCAGGCCATTGTCGACCTGCCCGACGCCGCTCTCTCGCCCGCCGATCTCTGGGGGCGGTGACTGCGAAGTCCACTCAGGTGGCGTTCCCGGCATGCGCCTGCGCCGACTGTTGATGGCGGCGAGCGTGGACCGGAGTCGTCTCTTGCTGTGGAACGGGCCCTCCGAGCCTTGAGAGGTGTGAAAGCCGTTCTACAAGGCCCACTGCGAACCCGACAGGGGTGGGCGGCCCCTTGGTGCCGGCCCGACGGGCAGCAATGGACCAGACTGTGCCGGCCAGCCTCACAGTCAGGCGATAGGGCGGAGGACCGGGGAGCGGCCTGCAAACCCGGCTACCGGCCCTGCTGTTGGATTAGCTCGCGCTGTCTCAGAATCAACGCCCGCTGGGGTGAGACGAGGAGGTCGGGGTCGCCGAGGGCATTCCAGATGGCGAACCATCGATCCTCGACGCCTGCGGCGCGCAGCATGCGGGCGGCCCGGTTCGAGGGGCTTCCGGTGAGCCCGAACCATTCCATGAGATCCTTGACGAGCATGGACCCGTGGCTTCCCCAGCGCTGGTCGAAGACGCCGTTGGCCTTGCCGATGATCCAGCACAGGGCTGCGGCCGCTGTGTCCACCCTGCCCGAGTCTCGGAAGATCCCCGGGTCGGCAGCGGCCACCTTGGAGAGCAGTCGACGCACCGCGGTGCGGTGTTCGACATCGAGCCATCGATCGCAGAACGCGTCGCAGCGCCCCAGGACCTCGGTGACCGTCGGATGCACATCCTCGGGAACGCCCTTCCACCGTAGCGCCTCGTCGGGGAGGGGCCGATCGTGGAGGGCGTCCAGGGCGTCGCGGCCACCAACCTTGCGGACGAGGTGCTCCAACGGATCCCACTCTGGGTGTTCAGCACCCTCGATGTCGATGATCCCGGCCCGTTCGAGGAGGCCGAGCGGGCCTGTCGATCTCGGGCCGGTGATGGCGGCCCGGTACGCGGGCCCGAGACGATCGATCGCGCTGAGGGTCTCGGCGGTGAGGTCGCCCCGGAGACCGACCTGCTCGTGTCCGAAGGCAACGAAGGCCCGCAGCAGGGCGGGTATCTTGCGCAGCACGCGCGAGCCGACGAGCAGCTTGCGGGGGACCCAGTCGAGCAGGAAGATCTCCGCTCGGGTGGGGCTCCAGTTCAGTGGTTCGCCGATGCCGTAGTCGCAGCCGAACCACAGCAACGGGTCGACGAGATCCCGCTGGTCGGCATCGAGGTTCGCGGCATGGGGCGAAGCGAGGAAGCGCTGCTCGAGGTCGCCTCGGGCCGCATCGCTCCACTCCGTGAACCGGTATCCCTCTCCGCCGCCGGGCAGGAGCCGGGTCACCAACTCGACGAGGGGCCGGCACAGCGGCCACGTGTCGGATTCGAAGGGGGGAAAGGTGCGGCTCGCCGCGTCTGCCGCCGCTTCGATCCGGGCTCGAGCGTCGGCGGGGTCGAGCGGAGTCATCACTACGTCGGGGTCGTCGGTGTGAGAGAGAAGGATGGCCCTCACGGCGTCGATGTCGTCCGGGATGATGAAGGCGTCTTTGATGAGGGTTCCGAGGTTGTGATCGATGTAGACGGCGACGGTGAGGCTGTGACCGCCGTCGGTGAGCACTTCGACGAACACGTCTTCACCGTCGTGGAACGGGTGGGTCGTCGTCGTCACCCGGGTCACCCGCATCGGCTTCAGGGAGGTGAGCCAGGCGGGGAGGCGGTGGGTGCGTCGTCGGAGTTCCCGTCGGATCGATCCGCTTCCCGACTTGCCTTCGAGGAGGAGATCCATGGCGGTCAGCAAGGCCGTCGTCTCGGGGAGGTCGACGTTGACGAAGGAGTCGATCATCTCAGAGATCCCCGGTCCGTCCGACCGGTCCGGGAGGAAGGGGTTCCGGTTGCGGGGATCCACGACGTCCATGAGCCCGGAGGCGAAAAGCAGGAGCTGGAGGGGGTGGTCGGACCGCAGGGCGGAGCGGATGCTCGTGAGGAGTTCTGGCGTTTTGTCGCGACGGCGTAGTGCCCCGGGCCGACGCGGTGGGCCGGATCGGGAACGGCGGTTGGGGGGGCTCATGAGGCGAACGGTACCGCAGCCCTGTCGGTCGGGCGATAGCGGCGATCCCCGGTTCGTGTTGCGGTGGCAACAGGCCCTTGCCACACCGTCGCGGCCACGCCACCCAGCCCCTCTCGGCCTTCGGCGACCAGGCGCCAGGCCCTTCGAAAGAGCGACCACTCGACGCAATCCTGCGTGGCGACAGCGGACTCCAGTCCCGTACCACAATACTTGCGAAAGCGCGCAATACTGGTACAGTACCACTAAGGCGCGTTAGCGACGACTTCTGGTACGGTGACCACGATGGCTGAACAGATCTCCATCAGCGAGGCGGCACGGCTCCTGGGTATGCACCCCGGACAAGTTCGCCGGCACGCCCAGGCCGGCCGGCTCCCCGCACAGAAGATCGGCAACTCCTGGGTCGTCAACCGGAGCGATCTGCCACGAGCAGGGGCAGCCCGACGGGGGCGGCCTCTGTCAGCACGGAGCGTGTGGGCCATCGTCCGCGCCCTCAGCGGCCTTGATGTGGAAGGCCTGTCGCGCTCCGAACACCAGCGCCTGCGAGGACGCATGAAAGAGATCGACAGACTCGACTCCTCCTCCTGGCGGGCACGAGTCGTCGACCACTGGTACTACGGCCACCCGGGGATCCTGCAGCAACTCGCCGCAGACGACCGGGTCCGGGTGTCACAACCTGAGAAGATCCGCAGTGACGACCGGCTCGTGAGCCTTGGGCCTAGCCCCCTGTACGTTTCTGCCGAGCACCTCGACAACGTAGCTTGCCGATTCGCTCTCAGGCCGGCAGCGCCATCGGACGCCAACCTCCACATCCGTGTGCCAGTGCAGGCGAGATGGCTCTTCTCCCTACCTGAACTCCCCGACGCGGTGATCGCCCTCGACCTGCTCGAGTGCCCTGACCCCCGCTCCAGGGACTCCGCCAGGAGGGTGCTGAGAAGGCTCGCCGACAAACACCTGGCTCAACAACCGGCAGGCCAATGATCATCATCCCCACGAGCTCCGGACCTGCTCCGAGCGATGTGGGAAGCCCTTATCGACATCAGCTGCGGCACACAGAACGGCACCTGGACCCTGATCGGAGGCCAGATGGTGCTCCTCCTCGGCCTGGAGCACGGCGCCACACCACCCCGCGTTTCTGAAGACCTCGACACCGTCGTAGACGTCCGACTCCGACTCGGAGCCCTCCAGCAGTACATCGCGGCGCTCGGCCGAATCGATTTCGAATCCGCCGGCATCAGTCCCGACGGGATCGCCCACCGCTTCCATCGAGGAGACATCCGCATCGACGTGCTCGCACCAGAGGGCACCGGCAGCCGAGCCGACCTGCGAACTGTCGGGCAGGCGGCAACCATCGGCGTCAAGGGCGGCACGTACGCACTCAAGAGAAGCCGGCGAGCCGAGGTTCAGGTAGGGGAACGCACCGGGACCGTCCCATGCCCCGACCTTGCCGGCGGCATCCTCATCAAGGGCCGCGCCGCTCAGAACGAACGCAGCCCCCAAGGTCCTCAACGCCACTACCAGGATCTCGCCTTCCTCCTCACTCTCGTGACAGACCCCGTGCTCGTCAGGGGCCAGCTCGGTCAGCGCAATCGGCGGCACCTCCGAAGAACTCGGGAGGAGATGGGAGACAGCCACCCCGGGTGGGGGCTGCTGGTACCCGCCGACGCGAGTCGCGCCATAGCCGCACTCGACCTCATCTGCCGGGTGTAGCCCGAACTGCGCTGTTCCCACGATCACCGTGTGATCACAGGGAGCTGAGAAGCTGCCGCGGGGCACACTGGCCGCGACACCGTCATCCGTGCCGTTTCTTTTCGGCGCCGATCTGGCCGAGGTGTGAAAGTCGTCCTATCAGGTCCACCGGAAGCTCTCGAACCTCGGATCACCCCAGGTCGGGACGTGATTCTCGGATCTTGTCCTGTTTGGTGGGAACCGGCGATTCTCACACCTTCTGCGGATCAGGGTCATGTCAACTCAGCGAGGAGCGCATCGACCTGAGCCGTGGCGAAGTTCGTGGACGTGTCAGAGGCGCCGTAGGCGATCACGAGGCGGTCGCCGTGTATGAGCGATCCGCACGAGTAGACGACGTTGGGCACGTAGCCGTGGCGTTCTCGCTCGTTCGGCACCAGGAGAGGCTCTCGGAGTTGGCCGATGACCCGGCGCGGATCGTCGATGTCGAGAAGGATGGCGCCGAGGGCGTACCGACGCATCGGACCTACTCCGTGGGTGACCACCAGCCAACCTGCCTCGGTCTCGATCGGGGCACCGGCATTGCCGATCTGCATCAACTCCCACGGACGGGTCGGGACTTGGATTTGCTCGGCGTCGTGCCAGAACCGAGGGTTATCCGACAGCATGATGTAGTTGCTCTCGCCGTCGCATCTGCCGAGGGCGGCGTACCGTCCGGCGACGCGCCGCGGGAAGACGGCCATCCCTTTGTTTCGGGCGGCCCCTCCGTTGAGGGTGCTGATCCGGAAGTCCTCAAAGTCGGTTGTCTCGATGAGTTGGGGCAGAATGCCGAAGCCGTCGAAGGCGGTGTAGGTCGCGTAGTAGACGACCGACCCGTCCTGCTCGGCGAACCGCACCAATCGAGCGTCTTCCATTCCCTGGCTCTCACTCGGCCCAGCCGGGAACAGCACCCGCTGGGACAGCTCTGACTCAGGCGGGAACGTGACTTGGTAGTTGGACGAAGCCAGCCAGTGCATCCCCTGGGCGGCGTGCTGGACGGAGCTCGAGGAGGCCACCCGCCTTTCGAGGTCAGCGAGTGCCTCATCGAGGTGCGCCATCGTGAACCGATCTTCGAGACGACCCACCGCCTGTGCGACGAGATCATCGGCGACGCCCATCTCGGTGAGCTTGGCGGTGAACACCGCCTTGTCGAACGTCGGCAATTGGCGGGCTCCGGTCACCGGACTGCCCGCGGCTGCAAGCTCGATGTCTCCCCCCGGCCCGACCATGCCGGTTCGGAACTCGATCGACGAGATGTGGCCTTCGCCTACGGCCCGGACGCTGACGATGACCCGGAGAGAGCCGTCGGGCACGCCGGTCTGGTCGGGTGCCGGGACGATAGAGGGATTCGTGAGAGCTGCGCCTTCAAGGGAGTACCGGTGCATGAAATAGGCCCCGATCACCCGCTGCCAGTCGGCGGAGAGTCCCGCCGCGTCCGGAACCAGATGTGCCACCTCAGAGAAACCTTGCAGGAGGACCTCGTCGAAGTCGGGATACTGTTCACCAGAAGCCATCCGAAGCCCATCGAGGGTGTCCTTCGCTTCGTCGGAGGTCAACGCCAGGATGCGGTTGACGAGTCGCTCGACGCGAGCCCTTCCTTCGGCCGGGGAAACGTCGACGGGCAGGTACAGCTTGGTGATGAGCCGTCGTGGGTCCGGCAGCAGGTGGACGGGCGATCGGGTGATGGGGACTGTGGGCATCAGCGAATCGCCAACGAGCGACCGGCTGGGACGCACATGGCCGCCGACTGAAGTGCGGCGATTCCGGCGAGCGTCGACTCGGCGCCCCGGTTCTCGTTGACCGAATGCTCCATCAGGCCGTCGCAGGTTCCCCCGGTCTCTTGGTCGTAGAGCACCCTCCCGGTGTCGTTGCGCCCCAGGAGCCACTCGGCCGCGCGGATGGTTCGCACCCTCCACACATCGTCACCCGTCACGGTCCAAGCCCGGTAGCAGGCGTCGGCCATCGCCCATGCCTCGATGGGCTGCTGGTCAAAAGCCGGGCGGGGATCTCCCGGTGTCGATCCGGTGGACGGGGTGAAACTGAAATGGTCTCCGTTGGTCTCGACCTGGAGCAACCACTCGAGCAGCCGGGTACCGATCGCGATCAGACGGCCGTCACCGAGCGTGGCTCCCGCCGCCAGGAGCGCTTCAGGCAGGCGAGGGTTGTCATAGGTGAGGCGGGTCTCGGGCCAGGGAACTCTTCCTCGGGCAGCGTCGGCGATGACTCCGGACGTGCGCTCGAGGAGAACCATGGCCGGGGCGTGAGCGGGTTCGGCGAAGAGCGTGTCGGAGGCACCTAGAGCCGCGTAGGCATTCGCTCGCAGGTGAGGAGAGTCGAACCAGGCGCAGGTGGCAAAGGCTTCGACACCCGCGCGGCGCATCCACGCGGTCGGGCCCGATCGGGCCACCGCGCCGAGCCCCCACCAGGCTCGACCCTGGCTGTCGTCGCTGCCGACATCGTCGGTCCAGAGGCCGCCGGCGTTCCGGCGGTTGTGGAATCGGCCGGAACCGGTGCGGGCTTCCAGCACGAAACCGAGGTAGGTGGCGGTGAGATCCGATAGATCATCGGGCATCGAACTCTGCCTTGACACGACCACCAGGGCGCGTGCGTTGTCGTCGGTGCAGAAACCGTGCTCGCGGCGGGACGTTGACATCCGGGCGTGCTCCCAGAGGCCCTTCCGGTCGGTCATCCGTCTCAGATGCGCGAATGCCGGCGCCGGCAATTGCGTCCGAGACGAGGAGAAGGAAGGGTGAGGCGAGACGCCGGCCTGGTCATCCGGCGACACGGCGCAACTCCGGTGTCGTTCGCGGGCCAATAGTCCAGTCGGTCGGCGCCAGTCTCGACATCATCGCCCCAAATCGTTGTCCGATGGTCGGCCAGAACCATCCGTTGGCCAGTCGTTGAGCTTCCATCGCCATCCTCGACGTCAGGCGGCGGTCGGTCAGCAGGAGTCGGAGCGCTGCGCTCAGCGCGCCTCGGTCCCCGTGTGGCACGGTGATGCCTGCGCCTTCCGAGAGAAGCTCGACGGCATGTGGGAACCGCGTGGCGATCACCGGCTTGGAGGCGGCAATCGCCTCTACCAGGACCCCCGAAGTCACCTGCTCGACGGATTCGTATGGAAGGACGACCAGATCGGCGCTGCGAACCATCTGGGCGAGAGTCCCTCGGTCGAGGTACTGGTCGTCGAATTCGATCAGGCCCCCCAATCCGAGACCGCGGACGAGCGAGACCAGACTCTGCCGGTAGGACTCGCCCGAGGTTTCCCGCACGTGAGGGTGGGTGGCCCCGGCGATCAGGTATCGAGGACGTGGATCCAGATCGACCAGATCGGCGAAGGCTTCGATGGCGGATTCGAGGCCTTTGCCCGGTCCGATCAGGCCCCAGGTGAGCGCCAGGGGGCGGTCGCCGGTGACCAGCGAAGGGCCGGCGAATCGAGGGTCCGCCCCGTGAGGGATCACCTCGATCCGGTTTGGATCGATGCCGTACCGAAGAATCAGCCTCTGTGAGGCCGTCTGGCTCATGACCACAATGCGGCCTGCATCGGCCGAGAGCCGGTCGACGATGGCCCGCTGATGTCTGGTGGGGTCGTCGAGCACCGTGTGGAAGGTGACGGCCGTCGGCACGGTGAGCTTCGAGACGAGATCGAGCACCTCTTCGCCGTCGGTTCCTCCGAAGATCCCGAACTCGTGCTGGATCGACACGGTGTCGTACGAGTTCAGTACTCGCGCCGCCATCTCGAGCGACGAGGCATTCCCGTTCTGATGATGGAATGCCACTTCGGGCGTCGCGGTTCTTTCGGGTCCGTCGGCGAGCGCGATCACCCCGAGACCCCACCGGGAGTGCCGGTCGTCGGCGATGGCGTTGAGGAGCGAGGCGGTGTAGGTCGCCAGGCCGCAGACTGTCGGCGGATAGGTGCTCACGAACCCGATCGATACGTCGCCTGTGCCGATCCCCATAGCATCCTCCCGGTGCGAGCTCACCGAGGTAGCGAGCTGTGACGATCACTCGTCAGGGGCAGGAAACCGAGGTGCCAGGTCGGAGGCTGCGCGAGCAGAAGTGAATGGCGGTTGTGCCGCCGGTGCCTTGATGGTACACCGAGAGGGACTGCTGCTCGACCCATGCACGAGGAAGAGCGTGCATGCCTCCCCGGCGCTCGTGGGACGGGGGCTTGTGGGCTGTTGGTCACGATTTGCGGTTTCGGGTGGCGTGGAGGGCCTCCGAAGGGCTGGGGCCGTGCCCGGAGCCGGGTCGGGTCCGACACTGCGTGTGTGGCAGCTGATCTGCGCCCGAAGCTTGGTGTCGAGGAACTCGGCGCCGGTGAAGAACTCGCGGTGAAACCCACGCAGAGGAACTCATGCAGTCTGGTGCTGTGGAATCGTTCGTGCGGTGCGCTGTGGGTCGCGGAGCAGGACGGGGTTCGGCGATGGGGGGACGTCACCAGGGAGGCAGACCCAGGGGCGAAAGCCGCCCTATCAGGCTCACCGGAAGTTCTCGAACCTCGGATCACCCCAGGTCGGGACGGGGCTTTCGGATATTGTCCTCCGGTGTCGGTCGCCGTCAGCTTGCGGAACGGTATTTGAAGAGGGCCTTGCGGGCGGCCGTGGCGATCACCGTGTCCGGGTGCCCACTCCCGATCGCGGCGAGGACCTGCTCGGTTTCGGGTCGCTTCACCCGCCAGGCCTGGTCCAGCATCGCGATGAGACCGTCGGCTCCCGCGGCAGGTCCCGCCCAGGCGCTGACGGCCGCCGTCGGCCCCCACAACTCCAACACGGCGCCCAGCAGGCGCACGAAGCGTTCGGGGTGGCCGGTGCAGTCCATGTCCTCGGGAGCACCGGCGAGGGAGTCGATGCGCCACACGGTCACGTAGGGTGCCAGCTCGGGGTCGTCGGCAAGCCGGTTCACCGCATCCGCGGCTCCGGGGCCGATGCGGAGCAACGCTCGGAACCCGAGCCCACGGCCGGTTTCGTCGGTGGTGCGCAGCGCCTCCACCAGCTGTCCGGCCGCGCCGCTGCCACGATGTTCGACCCACGCGTCGATTTCGGCGACGGCCTCCGCTTCGGAGATGTCCGACGCCGCGGTCAGCAGCTCAGCAGCGGTCGATTCCCGCAGGGCCCCGACGATCGGGGCCGAGGTCACCCGCGACGCCAGGCGCTGCACCGCCCACTTCCCGAGTGGTGTCAGGTCGACCACCCCTCCGGTGCGCACCGTCCCGCCGTAGTCGGTCTTGGCCTCGACCACATCCTCCACATCCACCAAACCGAGCTCGCCCAGGAGGTCGAAGGCTCGGCGTATCGATCCCTCGACCAGCGTCCGGTGGAAGGCGAGCTTGTCGCCGGGAACATCGTCGAGATCGAAGACGTCGAGCAGGTGGTTCCACATGTCCTGGGCTACCTCGTCGATGGGGACATCCCCGTCGCGGTACACGTCCAGGAGGATCATGGGCAGCGAAGCGTCCAATTCCTGTGCGAACCAATCCCAGCCATAGTGGTGGTCCCGGTACCTGTGCTGAGTGGGACCGATCCTATTGAGAAGGGCGAGCCAGGCTCCGTACAGTGCCGAGAGCGGGTCATCGACCCACCCGGCGTTGGGCCCGGGAAGGAGCTTCTTGCCCTTGCGTATCAGCATCCCGGATTCCACGGCCATCCGAAAGGCGAGATCGACCCCGCTGAGATCGGCGCTCGACTTCGTCTTGAACACCTTGTCGCCGATCTTCTGATCGAACCGGTCCCCAGTTCCCAGCAGGTCGACCAGGGCCTTGCCGTCGGCGAGTCTGAGGTTTCCCTTGTCCGTCAACAGCCGGCCTTCGCCGACGTAGCCGACAAGCCGGCGGAGCCTCTCGACCCACACGGTGTTCCGGGCAGCCGACTCCAGCTCGTCGGCAGACGGAAGCACGATCGGCGGGAGTGGTCCAATGAGATCCCCCCCGAAAGACAGCGGCCCCGGCGCCGGCAACGGCCCCAGCACTGCGTCCCGTTCGGAGAACGGCCGCTGGTTGAAGTCCTCCATGAACCGTCGCACCGCGTCGGGATCCGACGGATCGACGCCCTCGGACACAGCCTGGCTCCACAGTCGCTTCCCCATGGACCAGTTGCCTTCATCCAACGCCGCGGCGCGGAAGCTCGGGCCAAGGCGCTCGACCGATTCGGCGAGCCGAGCGGCGTGACCCCGCGGCAGGATCGTTTCGTCACCGAGGAATCGGAGGAAGCCGGCGAACCCTGCCACCACCTGACTCAGGTCGTCGGGATCAAGCATCACCTTGGCCGGAATCAAGGCCAACAGGATCTCCTCGACCTCGTCCGGCTGCCAACGGGACAGGTCGCCGTCCAGGTAGCCCCACTTGAAGTCCAGGACCTGAGCCGCCACCCAGCCGAGATCGTGCCCACGAGGGCTGCACTCGAAGCGGGACGTGAGGTCGTCCCGGGCGGCGTAGAAGGCCTCCTCGTCGTCCGGTCCGAAGAGCATCCGCATCCCGTCGACATTACCGGGTCTCTCTCCCCCCGGGCGGGGCCCCAGCCGGGGAGGTAGCGAAACCCCCCCGGTTTCATGTGCCCCGAGGGCCGATCTGTTTGGCCTCGTCGGTGGGTGGTGCCAATAGCGGAAGGACCGGCTTCGACGCACGAGACAGCATGGTGCGCCTGGCTTGGGAAGTGGCAGCCGTCGGCGGTCGGCGGGTGGACCGAGTGTCCGCAGATCTCGGGACGACGCCGCAAACGCGACCCGACGAACCCGGTCGGGAATGCCCTCCGAATGGGTTGGTGCTCCCGGGTCCGGGAAGCGGTCTGGCCCTCTCCCGATCCTCCGAAATGAGATCACAGCCGCACCATCCGCAGGGAAGCGTCGGCCCCTGGGCAGATCGAAGAGGGGTGAAGGCCGTCCTTGCAGGCCCACGGCAGGCCCCGCCGGCCCACCCGGGCGCCCCCCGGCCCGATCGCACCCGCGCCGCCGGCACCTCGGCGCCTGCGAGGAGCGCCTCGGCGTGCTCCTCGTCCTCGGGCGGCATCGAGGCGTAAGCGACCCCGAGGATGCTCTCAATGCACCGGCTCGCGCACAGCACCTTGTGCCCGGAGCCGGTGCCAATCAGGCCGACCGTCTGGTCGCCGAGGGCGGGGGGCCTCCACGGGCTCTACCAAGCCCCGGGGCGTCGCTCTCCGGGAGGCCGCTGAGGCCGGGATCCATCGGGCTGCTGAAGTCGGCGTGAACCATGGCGAAGCCGGCCTGTGCCGCGGCCTTCGAGGGTGGGGGGCAGGGTCATGGTGCCGACGATCCAGCCCCAATCCTCGACGTTGAGCCGTCGGCGGAAGCTGGAGGCCCGGCCGTGCTCGGACTGGGCCCACGCGTTGGCTTCCTCTGTGACGGCGCGCGGCTCCGTCCCCATCCCGGGCTCGGCCCGGGGGTCGCCGTCGCGCAACGCCGCCAGGGTGAGCTCGACGTCGCGGCCCCTGTGGTCACGGCCGTCGTCGCAGCCGTCGTGGTGGGTTCGACTCCGGACGTCGTGGTGAGGGCATCGTCGCCACTGCAGCCGGAGGCGAGCAAAGACGGCAGTAGATAGGCCGTTGCGCCGAGATTCGACCAGCGTCTCATGCCCTGTCGCTCATAGCCGATGCGATGAGGCGCTCCGGCCCCCCGGCCTGCCCGGCGACCGCCTGTGCGGTCTTCTCAGAGGCCGATCTTGGCGGCGATCCCGTATAGGTGGTCACGGACACCGCGGCGGCCAGTTGACGTCGGCCTGCATCGGGGAGCCCGATCTGCCGGCGGCAGAAACCCTTGGCCACCAGCCCCGGCCAGACCATGTCGATGGCAAAGAACACCGGCAGGGCGATCAGGAAGAGCTTGGCCAGTATGTGCCCTCCCCCTCCTCAGGGGCTTCGAAAAGCCCGCGTCGCCTATGAGCGCCGCCGGGCCGGAGTCGTGCGGTGTCGTGGGTTCCATGTTGCCGCCACCGGCGTGCCGGGCCCCGGCGACACGCCCGGATCCGCCCGACGCCCCCGGTCCGCCCGTGGGTCAAAGGGGCTGGAGTCGCGGCTTGGGGGTGCGCTGGTAACCGCAGAGGGCGACGAACTCGAGGTCGCGTTCCTGGAGCCCCTGGATGATCTGGGCAAGCACCGGCGACCAGACATAGTGGTTGGTGTCGTGGGCCAGCACTACTGAGTTTGGCTCCCAGGTGGGGGCGTCGCGAAGCAGGGCGGCGCTGCTCTGATGGGCGTAGTCGGCGGAGTTCTCGTCCCAGATCACCACCTGCATGCCGAGCGACTCCGCAATGGCGGTGGTGCGGTGGCTGGTGGACCCGAAGGGCGGCCGAATGCAGGTGGGGGTGTAGCCGGTGGCGGCGAAGATCAGCTGGTTGGCTCGTTCGATGTCACGACGGACGGCGTGGTCGGACATCTCGGGCCAGCGGTTGTGCATGAACCCGTGGCTTTGCAGGCTGTGGCCGCGGCGGATGATCTCCCGGGCGATCTCGGCGTTGGCGGGGAGCCGCCAGGCGCTGACGAAGAAGGTCGTCTTGACCCCGTAGGCATCGAGTATGTCGAGGATGACGTAGGCGCCGGGCACCGGGCCGTCGTCCCACGTGAGAGCGATCCAGCCGCGCGCCGCCGCAGTGGTGGTTGTCGTGGTGGTGGATGTGGAGGACGACGTGATCGCGGGGGCCGCGGTCGTGGTCGTGGGGGTGGGGGGGAAAGCGGCAGCAGTGGTGTGTGTGAAGGACGAGGCCATGGGCCGGGCGGTCACCGGCGGAGTGGAGGCGTGGGATGGAGTCACCTCCCGCGCGTGGTAGCCGACGATGCCCCTGCTCGCCGGGCTGCAGGCAGACAGCAGGGCCAGGCCGGCGGCCGCCGCTCTCAGTCCCCAGCGGCGGCACGCACCGGCATCCCCACCCGCAGCGCGCGATGTCACTCCTGCCCTCTTCTCCTGTCGGCAGACGCCTGGGCGACGTCGTACCCGGCGGCGGCGCGGTCCTCATCGTCCGGTGTCATGCCCACTCGAACGAACTGCAACAGGTTTTCGTTCGTCCAGAGGAGTCCCACCACCTGGGCCGCGGGTCCGCTCAGGAGCATGCCGGGGGTGCGGTCGCCGGAGCGCAGACCGGGCGGGGGCAGCATCAGGTTCGGCGATCCCGGGGCCAGTTGGGTGATGCGAGCCGCCCGTTCGAAGTCGTTGGACGAGGTCTCGATGATGCGGCCTATGAGGCTGCCCTCCCGGCACAGGCGGCGACGGCGAGTTCCCCTGAGCCTACCCGACCCCCGGTGCGGCCGGCCCACGGCGACACCACTCCCGGCCCGCCGGATCGACCGGCCGGGGACCGGCTCACTCTTCCCAGGGGAGCGCCCGGTAGAGGCGGTTCACCAGCAGGCCCCCGAGGGTGTCGAGGGGCCCATCGGCGTTGCGGAAGTTCACCGGCACCCCCATCTCCTCGTACTGCGGCATCGCCCGGTAGACGCCGAAGTGGAGGTGGGGCGTGTTCTGGGTGTTCCCCGAGTTGCCGCTGGCCCCGATGCGCTCGCCCTGGTCCACCCACTGGCCTACCTCGACGTCCACCCCGTGCTGCATGAGGTGGGCGTAGAAGGCGATGGTGCCGTCGGCGTGCTCGATGTACACGTAGTTCTCCATGGCGTAGCCGCGACCGTTATCGGGGTTGCTCTCGCGCATCTCCCGCACCCAACCGCTCCGGGCGGCCACCACCTCGGCCCCCACCGGCATGAACCAGTCGTACGCCAGTTGGTCGCTGTGGGCCCCGGGCCGCCCGCTGACGCAATACGACTGCATCATGTAGTAAGCCTCGCCCGCGGGGTAGGGGAGGATGTAGCCGCTGTCGGCGGGGTCGCCGAAGTGGGCCCGCTTCAGGCAGACGGGGTTCTTGCCCGGCGGGGGGGCGACGCCGGTGGTGGTCGGGGCCACGATCGACGTAGTCGTGGTGGCGGCGGTTGGGGCGGGGGTCGTCGTTGTTGTGGTCGGGGCGGCGGGGATGACCGGCGACGCGCGGCGATCGGCCTCACACCCGGCGCAGAGCAGTACCAGCAGCACGGCGGCAACCGCGGTTCCTCCGCCGGCGACAGGCGCCTGGTTCATCTCGCCACTCCTCGAGTGTCAACGCTGCGTGCCCAGGCGGGCGCCGGTTCGCCCGAGTCGGCAGCGCCTAGACCGGGTGGCGGTACACCCGGTGCCGCTGGTGCCAGGGTACGCCGATGGCCGTGAGGTTGGCGACCATGGCGGTGT
The DNA here is from genome assembly GCA_043810615.1 of Actinomycetota bacterium. Lineage (GTDB taxonomy): Bacteria > Actinomycetota > Acidimicrobiia > Spongiisociales > UBA11373 > VGBK01. The sequence continues at coordinate 5,061 of JBDROA010000009.1, read as the reverse complement.
TGCATTCGTCCACCTGGACCACGTCGGCCCCCTCGAAGCGGACGCTGCCGATGCTGCGCGCCAGGGCGGCGTAGAGGACGGCGTTGGCCCCGGTCCCCTGGTGGGCGGGGAGCAGGCCCATGCCGTTGATGTTGGCCCACCGGGTGCGGCGCTTCTCTCGCACGAGTGCCGCCCAACCGAAAGGCCACAGACGCCCTCCGGTGCGCTGCAGGGCGGCCGAGACGTCGGGGTAGGCCATCAGGAAGCCCACGATCTCGTCCCCCTGCATCACCAGGCGGATCAGGCCCGGATCGATGATGGGGAGGAGTCGCTCGACGGCGGCGCGCACCTCTTCCTCCGTGAGCGGGGTGTACTCCCAGGTGGCGCGGAAGGCCTCGTTGTAGACGGCGGCGAAACGGGGCAGCCAGCGGCGTATGTGGCGGCGGCTGGTGAAGGCGAGAGCCCGGTAGCCGTGCTCCGTCCCGGCGGCGTCGGCGGCGGCGAAGAAGGCTTCGGGGAGGTGGTGGTGGCGGAGGAGGCGCCCCGTGAGGAAGTCGGTGTCTTTCTCGAATCCGGCGCCCTCTGCCAGCGCGGCGTAGTAGGGATGGTTGTAGGCAACGCCGAGGGCGGGACGATGCTCGAAGCCCTCGACCAGGAGGCCGATGCCGTCGCCGAGCAGCGGCCCTTTCGGTCCCACGAGGAGGTCCAGGCCGCGCTCTGCGGCCCACCCGGCGGCGGCGTCGAAGAGGAGGCGGGCCACGGCGGTGTCGTCGACGGCGTCGAAGCACCAGAAGAAGGCCGTCCGGGTGCCGTGATGCCGGTTGAAGTTGCGATGGTCGGCCACCGCGATTCGGCCCACCGTCTCGCCGTCCTCCTCAACCAGGAAGAAAGCAGCCTCGGAGTGGCGGTAGAAGGGGTGGCGGCGGCGGTCGAGGGAGCGGGCGGCATCGGCCCGGATGGGGGGCACCCACTGCGGGCAATCCCGATACAGGGCGAAAGGGAGCGCCACGAAGCGGCGCACGTCGGCGCGCCGGGTGGGATCGACGGGGTGCAGGTGCAAGGTGGCGCCACCCTACCGTTCTGCCTTGCGAAGGCGGTCCGGGCGGGTTGCGGCGCTCCTGCGGAAGACGGGCCGGATCCGGGTAGCCTGCCGCCGTGGCCGGCCGCAGGGAATGGTCGAAAGGAGCCAGCCTCGCCGTACTGGCGGGGGTGTACGCCGCCGCGCTCGGGACGGGGCTGGCGGCGGCAGAGGCCTCCCTGGGGCTCGGGCCCCTGGTGGCGGCGCTTCTCGGCGACCTGGCCGCCACCGGGGTGGTATTCCTGGCTGCAGTCGTCCTGGACAACACCAGCGCCTACGACCCCTACTGGTCGGTGGTGCCGCTGCCCCTGGCGCTGTGGTGGTACTTCCACGCCGGAGCGGAGGGCGCGGCCGACCCGGTGCGTTTCGCCCTGGCGGCGACCGTGCTCGGGTTGTGGGGGATCCGGCTCACGGCGAACTTCGTGCGGGGGTGGCGGGGCCTGGCGCACGAGGACTGGCGTTACACCGCCTTCCGGCGTTTCGGCCCCCTGCGCTACTGGCTGGTGTCCCTGGCCGGGCTGCAGTTGATGCCCACGCTGGTGGTGTTCGCCGCCCTGCTCCCCGTCTACGCCTTGACCCGGGGCCCGGGGAACGGGCCGAACCTGCTCGACGTCCTGGCCGCGGTGGTGGCCCTGGCCGCCCTGACACTGGAGGCGGTGGCGGACGAGCAGAAGCGGCGGAGGCGGCAGGGGGCCGCCCCGGGAGGATTCGTGGCCTCGGGCCTCTGGGCCTGGTGCCGCCACCCCAACTACCTGGGGGAGGTGGGCCTCTGGTGGGGCGTCTTCGGGTTCGCCCTCGCGTCGGGCTGGGGCCGTGCCTGGACGGTGGTGGGAGCGGTGGGCATGACTCTGCTCTTCCGCGTGGTCAGCGTGCCGTTGATGGACCGGCGGATGGCGAGCCGCTACCCGGGCTACGCTGCCTTTGCCGCCGCGCTCCCTGCGCTGCTGCCCCGGCGGCCGGGACGGCCCTGACCCGGCCGCCGGTGGGGCGGCACCGCTGTCGGCGGTCATCGGGGCTCGTCGTGCGTCGGGTGGAAGCGGTCCGCGCCGCGGGGCCGGTCGTCCGCCGGAGCCTTCTCCTTCACCCACTTGGGCCGGCGCCACTTCAAAGTGGGGTCGGCGCTGTTGCTCTCCCAGTGCTCGTCGCGCTTGTACGCCCAGAACTCGAAGGGGTTGTCGTAGTAGGCGGCCGTCTCGACCAGGCGCTTCATCTTCGGCTTCTCTCGCTTCAGCGCCCAGGTGGCGGCCCCGACGAGGGCGCCACCGGTGAACCACACCACATAGACCGCTTGGTAGATGGGCCCGAAGATCCGGTTGTGCCAGACGTGCAGGCCCTCGTGGCGGTCGATGAAGGGGCGCCGCTCTGCGACCAGAGTCTCCCGGCCGGTGGAGGCGTTGCTGATCACGTTTCCGAGGGTGAGGGCGAAGCCGCGCCTCATGCAGGCGCCGCGCTCGAACACGTGGCGGTTCTGGCGGCGGCTGAAGTCCGGCCGGTAACCGGTGCCGCGCTGCACGACGTTGGCCAGGTTGAGCACATTGCCCAGCGTGGTTCCCAACAGACCCCAGGTGGAGTCGCCGGCGAAGGCGAACCACCCCTTGGCGCTCCTCCAGTCGTACACCTGGCGGCAGCCGCCGAAGGCCCCGTTGAGGCTGGCCGAGATGGCGGCGACGATGGCGAGAGGGACGCCTCCCAGCAGGCCGACGGCGCCACCGAGGGCGGCCCCGGCGGCCGTGGTGAGGCCGGTTTCGACGAGGCGGGTCGCGGGAGAAGGGGTGGCGGTCGTGGTGGCCGAACGCTACCCGGCGGTGGCACCGGGAGCCGGGGCTCCGCTGGGCCTGCGGTCAGCCCCGGCCGGGGCCGGGGCGGGTCTCCGCCGTCAGCCACGACAGGTAGGGCAGCCCGCCGCCGGCGGTTTCGAGCACCAGCACTTCGGGCACCTCGTAGGGGTGGGCGCCTTCGAGGCAGGCCGCCGCGGCCGCAGCGCGGTCGGCCGCCGTCTTGAAGAGCAGGAGGATCTCCGGCTCTCGGCAGATCTCTCCCTCCCACCGGTAGCGGCTGGTGATGGGGACTTCTTGCACGCAAGCGGCGAGACGCTCCCCTATGAGGTGGTCCGCCAGCCGTGCCGCCTCCTCCGCCCCCGGCACCGTCGTCATGATCACCACTGCACCCTGGTTCATACCGCCGCCTCCTGGTCGTACGGGAGCGCCCGACGGGCACGCCCGGGGACGATGGTGGCACGCCGCCCCGGCGGTCGGGGCCTACCGCGGGGAAGCCTCTCCGGCGCGGGCCCGCCGGGCGGCGGTCCGGGCCGTCCGTAGCGGCTCGGGGGTGCGGGCCCGGCCCGTGGCTGCCAGCACGACGTCCACCGCCGGGCCGGGGGAGGTCCCCCAGGCGGCGTGCACTGCCAGCGGACGGGCCCCCGCCCGGGTGCGCACCCAGAAGCCGACCAGGCGGCCTTCGAGAAGCATCGGGGAGGCGGCGCCGCGCCGATCGGCGGGCCAGTCGCCTTCGGCCAGCAGCGGCCGGTGGGTCACCCCCACCGTGGGCACACCGAGGGCGGCGCCCAGGTGCAGGGCCAGGCCGGCTCCCCGGGGGTGATCACGCCCGGTGCCGTCCACCAGGAGGACCGCCGGGAGCGAGGGCAGGGCGCGGACCGCCGCCTCGAGGAGGGCACCCTCTCGGAGGGCCAGGAGCCCGGGGTAGTAGGGGCCTCCGGCCTCTCCGGCCACGGCCACCGAGGCGAAGGTCCGGGCCTCCCGTGCGAGGGCGGCTCCCGCCCATCCCTGGTCCCCCGCCCGGCCCCGACCTCGGCCTCCACGGGCGAAGCAGGCGAAGCACCCTCCCACGGGGGCCGCGGGGTCGAAGGTGAAGTCGGGCATGGGGGACCCGGCGAGTCCCCTTTGCCGTTCTGTCAGGGCGGCGGGGTCGGAGGCCCACATGGCAGGAAGCTCCCGGTCAGAGGCGGTCTGCGAAGCCCCATTCCTCAGCGATCACGTTGAGGACGAACCACGACAAGCGGTAGGCCCCGTTCCAGGTGATATGGGCCCCGTCCTCGGTGCGCATCTCCAGGAGGTCGCCCGAGCGGGTGCGCAGGTAGGTGGAGTACTCGCCGTTCTCGTCCTGGAACAGGGGGAAGGTGTCGAGGTAGACCACACCGGGGCGTTCCGCCGCCTCTTCTTCGAAGACCTGGTTCATGCCGGTCACGATCTCGGTGAACCGGTCGTCGCGCATGACGGGCAGGCCCACCCAGTACACCCGGGTGGTGCCGGTGAGGAGCAGGTCCATGATCTGACCGACCCGTTGGTGATAAGTCTGGAACCACTCCGGGCTTTCCAGTGGCAGCTCCCGGCCGCCCGAGTAGATCGCCTGGCCGTCGTTGCCGCCGTACATCGCCACCACTGCGTCGGGCTGCACCTCGGGCAGGCGGGCGGTGAGGTGCGCCGGCCAGTCGAAGTAGTCGGGGCGCACCAGGCCGGAGATGAAGCGGAAGTCCACCTCGGTCTCCATGACATCGGTGTCGGCGGCGTCGTTCTCCAGGGCGGGGCCGAGAAGCTCGACGAAGGAGTCCCCGACGATCCATAGCTTCATCGTCGCGGCGGGGGTGACCTCGCGGAGGCCTGCCGGCGGCGCCGTGGTGGTAGAGGTCGCCGGAAGGGTGGTCGTGGTAGTCGGGGCCGGGCCGCTGCCGTCGGGGTGGAGGATGGTCACCGGCGGGGCAGCCACCTCGCCGGTCTCGCCGGGCTGCTCGACGGCGGGGGCCCGGCCCAGCGCCCGGTCGACGAGCTGCCGGGGCCGGTCGAGCAGGAGCACGCCGCTCATCTCCGCCAGGGGATCCATGACCCCCACGGCCAGGGTGCGCACCGTGCCCCGGGGCTGGCGCTCCGCCGTCTTCAACAGCGAGGCGGCGTTGAGGAGGGTGGCCAGGCCCAGGCACAGGAGCCCGGCCAGCAGCGCGTGGCCCGCCGGGGAGACCCGGCGGCCCTCGATGAGCGTGTGCTTGGGTT
>JBDROA010000008.1:0-2243 GCA_043810615.1 Actinomycetota bacterium | reverse complement strand
GGCCTCCACCACCAGGCCGGCCGAGCGGAAGCGGGGGACGGTGACGGCGTCGGCGGCGTCGGCCATCTCCAGGGCGAGGCGCAGGTCGGGGTCGAGGTCCATGGGCCGATGATGGCGCGCCCCGGCCGCCGGCGCCAGAGTCCGCCGCGAGAGCGAGCCGCCGTCGGCGCCGTCACCGCCGCCGTCGCCACCGCCGGGAGGCGCCGGAGGACCCGGCTGGGGACGGCCCCTTTCCTAGACTCGCCGCCGTGCCCTCCGCTCCCCGCGTCTGGCTGGCCACGCTCGGCTGCGCCAAGAACCAGGTGGACTCCGAGAAACTGCTCGGCCGCCTGGGCCATGCCGGCTTCGCCGCGGCAGCCGCCGTCGAGGAGGCCGAGGTGGTGATGGTGAACACCTGCGCCTTCATCGAGTCGGCCCGGCGCGAATCGGTGGACGCCATCCTCGAAGTGGCGCAGCGGCGCGCCCCCGGGGCCCGCCTGGTGGTGCTGGGCTGCCTGGCGCAGCGCTACCAGGGAGAACTTGCCGCAGCCCTGCCCGAGGCCGACGCCGTGGTCCCCATCGAGCGTTACGGTGATCTGGTGGACCGCCTCGCCGCTCTGACCGGGTGGGAGCCCACCGGGCCCCGCGGCGAGCCGCGGGACATCCTCGACGAGGTGCGCCGCCCCACCCCGGCCACCCCCTACGCCTACCTGAAGGTGGCCGAGGGGTGCGACAAGCCGTGCACCTTCTGCGCCATCCCCCAGTTCCGGGGGCCGCAGCGCTCTCGCCGCCCGGCGGAAGTGCGCGCCGAGGCCGCAGCCCTGGCCGCGGCCGGGGTGGGGGAGGTGGTCCTGGTGGCCCAGGACCTTACCGGCTACGGGCAGGACCTGGGCACCCCGGGGGGCCTCGCCGACCTGCTGCGGTTCCTGTCGGACGTGGAAGGGCTGCGGCGCCTGCGCCTGCTCTACCTGCACCCCCGGGAGGTGAGCGAGGCGCTCATTGGGGAGATGGCGGGGAACCCGTTGGTCGCCCCCTACTTCGACCTGAGCCTGCAGCACTCCTCGGGCCGCCTGCTGCGGGCGATGCGCCGTCCCGGGGACGGTGACGCCCACTTGGCGCTGGTGGAGCGGATCCGCACCACCGTCCCTGAAGCCGCCCTGCGCTCCAGTTTCATCGTGGGGTTCCCGGGGGAGACCGACGACGACACACAAGGCCTGGCGGCGTTCCTGGAGGCGGCGCGCCTCGACTGGGCCGGGTTCTTCCCCTTCTCCCCCGAGGAGGGCACCCCGGCGGCGGATCTGCCCGGGCAGGTGCCCCCGGAGGAGGCGGCGGAACGGGAGCGCCTGCTGGCCTCGATCCAGGAGCGCATCACCGCCGAGCGCAACGCCGCCCAGGTGGGGAAGGTGGCCGAAGTGCTGGTGGATCTGGTGGAGGACGGCACCCCGGTGGGCCGTTCCCACCGGGAGGCCCCTGAGATTGACGGCATGGTGTTGCTCGACCGGGGGCGGGCGGGCGAATGGCTGCGGGCCCGGGTGACCGGGTCGTACGGGAGCGACACGGTGGCGGAGGTGCTGGTATGAACGTCGAGGTGGTGGCCGTGGGGACCGAGCTGCTCCTGGGCCAGATCGTCAACGGCAACGCCGCCGAGATCGGCCGACGCCTGGCCGAGGCGGGCCTCGACCACTACCACCAGGTGGTGGTGGGGGACAACCTGGGGAGGGTCGTCGCCGCTCTCACCCAGGCCGTGGGCCGATCGGACGCGGTCATCGTCACCGGCGGCGTGGGGCCCACCCAGGACGACCTCACCCGGGAGGCCCTGTGCGCCGCCGCCGGGGTGGGCATGGCCTACAGCGAGGAGATGGCCGCTCACCTGCGCGACCTGTGGGCCCGCCGACGCGGACGCGAGATGCCGCCGAGCAACCTGCGCCAGGCCGAGTACCCCCAGGGGGCCGTGTTCCTGCCCAACGCCCGGGGCACCGCCCCCGGCCTGCGCCTCCGTATAGGGGGCGCCTGGGTCTTCGCCCTGCCCGGGGTGCCCCAGGAGATGCTGCCCATGCTGGAGGAGCAGGTCATTCCCTTCCTGGTGGCCGAGGCGGGCGGCGGCGGGGTGCTGGTGAGCCGCCTGATCCGCTGCTGGGGGGAGTCGGAGTCGGGCATCGCCGAGCGCCTGGACGACCTGTACGAGGCCTCCACCAACCCCACGGTGGCCTTCCTGGCCAGTGCCGGGGAGATCAAAGTGCGCCTCACCGCCCGGGCGGCCACGG
>JBDROA010000007.1:0-69353 GCA_043810615.1 Actinomycetota bacterium | reverse complement strand
GATCCACGGCTCGATGGGGCGGAAGAGGGGACGGAAGTCGTAGGTCCCCTGCCCCGGGGCGTGCCCGTCGGCTGCCAACGCGATGACCTGATGAATGAGAACGTCACCGGTGGCGGCGATCGTGAAGCTGCGGCCGGACTGACGGGCGGCAGCCGGGGAAGCGGCGGCGAGCAGCACGAGGGAAGCCATCAGGAACGGGGCCGGCCGGCGCAGCACGGGCGAACCGTAGGAGCGGACCGGTCGAGCGGCAAGGGAGAATGGCGTGCAGGCAGATGAGGGCAGCGTGACTCAGGCAATCATCCCCTCCCCCACGGCCGTGGGGGAGGGCAAGGGTGGGGGCAGCATGTGGCGAGGCCTTGGTGGGAGGCTGCCCCCTCTGCCCTTCGGGCATCTCCCCCGCTGGGGCGGGGGAGAAATCGATCCGAGCAAGGGTGATACTTGTAGGCGCCACCCCAGGGTGCCTGCTGTCACTCGTGACCTGCCTTGTTGGTCAGGGTTCGATACGCTGCACCGTGCCCACCCGGTCGATGTTGCGATCGAACGAGGCGATCACGCCTATGCCGGACGCCTCGGCGCAGGCCACCAGGTAGGCGTCGGCGAAGTCCGGGCGCTTCACCTCGCAGACCTCGAGCGTGCGCAGGAGAAGGGCGGAGCCGGCCACATCGATGGAGGGGAAGGCTATGGCGGGACGCAGCAGACGGGCAACCTCAGGAGCCGCGACCCGCAAGACCGACTCCAGCACGCAGGCCACCTCGGCCGTTGCCAGGCCGGTGAGGGGCAGCGCCGGAGCCGAGGCCAGGTAGCGCGTGGCCGGGACGGCGAGCCGGGGCGGGTCCCCGGTGAGGTGGCGGATCAGGATGTTCGTGTCGAGGAAGGCGCGTACCGGCGTGCTGCGGCCCGGGCCCGGGCATGCCGGCGAACCTCGCACTGTTTCAAGCCGCGTGTCTCCCCGGGGACCGGGACCGATCCGGCCAGGTCGAGGAGATCCTCGGTGCGGGCAAGCACCGCCCGTCCTGCTTCCACCCGGAACCCGACGCGGCCGCCGGTGGTCAGGCCGAGAGCCCGGCGCACGGACTTGGGGAGGGTGATCTGTCCCTTTGAGGTCACGGTGGCGGCGACGTCCAACGCGGCTCCTTACATCACGCCATTCGTATGGATACGGTGGCCCGTGGGCCCGGGTCAAGCCCCTCGGCAGCCCACCACCAGGGGCCCACGCGGCAGGCATCGGCCTCGTCCCCGGCCAGGGTGTCCTCGGGCCCCGAGGCAACCAGGCCGTCGGCCCCCGTGCCGCCCCAGAGCCGATCGGCCCCCGGGCCGGCGACGAGAAGGTCGTCGCCCTCGTGCCCCAGCAGGCTGTCGTCCCCCTCGCCCCCGTACAGGGCGTCCCCGTCGGGGCCCCCCCAAAGGGTGTCGGCTCCACCCTCGCCGAACAACCCGTCCCGACCGGCGCCACCGTACAGGGCGTCGTCGCCCTCCCCGCCCCGCAGGGTGTCCCCCCCGGGACCTCCCCAGAGGGCGTCGCTGCCATCGCCCCCGCAGGCCAGATCGTTCCCTCCCAGGGCCAGGATGGTGTCGTCGCCGCCGCGTCCCACGATCACGTCGTCTCCGGGCGTGCCCACCAGGACGTCGGGCCCGGTGGTCCCCACGATGGTGGCCGGCCGCCCGTGGCAGGAGAGCGGGCCCCAGCCGGCGGAGGTAGCCGCGATCGCCTCGGTGCCCAGCAGGGTGACGGTGGCCACGGTGCGCTCCCATGAGGCGGCGAGCAGGGCGGCGTCGCCTTGCCCCGCCGCTTGCGCCCAGGCGATGGGCAGCACCCGGTAGGTGCCCATCTCCACCCAGGTGGGCGTGTACTCCACGGCGGTGGCGACGAACCTGCCGTCGGGTTGCTCGGCGACGGTGATGTGGACCATCACACCGTCCTCGGTGGAGTAGTACTTGGGGCCCCACTTCGGGTTCTGGTTGGAGAGGTGGTTGCCCATGCCGTAGACGACCACCTTGTCGCCCACCCGCCCTATGGGCTGCACCACATGAGGGTGGTTCCCCAGGATCAGATCGATGTCCGGCGAGGCGAGGAGGTCCTGGGCCATGGCCGCCTGGGCCCCCGTCGGCGGATGGTGGTACTCCACGCCCCAGTGGAGGGTCAGGATCACGAACTCGGCCCCGTATTCCCGGGCCCAGCGGGCATCGTCGAGGATGGCTTGGCGGTCGATGATGTTGACCGAGAACCCGTGAGGGAGGGGAAGCCCGTTGGTCCCGTAGGTGTAGTCGAAGTGGGCCACGGTGACCCCGTTCACCTCGTGGAAGCCGGGGAGTCGTTCCTCCTCGCTGCGGGCGGTGCCTTCGTGGGCGATGCCCCGCTCCTCGAGCAGCGCGATGGTGTCCTCCAGGCCTCGCTCCCCGGCGTCGAGGGCGTGGTTGCCTGCCAGCGAGCAGGTGTCGTAGCCGGCGGCGGCGATGGCATCGGCCACCTGGTAGGGAGCGACGAAACGCGGGTAGTAGGAGAGACCGGTGTTGGTGGGGGAGAGGGTGCCTTCCAGGTGGCAGATGGCCAGGTCGGCCTCGTCGATCCACGGCTCGGTGGGGGCCAGCATCGGGGTGAAGTCGTAACCGTCCCCGCCGGCGTAGGCGGCGGCGCTCTGGGCCACCATGCCGTGGATGAGGATGTCCCCCGAGGCGGCGATGGTGAACGAGCGCGGCGGCTCCCCGGCCCCGGCGGCCGGGGAGAGGAGGGCGAGCACCAGCAGCACGGGCAGCCACCGGCGCAGCCTGGACGGCATGGTCCTCCCGGGTCGCGGGGCCTCACGGTACCCGGCCGGAGCCCGAATCCGGCCGGATGGGCCGGGCGTGGCGCCGCGGGCTCGCCGAGCATGCGCAGACCGCTCCCAGGGAGGCCGGGATGAGGCGGATGAGTGGCCGGGGTCTCCTGGCCCTGTTCGTGGCCCTCGCGGTGGTGGCCATCTTGCCGAGGGCGGCTTTCGGGGCCGCCGGGGAAGCAGCCGCGTCGGGTCGGTGAGCACGCGCCCCAGGTGGTGCGTGGCCCGATGATGCTCCGGTGCCGGGAGGCCGGGAAGGGGCCTTGGTCCCCCGGACTGGGGCCCGGCCCCGTGGTCGGGGCGGGGCCGGACGCCTCTGGTCGGAGGACCGCCTCGCGGAGCCTCAGGGCAGATCGCGCAGCATCAGGGCATCGAGCACACCGGGGGTCCCGGAGCCGGGCGGCACCAGGAGGTCGTTCAGCACCGTGCCGTCGGGACCCACCAAGTGCAGGCTGCCGGGGGTCCCGTCGCAGTCGTCCCAGCGGTGGACGACCAGATTGGACCCCAGCGTCCCCACCAGGCGGTTGCGGGTGAGGTAGGTCCCGGTGCCGTCGGAGGCCACCACGTAGACGCCGGCGGCACCGCAGTCGCCGGTCCATTGAGCCAGCGCCCCGCTCCCCATCTTCAGGGCGCCGGAGTAGCCGAAGTCCACGATGTCCACGGGGTCGTGGGGCAGGGCCGTGAGGGCGGTGGCGGGCGAGCCGTCGACCGGCACCAGCCAGAGGCGCCCGTAGAAACTGTCGGGCTGGTAGGCGAGCACCTCGGGCGGGATGCAGCGGACCAGGACGGTGGAGGTGTCCCACCAGTGAACGGGGGTGCATCGATCGCCCGGGGCGTCCAGGGCGCGAATGAAGGCACCCTGGTTGTTCAGAAGCGAAAGGCCGGTGCCGTCGCCGAGAACGGCGGTGGTCCCGTCGAGGCCGTAGAGCCAGCCGGCCTGCCGGGTTTGGTCGGCAGGCCGGGCCCGGCTCAGGAGGGTGGAGAAGAGGGAGCCGTCGGTACGGCGCACCTCGATGCGCTCGGTGGCGGCGTCCCCGGTGGAGATCACCAGGTCGCGGCCGGTGGGTCGGGTGAAGCTCGCCGGGCCTCCAAAGGCCAGTTCGGGGATGGCGAGCACGGTGGTGCTGGTTCGGCTCTCGAGTTCGAGGAGGCGGATCTCCCTATCGCCGTCCCCGACGCCGACGAGGGAGAGCACCGCCTTGCCGTCGGGGCGCCAGTCGTAGAGGGCGTAGGGACGGACGGTTCCTGCGGTCCAGGCGAACACCTCGAAGATGTCGCCGAAGGGGCTGAGCAGGTAGAGGGCACGCGGGCCATCCCAGTCGGGGGCGTACAGAGCCAGAGCCCAGGTCTCGTTCACCCCGGTCCAGGGAACCAGGCTGCCGGCCAGCGCATCGGGCAGGTCGGGCCCGGCGAGCGGGGCCACTGTGATGACGGCGGCTCCGCACGGGGCCGGCTCCAGGTACCAGCTCGCTGCCCAGCCCATGCCGCCCTCGTGGCCCACCAGGAACCAAAGGCGGCCGCGGGGGTCGGGGGCGGCGAAACCGCCGGCGGGAATGTCGGCGGCGTTCCAGGCGAGCTCTCCGACCACGTCGAAGCCGGTCCCCGGCCCGGAGCGCACGTTCAGGGCATCGTTGGAGGCGGTGCCGCGCACGCAATAGCCGGAGTAGTCCACGGGAGTGGCCCCAGGCACCGTGGTCGTCGTCACTGCCGCCGTGGTGGTCGTGGCCTCGGTCGTGGAAACCGACGAGGTAGTGCTCCCGGCGGCGGTGGTGGTGCTCGTCTCACCTCCGGAGGTGCTGGTGGCGGCAGTGGTAGTGGAGCTGAGGGTGTCGTCGTCGCCGCAGGCGGCGGTGAGCCCGGCGAGGACGATCAGGACGAGGACGATGCGGCGCATGAGTGGACCTCCGGGTGCCATTCAACACCGCCGGGGAGCAGCCGGGAGGGAACCTGCCGGCCGGGGAGTCTCCTCCGGGGGGCGTACCATTGGCTCTGCGGATGGGCCCGGCCGTCGCCGCGACGGAGGGGCGCCACCCCCGCGACCTGGAGGATCCATGCCCCTCGAGCTGATCGGTGGCCTCTTCGCCGAGCGCTTCGGCGGCGCCGCTCCGGTGCTCGCCCTGCACGGCTGGGGGCGGGACCGGCGCGATTGGGCCGGGGTGCTCGCCGCCGCCGGGGGCCTGGCCCCGGACCTGCCCGGCTTCGGGGCGACTCCGGCGCCTGCCGAGGCCGTGGGGGCTGCTGGCTACGCCGCTCTGGTGGAACCGGCGCTGCAGGTTTTCGGCGGTCCCGTGGTGGTCGTGGGGCATTCCTTCGGTGGGCGGGTGGCGGTGCACCTGGCGCTGCGACGGCCCGAAGCCGTCGCCGCCCTGGTGCTCGCCGGCGTGCCCCTGGTGCGCCTCCCCGGGGCCCGGCCCCGGGTGTCGCCCCGGTACCGCTCCCTGCGCCTCGCCCGGCGCCTGCGCCTGGTGCCGGAGCACACCCTGGAGCAGGCCCGCCGCCGCTTCGGGTCGGGCGACTACCGGGCCGCCTCGGGGGTGATGCGGCAGGTGCTGGTGCGGGTGGTGGAGGAGTCCTACGAGGAGCAACTGTGCGCCCTCGCCTGCCCGGTGCACCTGGTGTGGGGGGAGGAGGACCGGGTGGTGCCGCCGGCGGTGGCCACCCGGGCCCTGACCCTGATCGGCGCTGGGAGGCTCACTCTGCTCGCCGGGGTGGGCCACGACGTCCCGGCCCAGGCCCCCGAGGCGCTGGCCGCGGCCATCGGTGAGCATCTCCCCGGCCCGGCGGGGGGGTTGGAGTGACCGCGGCCGCTCCCTGGGTGCTGCTGGCTGCGGGCTTGGGGGCCGCCCTCCGCTGGCTGCGGGTGGGCCAGCGTGAGCACTACATACCCTGGTCGGTGACCCGCTTCCAGGGGCGCTGGCTCCGTTCCTCCCTCCTCAACCTGGCGCTGGGTGCGGTTACCGCCGGAGCAGCGGCAGCCACTCTCTGGTGGCCGTACGCGGCCCTGCCGGCGGCGGCAGGCCTGCTCGCCTGGCCGATCGGCCTGGGCCTGCGGGGACGGACCGCCGAACTGGCCTGGACGGCGCGGCTGCGGCGCCTGGTGGGGGTGGCGGCTGTGGCCTTCGCCGGGGCGGCGGCGGCGGGGTTTGCCTTCGGCTCTTTTGCCGCCGGGGCGGTGGCGGCGGCCCTTGGCGTGCCCCAGGCGGTGGACCTGGGCCTGGCGGCCACCGCCCCGCTGGAGCGGCGGCTCAGCCGGGCCTTCGTCGAGGGGGCCGCCCGCCGCCTGCGCGCCGCCGCCCCTACGGTGGTGGCGATCACCGGCTCGTTCGGCAAGACCAGCACCAAGGAGTACGCCCGGCACCTGGTGGCCGGCACCCTCCACGTAGTGGCGTCCCCGGCCTCGTTCAATAACCGCCTCGGTCTGGCGCGGGCCATCAACGACGGCCTCGATCCCGGGGTGGAGGTGCTTATCGCCGAGATGGGCACCTACGGCCCTGGCGAGATTGCCGGCCTCTGCCGCTGGATCCCTCCCGACGTGGCGGTGATGACGGCGGTTGGCCCGGTGCACCTGGAGCGCTTCGGCTCGCTCGAGGCTATCGCCCGGGCGAAGGCCGAGATCCTCGAGGGAGCGCGGGCGGCCGTGGCCAACTGGGACGATCCCCTGGTGCGCCGGGCGGTGGAGGGGCGGCCCGGGGTGCGGGTGCTGCGGTGCTCGACTGCCTCGACCGACGCCGAGGTGAGCGTGCTGGCGGAGGGAGATGCCCTGGTGGTGCGGGTAGCGGGCGAGGAGGCAGGGCGCCTGCCCGCCGGGGGCGTGTTCCCCATGAACGTGGCCTGCGCCGCGGGGATAGCCCACGCCCTGGGGGTGCCGGTGGCCCGCATCGGGGAGCGCCTGGGGAGCCTTCCCCGACCGCAGCACCGCGGGGTCGAGGGGCGCAGCGAGGCCGGTGTGCTCATCATCGACGATACCTACAACTCCAACCCCTCCGGGGCCCGGGCGGCGGTGGAGCGCCTGATCGCCGCGGCGCCGGGGCGCACCGTGGTGGTGACCCCCGGGATGGTGGAGTTGGGCCGCATCCAGGCGGCGGAGAACGGGGCGCTGGCCGCCTTCGCCGCGACCCGGGTGTCGGACCTCGTCGTGGTGGGCCGCACCAACCGCCGGGCCCTGCTGGCCGGGGGGCGGCAGGGGAACGCCCGGGTGCGCGCTGTGGCCCACCGCCCCGAGGCGGTGGCCTGGGTGAGCGCTTCCCTGGGAGAGGGCGACGGCGTCCTGTACGAGAACGACCTCCCCGACCACTACCCGTAGGCGGCCGGAGGATCGCCCCGGCCTGCCGTAACATCCCCGGCCATGACCATCCCCAGCGACCTCCGACCGGCGGTGCTCTTCGGGGGGCCCTCCCCGGAGCACGACATCAGCATCCTCACCGGGCTCCAGGCGACCCGGTCGCTCACCCGGGCCGCCAAGGTAGTGACCGCCCTCTACTGGTCGAAGGTCGGCGAGTTCTACGCCGTCGACCCCCGTCTCGAGGCGCTGGCCTTTGCCGAGGGGGTGCCGCGCGGGGCCACTCCTCTGGAACTGGTAGCCGGGCCCGATGGCGGCTTCCTCCGCAAGCACAAGCCGCTGCCTCTCGATGTGGTGGTCAACTGCTGCCACGGCGGCCCCGGTGAGGACGGCACCATCCAGGCCGCTTTCGACCTGGCCGGCCTGGCCTATACCGGCCCCAGCCTGGTGGGGGCCTACCTGGGGATGGACAAGCTGGCCTTCACCGCGCTGGCCGCCCGGGCGGGGCTGCCCACCCTGCCCCGGGTGGCGGTGACCCGGGAACCGGAGCCCCTGCCCTTCGCCCCGCCGTATGTAGTGAAGCCCCGCTTCGGCGGCTCCTCGCTGGGCATCGAGGTGGTGGAGGACGCCGCCACCGCCCGGGCGCTGGCCGCTTCCAGCCCGCTGTTGCGCGATGGGGCGGTGGCCGAACCGTTCCTGGCGGAGGGCCGCGACCTGAATGTGGCGGTGCGCACCTACCCCTCCCTGGATCTGTCGACCATCGAACGCCCCGAGCGGAAGGGGGCAGGGTCGAGAGGGGGCATCTACACCTACGCTCAGAAGTACCTCTCCCCGGGGGGCGGCGGCCTCGTCTCCTCGCCGCGGGAACTGCCGGCCCAGATCCCCGACGCCCTGGCGGAGCGCATTCGGGAGATGGCTCGCGCTGTGGCCGGCCTATGCGCCGTGCGCTCGGTGGCCCGCATCGACTTCCTCGAGCAAGGGGGCGAGGTGTGGGTCAACGAGATCAACACGATCCCCGGCAGCCTGAGCGTCTACCTGTGGGTCGACCCGCCCCTCGGCTGGGACGGCCTGCTGACCGGGATGATCGCCGAGGCGCGGGCCGGCCGGCGGGTCTTCAGCGCCGTGGGGGCCGACGGCACCGCTTTGCGCGGGGCAGCCTCGGTGGCGGCCAAGCTGGGGGGAAGTGCCGTCCCGCGCTGAAGCGGGGGCTCTTCCCGGCCGCCATACGCAGCGTTATACTTGGCGTATGACGACGGTGGCCTTCCGCTTGGCAGATCGGGTGGTTGCCGCGGTG
This sequence comes from Actinomycetota bacterium, assembly GCA_043810615.1. GTDB lineage: Bacteria > Actinomycetota > Acidimicrobiia > Spongiisociales > UBA11373 > VGBK01. Next base: position 60,967 of record JBDROA010000007.1, on the reverse strand, counting down.
GATGTCCTCGTGGCGCAGGGCCGGTACGCCTCCCGTACCGAGGTCGTGCGTGCTGCCCTCGAGGCCCTGCTCACTGCCCACAAGCAGGAGGATCTCGACCGGCGCATGGTGGAGGGCTACACCCGGAGGCCGCAGACTGACGACGAGGTAGCGCTGGCCGCAGCGGCCACCCGGGCCCTCATCGAGGAGGAGCCCTGGTGAGCCATCCCCACCGCGGGGAGGTCTGGTGGGTGGAGATGCCCGGCAAACGGCGCCCGGTGCTGGTGCTGACCCGTGAGGCCGCCGTGCCGGTGCTGCGAACCCTGCTGGTAGCCCCCGTTACCCGGCGTATCCGGGGCCTCCCGACCGAGGTGCTCTTGGACCACGACGACGGCATGCCGACGGAGTGCGCCGTCACCCTCGACAACGTCACCCTTGCCGACAAGGCCTACTTCGCCGGCCTTCAGGCCCGGCTGTCCCCGGCCCGCATGGCCGAGGTGTGCCGCGCTCTGCGGGTGGCCGCGGGATGCTGATGCCGGCCGGGGCATTGAACGGCCGGGCGGCGCCGTCGGGAACGAACGGGTGCGGAAACCTCGGCCGGGGGCCGGCGTAGCCTCCGGCGGCGCCCTAACCTGCCGGCGTGCGCCGCGTCCGCGATTGGCTCTTCACCGTCCCGTTCCTGATCGCCTTCGGCCTGTGCCTCCTGCTGTTCGACATCGCCGGCCGGGTCGTCCGGCCGTTCAGCATGCGGGCCTTCGAGGCGGTGATGGCGGCGCTGCAGCGGACCCTGATGGCCCTGCTCCGCATCTGCGGCACCAGGGTGGAAGTGGAACGGTCGGCGGCCATCGAGTCGGGCCGCGGCTACGCCATCATCTCCAACCACCAGAGCATGTTCGACCCGGTCTTCATCGGCGGGTTGCTGTTCACCAACTACCCCAAGTATGTGGCCAAGCGGGAACTGCGGCGCTGGATTCCCAGCATCTCGCTCAACCTGCGCTGGGGCGGCAACGCCGTCATCAACCGCCGCGACCGCGCCCAGGCGGTGGAGGCGATCACGACGATGGCGTGCACCGCCCAGGATCGCGGCGTCAGCGTGGTCATCTTCCCGGAGGGCAGCCGCAGCCGCGACGGACGGCTGAGGCAGTTCAAGCAGGCGGGGAGCGAGGCGTTGCTGTCGGCCGCCCACCGCCTGGCGGTGGTGCCCACCGCCATCGACGGTTCTTGGAAGTTGCTCCGCGACCGCCTGTTTCCCATACCCTTCGGCACCAGGATCCGCATCCGCTTCGGCGATCCCATTCCTCGCTTCGGCGACGACGCCGCTGCGGTCCTCGGCCGGGCCCAGGAATGGATCCAGGGGACGGTCGCCGACTGGCAGGCGCAGTCGGTCGCCTGAGATCCTCCCCATCCCGCGCCGCGGAGAGCGACGGGGCCGATCCTGTGGTAGACAGGGATCGGCGCTGCGGGCCGGGAGACATCATGAAGGGCTGGACCGAGACCGAGTTCGCCGAGCGCAGCCTCATGGCTCCCTGCGGCCTGTACTGCGGGGTCTGCGGGGTGTACCTGGCCACGCGGAACCGCGACGCCAAGTTCAAAGCGCTGCTGGGCGGCCTCTACGGGTCGGCCCCGGAGGAGACCGAGTGCCTGGGCTGCATGCAGCCCGACCCGCCCCAGAACCTGTACGGCTACTGCCGGGTGTGTCCCATCCGGGACTGCGTGCGGGGGAGGGGCCTGTACTCCTGCCACCAGTGCGTCGACTGGCCCTGCGCCCTGGTTACCGGCTTCCCCCTGGCCACCGGCCGCCGGGTGATGCAGCGCACCATCCCGCTCTGGCGGGACCAGGTCGCCTGCCACGGGGTGGGCGCCGGCGACTCCGCCTGGGCCCGGGCCGAGTGGGAGCGCTACCACTGCCCTGATTGCGGGGAGCCGCTCTTCCGGGGGGCGCAGCGTTGCCGGGCCTGCAAAGCCCCGGTCGCCGACGCCCTCGACGGGTCGCTCTGAGCGTCGGTCCTCGATGCTTCAGCCCTCGACGCTTCAGCCCGCCACCGGCACCCCGGGCTTCAGGGCGGCCACCTCGATGCCGCTGCCTTCGAGGGCGGCGGCCAGTTCGTCCGGCGTGCCGGCGAGGATGGGGAAGGTGCCGAAGTGGACGGGCACCACGGTCTTCGCCCCCAACAGGCGGGCGGCGCGGGCGGCCTGGGTCGGATCCATGGTGAAGTGCCCGCCGATGGGCAGGAAGGCTATGTCCGGCGCCCACAGCTCCCGGACGAGCGCCATGTCGCCGAAGAGCATGGTGTCGCCGGCGTGGTACAGCGTGGGGCCGTCGGGGAAGGCGAGCACCCACCCCGCCGGTTCGCCTCCGGGAAGCACGCCGGCGTCGGTGTCGAGGCCGCCGGAGTGGCGGGCGTCGACCATGGTGGCCCACACCCCGGCCGGCCCGGCCACGGTGCCCCCCTTGTTCAGGCCGGTGACCCGCGTGGCTCCCTGCCCCTTCAGGTACACCGCTATCTCGTGGATGCAGAAGACCTCGGCGCCGAGGTGGCAGGCCAGGTGGAGCGTGTCCCCGAAGTGGTCGCCGTGGCCGTGGGTGAGGAACACGGCGTCGGCCCGGGCCGGGTTCGACTCGGCCTCGGGGCAGGCAGGATTCCCCTCCAGCCAGGGGTCCAGGTAGATGGTGGTGCCGTCGCCGGTGCGCAGTCGCACGGCGGCGTGCCCCAGCCAGGTCAGCTCGAGGCCTCGCAACTCCACAGTCCCTCCCCCGGAGTCGTCGTCCGGAGTCTAAGGGGGGCGGCCCGGCATCCCCCGCCGCAGCGGTGAAGGCTCCCCAACGGTTCGGAGCCCCTTGCGGGGCTCCGAACCGGCGTGGGCTGACGGGAGGGAGGGGTCAGCTCGTGGGCACCAGGCGGCAGCGGTCGACCTCGCCGCGGGCCCTTTGCAGGGCACCGTGGGCCGCGGAGACGGTGCCGAGTGGGGCGCCGAGCGCTTTGAGCACTTCGTAGTCGTGCCAGGCGCGGAGCAAGGCCTTGAGGGCCTCGTTGAATGCGTCGCGGGCGCCATCTCCGGGAAGGGGCCGGGTGTCCAGCGTGGGGCGTTGTGCGGTGAGCGTCATCTGCTTCTGCCTGTCTGCCTGGGGCACATTCAACCACACCCAAGCGTGGTAGCGAAGCGGTTTGGACCCAGTATCGTGATGCTGTTGGCGGTCTTTCGATATGCTTCGTAAAGAGTTAAGTGATAGATGCCTGGCGAACTCCGTTTGTGAAGCCCTTCACAATGGAGCGGCACCTGACAGACCGCGCTTTCTGAGACAAGGAGACCGGCATGCGCCTCGACGACATCGACTGGGCCGTCCTCGACCACCTGCAGCGCGAGGGACGGGTGGGCTTGCGGGAACTGGGGCGCCGCGTAGGGCTGAGCGCCCCGGCGGTGACCGCCCGGGTGCACCGCCTGGAGGCGGCGGGGATCATCACCGGCTATCGGGCGGTGCTCGACCCACTGCCCCTGGGCTTGCCCGTGCTGGCATTCGTTCGAGTCAGCAGCGCCGGCGGCGTTGCGGCCGACGAGGAGTTCGTGGAGGAGGTGCGCCGCCTTCCCGAGATCCGCGAGGCGCATCGCGTCACCGGCGCCGAGACCTACCTGCTGCGGGTGATGGTGCCCTCGGTGCAGGATCTGGAGCGGATCCTGCGGCCCCTGTGGAGGTTCGGGGACACCGTCACCGGGGTGGTGATGTCCACCGCCGTCGCCGATCGGCCCATCACCCGGGACATGGCGGGGTGAGAGCGTGTGCCGCTCGGCCGCGGGGACTGCCGCGATGCGGTTGGGCCTTGAGCCGGAGCGTGACCCCAGGGCGGGCCCATTGACCGAAGCTCTCAGGCCTGCCCCACTCGTGCTCCGGGGCATCGGCCGAGGGGGTCCGCCCGCTCCGATACTGTGATCGGGCACGGACCCGCAGCAAGCATCCGCCGTGCAGGAAGCCGGCACGCCCGGGAGCGGCGGCCGGCGAGTGCTGGTCACCGGGGCCACGGGCTACCTGGGGGCCAACGTCGCCGCCTTGCTCGCCGACCCCGGCGTGGCGGAGGTGGAGGCCGGAGGGCGCGGCCCGCAGGCCGGGGAGGCCCTGGTTGGCGCGCCGGGCACCCCGGCCCGGCTGAGCTTGGTCAGCGGCCGACTCCCCGAGGCCCCCTGGTCCCTCGACGGCGTCGACAGCGTGGTGCACATCGCCGGGGTGCGCCCCGGGATCGGCGTCGACGAGACCCGGATTCTCCTGGTGAACCAGGAGGGGACCTGGCGGCTGTTGGAGAGGATCGCGGGCCGGCCGGTGCAACGGGTGGTGTTCGTCTCGGCGCAGTCGGTGCACGGCTGGCGGCGGCCTCCGCAGTGGGGCGAGGCTATGGCGGTGCGCCCGCAGACGGCGTACGGGCTGAGCAAGTGGGTAGGGGAGTGCATGTGTCGCAGCCTGGAGGCGGAAATCGGGGTGGCGGCGCTGCGCCTCGCCATGGTGTACGGCCTTGGGGGTGGGACACCGCCTGGTATGGACCCGGATGCCGCATCGCTCTGCCCTGCTGCCCGCCCGGGGGGAGACCATCCCGGCGTTCGGCACCGGGGAGCAGCGCCTCGACCTGGTGCACGTGTTCGACGTGGCCGAGGCGGTGCGCCGCGCCGTCGGGAAGCCGGGGCTTCGCCGGAGGGTGCTGAATGTGGGGGGGAGCCGGTGACGACTCGCCGGGTGGCCGAGTCGTCCCGCCGCGCTGCCGAGGAGCTTGGCCTGCCGGCCCCCGACTTCGGCCTCGACATCGGCGGGCCCGCCGGGTGCTGGGTTGGGAGCCCCGGTGGGACCCGGCCGAAGGCCTGCGAGAACCGGTAGGTGCCGCCGGGCGCTGAGTTTCTGGCCGGCGGCAGGCCTCGAGCCCAGCCCACCCCAGGTCGCACAGTTGCCGTTCCCCTCGTCCCGGGGCGTGGCCGATTGCGTGGAGGAATACCGTGCGCACCCACCCCGACACTTCGGCCTTCCGACGGCAGGCGGTCGGCTCCCCGGCGACGACTGCCTCGAACCAGTCGGGCGGGAGGCCCTCCGGGCTCACCCGAAGCGAGCCAGCACCTCTGGAGGCGGGCCGGTGCACTCGCCGGGGACCCAGGTGCCGGGGGCGATGCCCAGGCAGGGCCGCCGATGGAAGTCCTCGACGCAAGGCGCGTCGCACCACTCACCGGTGAGGGTGCGCCCAACCCGGCAACCGTCCGGGCAGGTCTCCCACACCCCGGCCCCCAAGCCGGTGCAGGTGTAGGGGGCCACGGCCACCAGGCCGAAGCCCACGCCGGTGCGCCGCACGAGCCAGCGGCCCCGGAAGGCAGGGTCGGTCTCGGCGCAGCCGACGAGGTACCACCGCTCGACGTCGGGCCGCGGGTCGATGAGGCCGGCTCCCGGCCGGGATCGGCATCGTCGAGCGGCGCGCTCAGACCGATCGTCTCGAGAACCTGGTTCCCGGGGAAGCCGTCCGAGCGGCGGCCGCGTTCTTCGACTGCGTCGCGGGGCGCGGGCGGGTCCGACCGGCGCGGCCGCCCACCGCCTGGCAGAATGGGCCCGGACCGGCGGGCCCGGCAACGCCAGAAGGGACATCTGTGAGACGACGCCTCGCCACCTGGGCGCTGCGGCGGCGTGGGTGGCGGCTGGCAGGAGAGACTCCCCGCCTGCCCAAGTACCTCGTGGTCTTCGGGCCGCACACCTGCAACTGGGACTTCCCCCTGGCAATGCTGGCGGCCGCGGGGTTCGGCATCCGGCTCCGCTGGCTGGGCAAGCACAGCATCTTCCGGTGGCCGGTGGCCGGGTTCCTGCGCCGCATGGGCGGGATCCCGGTACATCGCGAACGGCACGAGGGCATCGTCGAACAGATCGCCGCCGGCTACGCCGCCGCCGATTCCCTGGTCGTCGGTATAGCCCCCGAGGGCACGCGCACCCCGACCCCGTACTGGAGATCGGGCTTCTACCACATGGCCCTCGCCGCCGGGGTTCCGATTGTCCCGGCCTCTCTCGACCGGCCCACCCGGTGCATCACCCTCGGGCCCGCGATGACGCCGAGCGGCGACGCCGCCGGCGACATGAAGGCGATCCGCGCCTTCTACGCCGGCACGCGAGGCATCCACCCGGAGAAGGCGAGCGCGATCCGTCTCCAGGAGGAGGAGGCGGTCGCGCCTTGCGCGGACGGGTAGCCCGGGGCCGGCGAGGGCGGCACGGGCCTGCGTCCTCTGGGGGCAGGGGGCTGCGCCGACCAGGCAGAACCGGGGCCGGCCTTCGCCGGCAGAGGGCCACATGTCCTCACCGGGCTCACCACGAAGACCACCGTGATCTCGGCCGGCAGGCTCTCCGGCCCGGCAGCGACGACCGCCAGACGGCCGCCCGGACCGGCCGGCACTTCCGGATGGCCGCTGTGGCGGCCGGGATCGGTCCGGCTCGGCACTCCCTTCAGGTCGTGGGGCGCAGGGCTTGCCGGGGCGTCTCCTCCCCGTTGCTCCGGCGCAGGACGAAACGGGGCCCGTCCCCCGCGGCCCGGTCGGCGAAGGTGGCATGGTCGCGGTCGGTGCCGACAGCGGTGCGTACCCGGCTCGGGAGTCCCGACCGAGCAGCACCTCGCGAAAACCCGGCGTCCTCCAGGAGCCAAACACCTGTTCGACTACCTACACTGCTGTTCTTCTCAGGGGTAGCGAAGTGGATGGAGCCGTCGCCCAGCCCGAGTGGGACCGCCTGGCCCGGCTGCAGCGGTCTCTGCGCTCCATGGACGGCGGGGGTGATCACCCGGGCGCCGCGGAGTCGGCCGGGCGCGGGGTCCGCCGGCGTCTGGCGCGCCTGGCGTTGGAAGACGCCATCCGGACCGACAACGCGGAGAAGGCCCGGCGCGGCCGCCGGGAGTTCGAGCAGGCCCTCACCGGCATCGTGGAGCGGGTGGCACTCCGGGCCCAGTCTGCTCCGCCGGTGCCCCCGGCCCCGGCCATCCCCGCCATGCCGGTCCCGGCGCCGTCCCGCAAGCGGGTCGGAGCCGCTGCCGCCGCCCCGGCCACGCGGGCCCCGGTGCAGAAGAAGGCGGCCGCCACCGCCGTTCCTCCTGCTACGCCCATGCAACTTCGGGCGATGCCCGTTCCGGCCGCGGCGCCTTCTCCGCGCCCGGCCGCGCCGGCGACCAAGCCGAAGCGAGCCCGGCGGCCGAAGTCCAAGCCGGCGCCGCTCCAGGAGTTCTGGTCGCCCGGGGTGGTGCTGGGCTTCCGCGCGTGGGAACTGCGGGGGCGCCTTTTCGGCGCCTGGAAGCCGTGGGACCGCCCCGAGTACGAGGCCCGCTGCCTGTCGGCGCGCACCGGGAGCGGCGCCACCGAGGTGCCTCATACCGACGGACGCTGCGGCCCCCCGCCGTGCGGCCTCTACTGCTTCAAGGAACCGGAGCAGCTGCTGGCCGCCTTCGGCCTGCCCGCAGGATCGAACCGGTGCGTGCTGGGCCTGGCGTCCCTGTCGGGCAAGGTGGTGGAGCACGAGCGCGGCTACCGATCCCAGAAGGCCCGAGTGCTGGCCGCGGCGGTGGTCGGGCGCGGCCAGATTGTCCGCATCGAGGGAAGCGCCCGCCTGCGGAGCCTCTTCGTCGCTCCCGAGGCGACCATCGACGGCTTGCTCTCCACCGACCCGGCAGTTGTTGAGGAGGTGGGCGATCCGCTGCAGATGGCCGAGGCGGTCATCGCCTACTTGACGCTGGCGCGCGACTTCCACATCCCGGCCGGCTAGAGCGGCCGGCCGGCGGGCCCCGAGGTCTCCGGGGATCGACGACGGGGGGGCGGCCGACCTAGTGCCCCTTCTGCCGGGTTACCGTGGCGGCAGCACCTGAGGGAGACGGAGTGAAGCGATCCCTGGGCCCGCGGGCCCTTCTGTACCCCACGCCGGTGGTGGTGGTCGGCAGCTACGACCCCGCCGGGAAGCCGAACGCGATGACGGCCGCCTGGGCGGGCATCGCCTGCTCGCAGCCGCCCTGCCTGGCGGTGTCGATCCGCCGGGCGCGCCACTCCCACCGCAGCATCCTGGAGCGGCGAGCGTTCACCGTGAACCTGGCCTCGCAAGACCAGGTGCGCCTGGTGGACTACCTCGGCCTCGCCTCCGGCGCCGACGAGGACAAGTTCGCCGCCGCAGGTCTCACCCCGGTGCGGGCCGCCACCGTTGACGCTCCGTACGTCGGGGAGTTCCCCGTCGTGTTCGAGTGCCGGCTGCTCCACGCCACGGACCTGGGGGTGCACACCCAGTTCGTCGGCGAGGTGCTCGACGTCAAGGCCGACGAGGCCGTTCTCGGTCCCGGGGGCCTGCCCGACATCGCCCTGCTGCGCCCCCTGCTCTACGCCCCCGGGCAGGGGGCCTACTACGAGGTCGGCCCGTACCTGGCTCCGGCCTTCACTGTGGGCAAGGGCCTCGGCGGCGTCTGAGGGGAGCCGGGGGCGGGGCGCCCGCGGCCGGCGAGGCTGCTACGGGGTGACGGTGATCGTCCCCGCCATCCTCGGGTGGATGGAGCAGACGTAGTGGTACTCGCCGGCAGCGGTGAAGGTGAACGAGAAGGTCTCGCCTGGCCCGAAGAGGGGGGAGGCGAAGGTGCCGTCGTCGGCGACCACATCGTGCCTGGCGCCGTGGCGGTTGATCCAGGTGACGGTGGTTCCTGCGGGCACGGTCGACTCGGCGGGGGTGAAGGCGAAGGACTCCATCACCACATCGAAATCGGCCCCGCCGGGGATGGTCGGGGTGGCGGCCGCCGGGGCTGTGGCGGTCTCGCCTCCCGAGCAGGCGGCGAGCAGCACAGCGGCAGCCAGGGCCGCAGCGAGGATCGGTGTCGGGCGCCGCATGGTCTCTCAGTCTTGCGGGGGATGGCACGGTACGCCGGTCCCGCCGCCTACCCGCAGGGGTTCCCGGCGACCCACCCCTCAGGCGAAGGCCAGTTCGGGGCCTTCGTCGTCGGCGACCGGGCGGTCGCACGTAGGGCAGAACCAGCGGGCCTCCATAGGGGTGCCGCAGGTGCGGTGCTCCAGGGCCCCGGTACCGCCGCCGCCTCCGGCGCGGCGCGCCCCCCAGGCGGTGAGCAGGCGGAGGGCCCCGGCGAGCTCGGCCCCGGGGCCGGTAAGGCGGTACTCGCGGCGCGGTGGCCGCTCCGAGTAGGGGAGGGAGACCAGGAGCCCATCGGCTTCCAGACGGCGCAGACGCCCGGCGAGGATGTTGGGAGCGATGCCCGCGACCGCCGTGGCCAGGTCCCCGAAGCGCGCCGGGCCACCGAGCAGGGCATCGACGATCAGGAGTGTCCAACGTTCCCCGACCCGGGCGAGGGCGCCGGCCAGGGCGGTGGGCTCGGCCATGGTTCTCCTGATCGCGGCGGGGGTCGCCACTACACTCACTTGCAAGTAGCAAGTCTATAGGAGGCTGCGGTGTCGGCGGAGGATTGGGGAAGCGCCATCCGGCGTGTGGCCGCCGCGGTGGGGCCGGCGGTGGTGGGGGTGGCCCGGCATCGGGCAGGGGGATCGGGAGTGGTGGTAGGGCCCGGCCTCGTGCTGACCAACGCCCACAACGCCGGGCCCGAGGGGGTACGGGTGATGTTCGGCGATGGGCGGGTCGAGGAGAGTGAGGTGATGGGGGTCGACGTGGACGGCGACCTCATCGTGCTCGCCACGCCCACCCGGGACGCTCCCGTGGCCGAATTGGGGGAGGGCGCGGCGCTGGACCTGGGCACCCCGGTGGTGGCGATGTCCAACCCGGGCGGCCGAGGGTTGCGGGCCACTCTGGGTTTCGTGTCGGCCACGGGGAGGCCTTTCCGCGGGCCCCGGGGAGGGCGCATCGAAGGGTCGGTGGAGCACACCGCCCCTCTGCCCTCCGGGTCCTCAGGAGGTCCGCTGCTCGACCTCGCGGGTCGGGTCGTGGGCCTGAACACTCACCGACTCGGCGACGGCTTCTACCTGGCCCTGCCGGCCACTGCGGCGCTCCAGGCCCGGGTGCGGGCCCTGATGGCCGGGGAGTCCCCCCGGGGCCGCCGGCTGGGAGTGGGCCTCGCTCCGGTGCCGGTGGCCCGCCGCCTGCGCCGGGCGGTGGGCCTGCCCGACGCCGAGGGCCTGCTCGTCCGCCTGGTCGAGGAGGGCAGTCCGGCCGAGGCGGCCGGCCTCGGAGTGGGGGACCTGCTGGTGGCCGCGGCCGGTCGGCCCCTCGTGGTGGTGGAGGATCTCCACACCGCGCTCGAGCGAGCCGAAGGGGAAGCCCTGGAGGTCCGCGTGCTGCGGGGCGCCGAGGAGCGGACCGTAACTGTCGAGTTCACCGGGTGAAGGGCGGCCGGCTCACTCCGGTCCCCAGCAGGAATACCCCCCCAGGCCGTGGCAGGCGGCGCGGCTACCGCCTAGCGTGGCGCGGCACTGCGTGGACTGGAGGAAGCGATGAAGGGAAAGATCGGCGGCCTGCTGGTCGTGTTCCTCGGCCTGCTGCTCGTTGCCGCCGGCCTGGTACTCAAGTTGGCCGTCCTGCCGATGATGGCGGTATGGCCCGACGACGTCGACAGCACCCGGACCTATGAGGGCACCCTGGTGACCATGCTCAATCCGGGGGCCCTGGCCACCATGGACCTGGCGAACCTCTTCTTCTCCGATGTGCCGGTGGCGGTCGACCGCCACGTGACCACCGAGCAAGTGGAGGGGAACAAGGCTCTGGTCCGCGAGCAGGTCCAGGTGAAGGGTCCCGACGGCCAACCCCTGCCGGGCCTGAACACCGATGCCGACGGCCAGCACACGACCTACTGGTACGCCATCGACCGCAAGACCACGGAGGAGATCCCCAACTTCACCTCCGAAACCGGCGTCCTGGACACGCGCCGGGGCCTGGTGATCGGCTTCCCCATCGGCACGGAGAAGCGTGACTACCAGGGCTGGAGCGATGACTACCAGGCGCTGGTGCCGGTGGAGTACCTAGGTGTCGAGGAGCATGAGGGGATCACCACCTACCACTTCAGCTCGGAGTCCGACTCGCAACCCCTGCGCGACCCGGCCGTGCTGGCCATGTTCCCGCCCTCGTTGCCCAAGACCACGATCGAGGGCCTGGCGCCGCAACTGGGCCTGCCGCCGGAGACGCTTCAGGGACTGGCGGCGCTGCTGCCCCTGCTGCCGGACCCGGTGCCCCTCAGCTACGTGTACCAGTACGCCACCGAGTACTGGGTGGAGCCAACCACCGGGGTGATAATCGACTACGTCAAGGACGAAGCGCGCCTGCTGGCTCTGGCCACCACGGAGGTCGAGGTCTTCCGCCTCTCCTACCAGGCCTCCGACCAGGCGATCGCCGATGCCAAGAAGGACGCCGAGGACGGCAAGATGATGGTGTCACTCTTCGGGACGATCATCCCCTACGCCGCCATCGGCCTGGGAGCCCTGATCGCCCTCGGCGGTGGCTTCATGCTGGCTCGCAAGCGCAAGCCCGCAGCGGCGGCCTAGCGAGCGGCCGAATGGGAGGAGCCTCCGGGGGCTCCCGGGGGCTCCCGGGCGTCCGGGCCGGGCTGGAGCCGGCGCTCGGCCGGGGTCTGCCGCCTCGGCGCACGACGGCGTGGGGAGCACGCCGCTCCGGCGGTGCTCCCGGCTCTGGGCACACCTGCGGGGAGGCGGCGCTTCAGAGCGGGTGCACCGCCTCGACCAGATAGCGGCGCACCGCCGCCTCCCGCAGGCCGAGCTTGGCCAGGGCGGCCTGGAATGCCCTCAGGTGAGGCGCTTGGAGGTGGGCGTCGAGGTGGGCCTCCGACTCCCACTCCTCGAAGACCAGGAAGTGCCCGGGCCGGTCCGGGTCGGTCCAGAAGGCGTACTCCAGGCATCCGTCCTCGGCAAGGGTCGGCGGTACCACCGCGGCTGCGGCGTCGAGGAAGCCGGCATGGGCCTCCGGGTCTACGAACAGCGGGCCGGCCACGATGAGCATGGATCCTCCTCCTCGTCCTCCTCTGGGGCTCGGGGCTCGAAGTCGCCGAGAGCGCCCTGGGCCTCAAGATCTGCGGCCCAATAGGGTTCAGCGGGCTTCTGAAGGCCTGCTCGATGCCGATTCGACGAAAGCGTCGCGATTCTCCCGGTGCACCTCTCCTATCAGCGATCAGGCCTCTCTGGCCGTCCGGTGGTCGTGGACAGACGCCCGTATTGCGCCGCGAGTCTTCAGGCATCGCAGTCGCCCATGACGATGAAGCCGGCACCGACAGACCGTCACGAGGCGCGGCCGCCGGGCTCGCCGGGGCAGGGGGAAGGCTACTCGCCCCCCGCCAGGCGGCGGGCCAGGCCGAGCACCAGGTCCCGGTCCTCGTCGCTGAGCTGGAGGTCGAGGCGCTCGAGCTCCATGAGGAACCCGGCGGCAGAGTGGGGGACCGGGGAGGAGGCCTGCCCGGTGGCACGAGGGCCCGGGGCGAAGTCCTCGGGCCGGCCGCGGTTGGGAGAGGCGGGCCGAGCCGCAGCCCCGCGGGCCGTGGGCGCCGGGGCAGCGTGGAACCAGGCCTGGCGCGCCGAGGGGGCGGCGAAGCGGGGCGCGGCGGCTGCCGCAGGATGGTGCTGCCGCCGGAAACGGGTTTCGACCGAGGCGAGCAGTTCGTGGCTGAGCAGCCCCAGGGCGCCGGCGATGGCGAACAGCACCTTGGAAGAGGGGGGCTTCTTCCCGTTCTCGATGGCTGCCAGGTACGAGTAGGAGATACCGCAACGGTCGGCGAGGTCCTTGCGATCGAGGCTCTGGTCGGTCCGCAGCACCTGGATGGTGCGCCCCAGGGCCTCGTAGAACTCGGGGCGCTCGTGAGAGATGTCCATGGCGGGGCCCTTTCTTCGCCTCTCGGAGCCAACCTACTACTCAGGGCATAGGACACCAAGGATCGGAGGCCTATTGTTGACGGATTACACTAACAGTGTTATTCTAGCACCATCAGTGGTGTTATCGAGCCGAGGAGAAACCGCCTTGACCGGAACCGACAGCAGCCGTGAGGATCGCCGCCGCAGGGCCTACCAGGTGGGAGGCCGTCACACGCGCGATGCCATCGCTCGCGAAGCGCCGGGGATCCACGAGATCCTCGAGCAGGTGAAGGGGTCGGATATCGTGGTGGTGCGCGGGCAGTACGACCACGTCGAGTGGGTCCTTGAGGCCCTGGACCTGCCCCACCTGGCGGTGGACCCCTATCACCTGGCCGGCCTCGAACTGCGGCCCGAGCAACTGCTGGTGGTCAACTGCCCGGGGCAGGTGGGTGCCGCCGCCGTGGACGCGGTGCGACGCTTCGTGGAGGCCGGCGGCAGCCTGTTCACCACCGACTGGGCGCTGCGCCACGTGGTCGAACCGGCCTTCCCCGGCGTGGTGGCCTTCAACCAGCGGCCCACTGGCGACGCCGTGGTGCGAATCGAAGCGGCCGCACACGACAACCCGTTCCTCAGGGGCGTCATGGAGGGGGCGGACGACCCGATCTGGTGGCTCGAGGGCTCTTCGTACCCCATCACGGTGCTCGACTCCGGCCGGGTGAAGGTGCTCATCTCGAGCCGGGAACTGCAGGAGCGCTGGGGTGAGGCGCCGGTAGCCCTCACCTTCCGTGCCGGCAACGGCGAGGTCTTCCACATGATCTCCCACTACTACCTGCAGAGGGCCGAGACCCGTACCCGCCGCCACCGCCAGCCGGCCGCTGCCTATGCCGCCGAGAAGGGTGTCGCCTGGGACCGGGTGACCTCTGCCCAGGCCGCCGATCTCACCCTGGGGGAGGTGGAGGCGGCGTCTTCATCGGCCCGCCTGTTCGCCAACGTGGTGAGCGAGAAGAAGCGCCGGGCGGTGGAGGAGTCGGAACGGCGGAGGCGTGAGCGGCAGGCAACCGGTACGCCGCCGGCGCCGGCCGGATCTGTCACAGGCGAGCGCGACAGTGGTGCCAAGGAGGGCCAATGACGGCAGGCGACACCGTAACCACGATGCTCGGGAGCGGCCTGCGCTTCGGCGAGCCGCAGCAGTCGGGCCCGCTCACCATGGTGCCGGTCTTCCACGACGGTGAGGCCGTTCCGTACCGGCTGTTTGCCGGGGCGGTGGCGGAAGGCGTCGTGCTGGTCGAGGAAGTGGGGGGTGGCTCGGTGCCCGAACTGCAGGTCGTCAACCACGCCGGCCGACCGGTGCTGCTCCTGGAAGGGGAGGTGCTAGGCGGGCTCAGGCAGACCCGCACGCTGAACACCACGGTCCTGGTGCCGGCCCAGGCCACGCTGACCATCCCGGTCTCGTGCGTCGAGGCCGGCCGCTGGGGGGCTGCCCGGCCCATGGCGCGCGAGGACCTCCACGCCTCCCCCCGGGTCAGGGCAGCCAAGAACATCGGGGTGCAGCACGAGGCCCGCCGGGGTGTCGGGTACCGCTCCCACCAGGGGGAGGTCTGGGGCGCGGTCGATCGCCACCTCAGCCTGCACGAGGTGGACTCCTCGACGGCTTTGTACTCCGAGGTGCACCGCCGGCGGGCCGGGGCCATCGACGAGATCACCGTGCCGCTGCGGCCGGCCGCCGGCCAACGCGGCGTGCTTGCCCTGGTGGGGGCGCGGCCGCTGGCGCTCGACGTGTTCGACCGCCCCGACACGCTGGCGTTCCTATGGCGGGGCCTGGTGGGTTCCTATGCCGCCGACGCCCGGGTGGGGCTCGGCGGGCCGGGCGGTGGCCTCGCCGCTGAGGGGGTGGCCCGGGTGGCGGCGCTATCGGGAGGGGTGGCCAGCACCCATGCCGCCGTTGGCCTGGGCGAGGTGGTGTTCCTCACCGCCCCCGGCGCTGTGGTGTCGGCCCTGGTCGTCGGTTCCTCCCTGGTGCACCTGGCGGCGCTGTGGGCCCCCGAGGCGGCCGGGGCAGGGATGCCCTCAGAAGGGCAGCAGGCGGGCGGGCGGCGGTCGTGGTTCGGGGAGGCCCGATGATGCCGGGGGCTGGTCCGCGGCCTCCGGGTGGGTGGTTCCACAGTGGCCCGGGAGGGGGTGAGCCCTCCGGGCTCGAGGGGCCGTTGCCCGGCGTGACATGGGGCGAGCCCCTGCCGTCGGCGGTCGAGCGGGGGTGGAGGGCCCTCTCGCGTGTGCTGAGCCAGAAGGGGGCCGAGGCGCTTCGCCGGCAGATCCTGGAACTGGAGCAGGTGCGGGCGCAGACGACGGTGGAGCCGCCGGCCCCGGACCCGGCGCGCTCCGCCGGGGGGCGGTCGGCGGGGGCGTTCTGGTCGCCGGCGCCCATTCTGGGGTTCCGCATGTGGCGGCTCACCTCGCTGGGCGTGCGCGGCGTGGTGCAGGTCTGGGAAGAGCCGCGACTGGAGGCCCGCTGCCCCCGCGGGCCGGGGGCGCCGCACGACGCCCCGTGTTGTCGCTGCGGCATCTATGCCTTCAAGGACGCCGGGGCGCTCTGGGGGGCCCGGCCGGGAGCGTGGCCCGGCATCATCTACGGCCTGGTAGCCCTCAGCGGCAAGGTGATCGAGCACGAGCACGGCTACCGGGCGCAGCGGGCCGAGGTGCCGGCGGTGGCCCTGATGCGGGACGGTGCCTTGGTGTGCCGATCCGACCCGAAATGGATTGCCCGGCTGTTCGCTCCGGGGCTCGGGTGGGAGGAAGCCCAGAGGGCCGGCGGGGTGCGCGCCGGCCGTCCCGGCCTGCCGGTGTGCGCAGTGGAGTACCTTACGGATGAGGCGAGGAGGTTTGGGGAAGTATGGACATCGGAGAGCAGAAGCGGGTGATCATCGTCGAACCGGAGCCCATTCAGGCGCCCGTCGAGGAGCCGACGACTCCCGGCGCCGTGCCGGTCCCGGTGCCCACGCGGGAGTCGGAGCCGGTGCGGCGCTAGGGCCCGGGCCGTGGCTGAGGGTGCCGGCGGACGGAGCGCCCGCCGGCACCTGCTTCGCCGGTCGTACATGCCCCGGGGCATCGGCAGTTTAATGGCCCTCCCGCCGGACCGGGCTCCCACCGACCATCAGTTGCCCGGGGTGCAGCCAGAGGTCGGAGAAGAAGGTGATCTCGCCCCCCGGCCCCAGGGGGCAGAAGTCCCCGCCGAGGCCAATGCGGAGGTGGCACACCTCCAGCCGCTCCGTCTCACCCGGGGCGACCTCGATGTCTTCGACCCCGACCCACTCGATCCGGAAGACGGCCTTGGAGCCGCATGTCCGAGACGACGGGCTCGTCCCCTTCCCGCATCCACTCGAAGGACTCCCCGGTCATCACGATCTGCATGTGGAGGGCGTCGGTGGATGTCCCCGCCGCCACTTCCACCGTCTCGATGCCGACCCACTCGAGCCGGTAGGTGACGGGGAGAGGATCGCCCAGGCACGACCCGGGCACGTGGACCAGAAGGCCACCAGCGATAGTGGGGGGCTCTTCGGGCAGATCCCTCAGGTCGAGGACGGGGGGCTCCCCGAAGTAGTCCAGGACGTGTCCTGGACGGAGGTGGCCTTCATGCCCCAGAGCCGCGGGACCCGGGCCTCGGTCCGCTGGAGGCAGAGGGCGGCCCCGTGCTTCCCATCCTCGACGACGCCCACCGCGATGCGATCCCGGCCCGTCCCCTCCTGGTCCACGCCGGGCTCGAAGCGGGCCGTGACCTCGGTGGTGTCGTCGTCGGTGGCCCCGACCTCAGAGGTGGCGGTGGTTCCCTCCGCCGGCCAGATGGCCGCCCACCCGACGCCCCAGGGGGGATGGAGGTCGGCCGGGAGGGTGGTCGAGGTTCGGGCGGAGCGGTCGTCGTCGGGACCGTCGTGGTGGTGGGCGCCGTAGTGGTGGAGGTGGGGAAGCCGCAACGCCGCAGCCGACCGCGGGGAGACCCAGGACCATGGCCAGGGACGGCCGCCGCCGCATCGTGTGCCTCCCTCGTCCGGTTACTCCCAGGGGGTCACGAGCTCCAGTGCCGTCCCGAAGCCGGGGGCCGGGTCCCAGCGCAGGATCAGTTGGGTGGGATCGACCCAGAGATCGGAGAAGGAGGCGATCTCCTGCCCCTCCTGGACCCCGAAGAACTCGCCGCCGAGGCCGAAGCGGATGTGCAGGCTGACCTCGAAGGTGCCGGCGGGCACCGCGACCTCCTCGAGGCCCACCACCTCAAGGGCGTACACCGCCGGGCTCGGCCCGTACAGGTTCCCCTCCCCGCTGTCGACGAAGGCGTCGACGTCGAGCGTCGGAGCGACGTCGGGCAACCCGGCCAGGTCCACGGCCGGGAACCCCCCCAGGTACTCGTCGAGAGCCCCCTGCGGGCCCATGCCCGGCCCGGTGGCCCGAAGGCCCCACACCCGGATCACCCAGGGATCGGAGCGGTCGAAGTAGAAGGCCAGCCCGTACTCGCCGGGCTCGGTGCTGCCGAAGAGGATCCGATCCCAGGTGCCCCCGTCCCACTCCACGCCGTACTCGATGATGGTGGGGAGATCGACCGGTTCCTCGTTCCACAGGTCGAGGCGGTAGGTGGCGGTAGAGCCCTCCGCCGGCCAGACCGATGCCCAGCTGATCCCCCAGACCGGGTGCAGGTCGGTGGTGGTGGTGGCCTGGGTCGTGGTGGTGGCCTGGGTGGTGGTGGTGGTGGCCTGGCTGGTGGTGGTGGGCGAAGGTGTGGTCGCAGCGGTGGCGGTCGTCTCCGGCCCCGTGGTGCCGGTGCCGCCGTCGTCACCGCAGGCGGCGGCCAGCAAGACACTGGCCATGAGCCCGGCGATGAGGGCGCGGCTGGGGTGTTTCACGAGGACTCCTCGAGGCGTCACTTGCCGGCCAAGATAGCGGCGGGGCCCCGGCCTTGCCGGCCGTCGGCTCGGCCGATCGGCCGGGTCAGAAGCTCCCGTAGAAGTCGTGGCCCTTGTCGTCGATCACGATGAAGGCGGGAAAGCCCTCGACTTCGATCTTCCAGACGGCCTCCATGCCCAGTTCGGGGTACTCGAGCACCTCGACCTTCTTGATGCTCTCCTTGGCGAGGATCGCCGCCGGTCCGCCGATGGAGCCCAGGTAGAAGCCGCCGTGGCGGTGGCAGGCCTCAGTCACCGCCTTGGAGCGGTTGCCCTTGGCCAGCATCACCAGGCTGGCGCCGTGGGACTGGAAGAGGTCCACGTAGGAGTCCATGCGCCCGGCGGTGGTGGGACCGAACGAGCCTGAGGGATAACCCTCCGGGGTCTTGGCCGGGCCGGCGTAGTACACGATGTGGTCCTTCAGGTACTGGGGCAGGCCCTCGCCCCGGTCCAGGCGCTCCTTGAGGCGGGCGTGAGCGAGGTCGCGGGCCACCACCACGGGCCCGGTCAGGGAGAGGCGGGTGCGCACCGGGTGCCGGGAGAGGGCCTCCCGGATCTCGTCCATGGGCCGGTTCAGATCGATGGGCACCGCCGGGACGGGGAGGCGCAGCGCAGTCGGGTCGGGCAGGAAGCGAGCCGGTTCGGTGTCCAGTTGCTCCAGGAAGACCCCGTCGGCGGTGATCTTCGCCTTGATCTGGCGGTCGGCGGAGCACGAGACCCCGATCCCCACCGGGCAGGAGGCGCCGTGGCGGGGCAAGCGGATCACCCGGGCGTCGAGGCAGAAGTACTTGCCGCCGAACTGGGCCCCGATCCCGGTCTCCCGGGCCAGGTCGAGGACGACCTGCTCGAGCTCCAGGTCGCGGAAGGCCCGGCCGTGCTCGTTGCCCGTGGCGGGGAGGCCGTCGAGGTAGCGGCAGGAGGCCAGCTTCAACGTCTTCAGGGTCGCCTCGGCCGAAGTGCCCCCGATGACCACGGCCAGGTGATACGGGGGGCAGGCGGCGGTGCCCAGCGAGCGGAGCTTCTCGTCGAGGAAGCGCCGCAGCGAGGCCGGGTTCAGCAGGGCCTTCGACTCCTGGAAGAGCAGGGTCTTGTTGGCCGAGCCGCCGCCCTTGGTGACGAAGAGGAACTCGTAGGCCGCGCCGGGGACGGCATGGACCTCGACTTGCGCGGGGAGGTTGGTGCCGGTGTTGCGCTCCTCGAACATGTCGAGCGGCGCCAGTTGCGAGTAGCGCAGGTATCCCCCGGTGTAGGCGTCGAAGATGCCGTGCGACAGGGCCTCTTCGTCCCCGCCTCCGGTGTGCACGTCCTCCCCCTTGCGGGCAAAGACGATGGCGGTGCCGGTGTCCTGGCATGACGGGAGCACCATCTCGGCCGACACCACGGCGTTGCGCAGCATCTCCCGGGCGACGAAGCGGTCGTTGTCCGAGGCTTCGGGGTCGTCGAGGATGGCCGCCAGCTGCTCCAGGTGGCCGGTGCGGAAGAGGTGGGAGACATCCCGCACCGCCTCCTCGGCGAGCCGGCGCAGCGTCGCGGGTTCGATGTGCAGGATGCTGCGGCCGCCCTGGAGGTCCACCGCCAATCCCGCGGTGCCGAGGCCCCGGTAGGGCGTGGTGTCGGCTCCGAGCTTGAAGATCTCCTGGTAGTGGAACGCGGGCATGGGCACCTCTCGGTCGACGGAGTGGCTCGAAGCCGATTCTACGGTGGCCTCCCGGGGTCTCTCCGGTGCCGGGGCGGCAGGCCGCGCCGGGCAGGGCCTCCTCGTTAGCATCCGGGCGGGTCCGTGCCCTTGCCGGGGACGGCCGCCGTCCGACCATGCCCCACTTTCCCCCCGCAGCCCGGCGAGAGCGCAGCGGCCTCGTGGCCCCGGCGCTGGTGGCGGCCGTGGTGGCGATCTCCTTCGCCGCCATCTTCTTGAAGCTGGCGGAGCCCACCCACGCCCTGACCCGTTCCGGCCTGCGGCTGCTGATGGCGGCGGCCCTGCTCCTCCCGGCCGTGGTCCGCGGCTGGCATCGCAAACGGCTGCAGCCGGTCCTGGGATGGGCGGTCGTTGCCGGCCTGCTGTACGCCGTGCACTTCAGCGCTTGGATCTGGTCGCTCGACCTCACCAGCGTGGCCGCCTCGGTGACCCTGGTGACGGCCACTCCTCTTCTGCTGGCGGTCGTCGGGGTGGTCACCGGCCGGGATCGGCCCGAGGGGCGCCTGTGGGCCGCGCTCGCCCTGGGGGCGGCGGGGGTGGTCATCGTCGGAGGCGCCGACCTGTCGTTCTCCGGGCGCGCCCTGGCCGGCGACGGCCTGGCCCTGCTCGGCACCGCCGCCATGGCCGCATACCTGCTTCTGGCCCGCCACCTCGGCCCGGATCTGGAGGTGTGGTCCTTCATGGGAGTGGCCTGCGCCGTGGGCGGCGGTACGGTGATGGCGGTGGCGGCCGCGTCCGGAGTGGCTCTGAGCCCGGCAAACGGGGAGGCTCTCTTGTACATCTTCCTCAGCGCTCTCATCCCCCAGTTGGTGGGCCACGGGCTCATGACCTGGTCGCTGCGGCACACCACGCCCACGGTGGTGGCCCTCGCCACCCTGGGCGAGCCGGTCGGGTCGACCCTGCTTGCCTGGGCCTGGCTGGGGGAGGCCGCTCCGGCGGCGGTCCTGGTGGGCTGTGCCGTGGTCCTCGCCGCGCTGATCCTGACCCTCTCGGGCCCGCGGTCCACGGCGAGCGGCATGGCGGTGGCGCCGTGATCGACCGCTACCTCGCCGACCACGTCCTGCCCATGGACCCCGCTTTCTCCTTGCACAGCCCCGGGTTCGTGGACGTGTCCGACGGGCGGGTGGCCGCGTCGGGGCCCCGGTCGCAAGCCCCGCCACTGGGCCCGGGAGACGCCGTCCATAGCGTCGGCGGCCTGCTGCTGCCCGGCCTGGTGAACTGCCATGCCCACTCGGCCATGACCGTGTTGCGGGGAGCGGGGGAAGGCCTGCCTCTCAACCGCTGGCTCCAGGAGGTGATCTGGCCCCGGGAAGCCCGACTCACCCCCGGCGGCACCCGGCTCGGGATGCTGGTGGGGGCGGCGGAGATGCTCCAGGGGGGCATCACCACCAGCGTCGAGATGTACTTCCACGCCGCGGCGGTGGCCGAGGCGGCGGTAACGGCCGGCCTGCGCACGCTGGTGTTCCCCGTGGTGGCGGAGGCCCCCGGCTGGGAGCGCTTCGGGACGGCCGCCGACATGATCCGTGCCGCCGTGACCCTCCGCGAGTCCCTGGCCGGGGAGGACCTGGTCGAGGTGGGCCTCGGCCCTCACTCCGCCTACACGCTGGGCGATGCCGCCCTGCGGGAGGTGGCGGAGACCGCCTCCGCCCTTGCCATGCCGGTGCACCTCCATGTCGCCGAGACCCGGAGCGAGGGCGACGCCGTGACGGCGCGTACGGGCAACACGGTCCCCGCCCACCTGGAGGACCTGGGTTGCTACGTGCCCCGCACCCTGGCGGCCCACTGTGTCTGGCTCACCGCCGAGGACATCACCCGGTTCGCCGCCCACGGGGTGGGGGTCGCGCACTGCCCGGGGTCGAACGGCAAGCTGGCCTCGGGGCTGGCTCCGGTGGCTGCGCTGCGCCGGGCCGGGGTGGCGGTGGGGGTGGGTACCGACGGGCCCGCCTCGAACGACAACCTCGACCTGTGGGAGGAGGCCCGCCTGGCGCTGCTCTACGCCCGCCTCCGGGAAGGCGACGCCGGCATCCTGGGGGTGGAGGACGCCTTCCGCCTGATGACTTCCGAGGCGGCGGCGGCACTGGGTCGCGACGACATCGGGGCGCTCCTCCCCGGTCGGTGGGCCGACATGGTGCGGGTTTCGCCGGACGACGTGGTGTACGACCCGGTGCTCGTGCCACGGGATCTGCTCGGTCACGTGGTGTGGGCCGGATCGCGCCGCGACGTCACCGACGTGTGGGTGGCCGGCCGGAGAGTGGTGGAGGCGGGGACCTGCCGGACGGTGGACACCGACCGCGCCCGGGTCGCGCTGCGGGCGGCCGCCGGGCGTCTGGCGGGGTAGGCGAACCATGGGACGCCTCGGCGCTCGCCTCTACGAACCGGTGCTCGGCCGCCTCCTGGGCGGGGTGCGAAGCTCCGGCCTGGCGTTGTGCCCGCCCCGGCCGGGGATGTTGGTGCTCGACGTGGGCTGCGGCACCGGGGCCTTCCTGGCCTCCTACGCCGCCGCCGGGTGCCGGGTGGCCGGGGTGGAGGCCTCCGCCGAGATGCTCGGCGAGGCCCGCCGCCACCTGGGCCCCGGCGCCCTGCTGGTCCAGGGGGACGCCGCTTCCTTGCCCTTCTCCGCCGGAGCCGCCGGCGTGGTCGCGGCGATGATGCTGTTCCACTCGCTGTCGGCAGAGGAAGGCCGTCTCGCTTTGATGGAGATGGCACGTGTTGCCGGGGAGTCGGGCCGGGTGCTGGTGGCCGACCACCGGCCGGGGCGGGCCGTCGGCCTCATGCCCCGGGCCGTGCGCAGCGTGGCGCGGGCCATCGAGGGCGCTGCCGGTCACGGCGACGGGGTGCGCTCGCTGCTGGCCGCCGGAGGGATGGCTGCTCTGGCCGCCGGCGCCGGATTGGAGGTGGAGGCCCGCCTCGCCGCCGCCGGCGGGTCTCTCGAGGTGCTGCGGCTGGGGCGGGCCGGAGCGGTGGCGTAGGCTGGGCCCGACCAGGGAGGGACACAGATGAGCGACCGGCCGCAAGGCGAAGGATGGTGGCTGGCGTCCGACGGCAAGTGGTACCCGCCCGAGTCGCGCCCGGCGCCACCGGCGCCGCCGGCACCGCCCTGGGAGGCTGTGCCGCAGACCCGCCTCAGCCCCGGCTTGCATACGGCGGTGCGGGTGTTCCTCTACCTCACCGCCGGCGTCGCCGGCCTGGCGGTGGTGGCCCTGGCCAACGCCATCCCGAGGATGCACGCCTGGTGGACCGCCCCGCTCGGTTTCGACGCCGATGAGTTTTCGGCCTGGGAGGACGCCTCGGACCTGTGGGCCGGGGCCGCCGGGATCCTGGGTCTGGCCGGCCTCGTGCTCTTCATCCTCCTCCTCGTATGGGGCAGCCAGGCCTACCGCAGCCTGGGTCGCACCGGGGCCGAAGGCCGCTCCTGGTCGTCGGGTTGGGCGGTGGGAGGCTGGTTCATCCCGCTGGGCAACGTGCTGATCCCCCGGCTGGTGTTCTCCGAGATCGAGCGCATCGCCCATCCCGACAACGGGCCAGCGCCCGTGGCCGATCGCTGGCGGAGGCAGCCTCTCATCGGCACCGGCGTGGCCTGGTGGGTGCTGAGCCTCGCCGCCGCGGTGACCGGCGTCGCCGGCGCCGCCGTCATCGGGGCCGCGACCCTGGTGAGCGGCGAGGGAAGGGACATGGTGACCACCATCACCGACGGGACGCTGTACCGCAACGGCCTGGTGGTGATGGCCTCCGCCGTGGCACTCGTCGGCATCGCCCAGCTCCTCGGCGCCGCCTACTTCCGGGCCATGGGGGAGCGCCTGCTGCGTTGAGTTCGCCGTCGTCTTCACACGGGAGGTAGCAGTGGACTTCGACCCGTCCCCGGAGCTCGTGGCTTTCCGCAAGGTGGTACGGGAGTTCGCCGAAGCCGAGATCGCCCCCCACGCCGCCGAGTGGGACCGGGACCATCACTTCCCCCTCGATGTGGTGCGGAAGATGGGCGACCTGGGCCTCTTCGGGCTGCCCTTCCCGGAGGAGTATGGGGGGTCCGACGCCGGCCTGCTGACCCTGTGCCTCGCCATCGAGGAGGTGGCCCGGGTGGACGCCTCGCTGGCGATCACTCTGGAGGCCGGGGTGTCGCTGGGGGCCAGCCCCATCTGCCGTTTCGGGAGCGAGGAGCAGAGGGCGCAGTGGCTCCCCGACCTGGTGGCGGGCCGGGCCCTGGGTGCCTTTGGGCTCACCGAACCGGAGGCCGGCTCCGACGCCGGGGCCACCCGCACCCGGGCGGAGCTGGACGGGGACGAGTGGGTGATCAACGGGGAGAAGGTGTTCATCACCAACTCCGGCACCTCCATCACCTCGCTGGTGACGGTCACCGCCCGCACCGGGCCGGCCGAGATCTCGGCCATCATCGTCCCGGCGGGGACGCCCGGCTTCGTGGTGGAACCGGCCTATCGCAAGATGGGCTGGCACGCCTCGGACACCCACGGCCTGCGCTTCGAGGAGTGCCGGGTGCCGGCGGGGAACCTGCTGGGCGAGCGGGGGCGCGGCTTTCGCCAGTTCCTGGCGATCCTCGACGACGGTCGGGTGGCCATTGCCGCCATGGCGGTGGGCCTGGCCCAGGGCTGCCTGGAACAGAGCGTCGGCTATGCCAAGGAGAGGCAGGCGTTCGGCCGGCCCATCGGGGCCAACCAGGGGGTGGCTTTCCGCTGCGCCGACATGGCGGTGGCGGTGGAGGCCGCCCGCCTCCTTACCTACCGGGCCGCCTGGCTGCGGGACCAGGGCCGTCCCTTCCGCCAGGAAGCGGCTATGGCCAAGCTCTACGCCTCCGAGATCGCCGTCGACGCCACTCGCCATGCCACCCAGATCTTCGGGGGCTACGGCTACGTGGACGAGACCCCCGTGTCGCGGTTCTACCGGGACGCCAAGGTGCTGGAGATCGGGGAGGGAACCAGTGAGATCCAGCGCCTGGTGATCGGCCGCGGCCTGGGCTTGCCCCTGTAGCGGCGGCCGGTACCGGGCCGGGGCCGGAGGGAGACGCGCCGTACAATCCGGTCGAGCCAGCGGAGGGGAGGCGTGCCTCGGGTCGCCACCATCGACTTCCACGTCACTTCGGAGTGCAGCCAGGAGTGCCCCTACTGCTGGGGGCCTCAGGAGGTGGCCGGGGTTGACACCGCCACCGCCCGGGCCATCGTCGAGCACATCACCGCCGCCGGCGCCCGCCGCATCGTGTTCACCGGCGGCGACCCGCTGCAGCGCGAGGATCTTGGCGAGCTGATCCGTCACGCCCGGGACTTCGGGCTCGAGGTGGCGGTCTCCACCACCGGGGACCGGCTCACCGCTGCCTTCCTCGCCGAGCACGGCGCGGAGATCGACTTGATCTCCCTGCCCCTCGACGGAGCCTCGGAGGAGGTGTCGGCCCGCACCAAGAAGGAGGGTCACTTCGCTGCGGTGCTGGCCGCACTCGATCTGCTCGCAGCGTATCCGGGCATCGACATCAAGGTGGCCACTCCGGTGACCCGGCACAACCTGGCCGACGTCCCGGGCATCGTCGGCCTGCTCGACGGGCGGGCCGCAGTCCAGCCGAATCGGCTCTTCTACAACGTCTTCCAGGCTTTCCCGCGCTCCATGGACCCCGGGGTCCACTGGGACGACCTCGTCGTCTCGGCGGCGGAGTTCGCCGCCCTGCGCCTCACCGTTGAGGCCGGGCCCCACGCCGTCCACATCAACTGGCTGAGCCACGAGACCCTGGATCGTCTCTACGTGATGGTGTTCCCCGACGGCACGCTCACCATCCCCGTCGGCACCTCATTCCGCAGCTACGGTCCTTTCCTCGCCGTCGAGGATCTGGATGCCCTCCTGGCGCATGCGGAGTTCGACGCCGCCAAGCACCTGTGCCACGCCGCCGGGTGGGGCCGGGGCGGGCCCGCCCTGCCTACTTGATCCGGTACCCGCCCAACTCGCCGGAAAGCACCCAGGCCACCACGGTCCCGATCTCGATGTGGTTCGAGAGGGAGGTCTCGGGAGCGGCCCCGGCCGACCCGGGCATGGCGGAGCCGGGGTGCGCCGCCGCCATGGCCGCCAGCCTCTCCTGCCAGCGGGCGAAGTTGGCCGGGCGCAGGTCCACCCACCCCTTGGAGGCCCAGCGGTCGCGGTCTTCGGGGCCCACCGCCACCTCGACTTCCCCGGCCACCTCGGGGATGCGGAGGAAGGGACCGCGCCACAGGCCTCCCCCGTCGGGATCGAGGATGGGCAGGCCCAGGGAGGTGATCGTGTCGCGCAGCCCGGGCCGCTCCTCGAGCACGTCCGCCGCCGCGGCGCTCAAAGCCTCCGGGGTGGTTGCCAATACGGCGGTGAGGGTGCCGCCGGCGAGGGCGAGGAGCTCCGCCTCCCAGAGCAGCTTGGAGAGCTCGGGGGGGCCGAGCTGGCCGAGGGCGACGCTGTGGGTGCCCGTGCGGTCTTCGAGGGAGCGCAGTCCTTCGAGGACCCGGGAGCGCAGCACCCCGGCCCGGTACGAGGGGCCCAGCACGGCGGCATCGAGGGCGGATATGACGTCGCGCCCGGTGTTGCGCCCGACGATCTCTTGCACGCAGAGGCCGGCGATCTCCTCGGGGGTGACGAACTCCATTTGTCCCATGGCGGTGATGGCCTCGAACTCCCCTTTGGTGAAGACCCCGTTCTCCCCGGTATCCACCACGGGGAGGCGTAGCTCGGCTTGCCGGGCGAACCCCGCGGGGTCGAGGCGGAGGTGCAGGCGCTCCCCGAGGGCCTCGGCCCGGGCGGCGTAGAGCGACACCGGGTGGCCCATCTCCTGGATGGTGCGATGTGCGATGTCTGAGTAGCCGACGAGTGCGCCGGGTTTGATCTCCTTCACCACCGGCCGGCCGGGCGAGCGCGCCATCAGGAAGAGCAGCCCGGTGTGGGCGAAGGCCACGGCGGTCTTGGTCAGCAGCTTGGCCGAAGGGCGATCCTCACTGTGGGTGTAGGGGATGTTCAGGCCCATGCCCCCGGTGCCGGTGGTGCCGATCTTGAGGTAGAGGCGGGTGCCCGCTTCGGCGAGGGCGCGGTCGAGGATCATCACGTGGCGCACCAGTTGCGACATCGACTGGGACAGGATGAGAGTCTCCGCGTTGCGGGCCAGCTGCTCCGGCGCCACCTCGTGGCCGGCCACCAGGTTCTCGAGATCGCGTTGGGCCAGGATGGCGGTGGTGTAGACGTCCTGGTAGGAGATGGCGGTGGCGGTGTTGATGGCGTCGATCACCACGTCGGGGCGATGGGTGGCGATGAGGTGGGCGAGTCGCGAGCGCTCGTAGGCGGCGTCGAGGGGGCCGAGCAGGTCGGCGAAGATGGCCTCCCGGCAGGCCGGGTCGTCGAGGAGCAACCGCCGGTCGCGCCGGGTGAACTCCTCGCGCACGAACAGGTCGCCCCACTCGCCGACGATCTCCACATCTGGGGGGACGAGCCCGCGGAGGCGCTCCACGGCCCGAACCATGCCGTCCTCGGGCAGCGAGGTGATCACCACTCGCTCCGGGCAGAGCGAGTTGGCCACCTGATGGGCCACCTCGAAGCCGACCATGCCGGCTCCGCCAAGCAATAGGAATGTCCGGTCCGCCACTGAGCCTCCTGCGCCTTCTTGGACCCCATGATGGCCGGGATTCGCCGGAGGGGGTAGGGCACTCCGTCCCCGGTCCCGGGACGGGGCCGGGCCATCCGGCCGCTGCGCCCCGGCGCGGCGGCGCAGTACGGTGGGGCCGGCATGGACCAAGCCGGCGCTCTGATGCTGCTCGGGGACGAGGCGGTGGCCCTCGGCGCGCTGCACGCCGGGGTGAGCGGCGCCTACGCCTATCCGGGCACGCCCTCCACCGAGATCCTCGAGTACCTCGTACCGAGGGCCGGCCCCGGGGGCTTCACCGCCCACTGGTGCGCCAACGAGAAGACCGCCTACGAGCAGGCGCTTGGCGTGTCGATGCTGGGTCGCCGGGCCCTGGTGGCCATGAAGCACGTCGGGCTCAACGTGGCCATGGACCCCTTTGTGAACTCGGCGCTGGTGGCCCTGGGCGGCGGCCTGGTGGTGGCGGTGGCCGACGACCCCGGCATGCACTCGTCGCAGAACGAGCAGGACACCCGGGTCCTGGCCGACTTCGCCCGGGTCCCCTGCCTGGAGCCCGCCGACCAGCAGGAGGCCTACGACATGACGCGGGAGGCCTTCGACCTCTCGGAGCGCTTCGGGGTGCCGGTGGTGGTGCGCCTTGTCACTCGCCTCTGCCACAGCCGGGCGGTGGTGGCCCCCCGGCCGCCGCGGGGCCAGAGCCCCATGGCCAGGGCGGCGGCCCCCCAGGATTGGACCTTGCTGCCGCACAACGCCCGGCGCCTCTGGCGGCACCTCCTCGACCGGCTGCCGGCCATCCGGGCGGCGGCGGCGGCCTCAGGACACAACGCTTTCGCCCCCGGAGAGGCCGGCGCCCCCTTCGCCGTGCTCACCTCCGGCATCGCCCGCCACTACTTCGCCGCCGAGGCCGGAGAAGCGGGTTTGCGGCCGCCCACGCTCCACGTGGGCATGTACCCGGCCCCGCTGGAGGCCATCCGCCGGCTCGCCGAGGGCGTCCCTCGCCTCCTGGTAATCGAGGAGGGCTACCCCTTCCTGGAGCGGCAGGTGCGGGGCGTGCTGCCCCACGGCTGGGAGGTGCTGGGCAAGGAGTCGGGGGCGCTTCCTCTCGACGGCGAGCTCACCCCCGATCTGGTGCGGGCCGCCCTGGGCCTGCCGGCCCGGCCCCATCTGGCTCCCTCGGCCCTGCCTCTGCCCGGGCGGCCCCCGCAGCTTTGCAAGGGCTGCCCCCACGCCGATTCGTACGAAGCGGTGCGGGAAGCCCTCACCGCTTTCCCCGAGTCGGTGGTCACCTCCGACATCGGCTGCTACACCCTGGGGGCGCTGCCCCCGTACTCGGCCATCGATTCCTGTGTGTGCATGGGCGCCTCGGTGGGCATGGCCAAGGGGGCGGCCGACGCCGGGCTGCGCCCCGTGCTGGCCGTCATCGGCGACAGCACTTTCCTCCACTCCGGGGTCACCCCGCTCATGGACGCGGTCGCCGCCGGCACCCCGATGACCCTGCTGATCCTGGACAACGGAACGGTGGCCATGACCGGCCTCCAGCCCACCGTGCTCCCCGGCTCCCGACTGGAGCCGCTGCTCCGGGGCCTCGGCGTGGACCCCGGGCACCTTCATGTGGTGGAGGTGGCGGCGCGCCGCCCCGCAGCGCTGGCGGCGCTGCTGCGGGCCGAACTGGTGCACCCGGGGCTGTCGGTGATCGTGGCGGTGCGGCCGTGCGTGGAGTTGGCCAAGGTGGAGCGGCGCGAAGCGGAGAAGACGTGAAGCACGACCTGATCCTCGCCGGGGTGGGCGGGCAGGGGGTGCTGTCGGTGGCGGCCATCCTCGCCGAGGCGGCCCGGCGCCACGGCCTGGTGGTGCGTCAGGGAGAGGTGCACGGCATGTCGCAGCGCGGCGGGGCGGTGCAGGCCTCCCTGCGCCTCGCCGACGTCCCCATCGAGGGCGACCTGGTGCCGCGGGGCGGTGCAGACATGGTGCTGGGAGTGGAGCCCGTGGAGGCGCTGCGCTACCTCGACTATCTCGCTCCTGGTGGCCGCCTGGTCACCGCCGCCGATCCCTACGAGAACGTGCCCGACTACCCGGCGGTGGAGGCGGTGCTGGCGGCGGTGCGCGCCGTGCCGGGGGCGGTGCTGGTGGAAGCGGGGGAGCTGGCACGGCGCGCCGGCTCCCGACGCACCGCCAACGTTGTGATGGTGGGGGCGGCCTCGGCGTTCCTCCCCGTCCCGGGTGAGGTCATCGAGAGTTGCATCGTGGAGGGCTTCGCTGCCAAGGGGAGGCGGGTGGTCGAGGCGAACCGGCGCGCCTTCGCCCTGGGCCGGGAGGCGGTGACCCGGCCATGAGCCGCCTGGAGGACCTGCTTGCCCCGGCCCGGACCGAGGGCCGGGAGGCACTGCTGGAGACCGAGGCCTACGCCCTGGCGGCGGCGCTGGGGATCGGCCTCCCCGCTCACCTGGTGGTGGCGCCCGGCGGAGCGGTGCCCCCCCTCGACGGCCTCCCCGGCGAGCGGGTGGTGGTCAAGGTGCTGGCCCCGGCAGTGGCCCACAAGACCGATCGCGGCGGGGTTCGGGTGGTCCCCCGGAAGGCAGGGGCGGTGGCGGCGGCCATCGCAGGGATGGCCCCGGGGTTCACCGGGGAGGAGGTGCGGGGCTGGCTGGTGGCGGAGTTTGTCCCGCACGATGCCCGGCCCGGCGGGGAGTTGCTGCTCGGGGTGCGCCGCACCGCCGAGTTCGGGCCCGTGCTGGTCCTCGGCCTCGGCGGACTCCACGCCGAGTGGCTGGCCCGGGGGTTCCCTCCCGTCGTGCTCCGGATCGGGCCCGGGGCGGCCGGCCTTCCGGCGGGCTCGCCGGCCGTGGCGGCCCTCACCGGAGGGTTGCGAGGCGGTGCTCCTGCCGTGGAAATCGCGGCGCTCGAGGCCGTCCTGGAGCGGGTGGCGGAGGCCCTTCCCGGACTGCCCCCCGACGTGATAGACGTCGAGGTCAACCCGATGGTCTTCACCGCTCGAGGCCCCGTGGCGCTCGACGCCCTGGCTCGCCGGGGCGCTCTTCCGGAAGCGGCCTCGCCGCGCCCGCCGGCGCAGTTGGACCGTCTGTTGCACCCGCGCTCCATAGCGGTCGCCGGGGTGTCGGAGCGGATGAACCCGGGGCGGATCATCCTGCACAACATCCTGAGCGAGGGTTTCCCGGCGGCGGCGGTGACCGTGGTGAAGCCGGGGGTGGCGGAGGTCGAGGGCTGCCGGGCCGTGCCCGATGTGGCGGCCCTGGCGGAGCGGGTGGACCTGCTCGTGCTGAGCCTCGCCGCCGAAGCTGCACCCCAGGCGCTGGAGGAGGTGGTGGCTAGGGGGGCGGCGGGGGCGGTGATCCTGATCCCCGGTGGCCTCGGCGAGCGGGAGGGGAGCGAGGCGCTGGCCGGGCGCCTGGCGGCCGCGGTGGCCGCCGGGCGCCGCCGCGGCGACGGGCCGGTGGTGAACGGGGGCAACTCCATGGGGGTGCGCTCCGTGCCCGGCGGCTACGACGCCACTTTCATCCCCGGCTTCAAGTCCAGCCCCCGGCCCGGGGCTCCGACCGCGCCCCTGGCGGTGCTCTCCCAGAGCGGGGCTTTCGCCATTGCCCGCCTCGATCGGCTTGCCCACCTGCGGCCGCGCTACTTGGTGACCCTGGGCAACCAGGCCGACCTGACGGCCGGCGACTACCTCTCCTGCCTGCAGGACGACCCCGCAGTGGAGGTGTTCGCCTGCTACCTCGAGGGGTTCCGCCCCGGCGACGGGGCCCGCTGCCTCGACGCCGCCGCTCGCATCCGGCAGCGGGGCGGGGTGGTGATCCTCTACCTGGGGGGCCGCACCTCCGACGGTGCCGCCGCCGCTGCCTCGCACACCGCGGCGCTGGCCCCCGACCACGCTCTGGCCGGGGCGCTCGCCCGGGAGGCCGGCGTGCTGATGGCCGGCACGTTCGAGGAGTTCGAGGACCTGGTGCGCCTCGCCGTGACGCTGCGGGGGAAGGAGATCGCCGGCCTGCGCCTCGGTGCGGTGTCAAATGCCGGCTTCGAGTGCGTGGCCGCCGCCGACCACCAGGGCACCTTCGCCTTTCCCACCCTGGGCCCGGTGGCGGAGGGGGCGGTGGCCGCGATGCTGGCGGCGCGCCGCCTGGAGGGGGTGGTCGGGGTGCGCAACCCCCTCGACCTGACCCCGATCACCGACGACACCGGGTTCGCTGCGGCTGTGGAGGCCGTTCTGGCTGATCCCGCGGTGGACCTGGGCCTGGTGGGCGCCGTGCCCCTCACCCCCGCGCTGGCGACCCTGGCCGCCGGGCCGGCCCACCCCGAGGATGCCGCCGCCCCCGGGTCGGTGGGCCCTCGCCTCGCCCGACTCTTCGGCGCCACCGCCAAAGCCTGGGTGGTGGTGGTGGACGGCGGATGCCTCTACGACCCCCTGGCTTCGCTGCTGGAGGCCGAAGGGGTGCCCGTGTTCCGCACCGCCGATCGGGCGATGCGCGCCCTGGGAACCTACGCGGCACACCGCCTCGGCCGCTGAGAGGGGATCAGGCCACTCCCGCGAAGCCGATCACATCGGCGAGGAAGCGCACGGTCTCGTCGAGGAGTCGGGCCCCGAAGGTGAGGGCCGGGTCGTTGTGGTCGGCGCCCTCGAAGGTCACCAGACGCTTGGGCCCAGGTGCGGCCTCGAACAGTCGGACGCTGTGGGAGTAGGGGACCACCCGATCGGCGGTGCCGGCCAAGACGAGGAGGGGAACCTCGATGCCCCGGATGCGCTCCAGGGAGGCCCAGCGGTCGTCGATGATCCCCGAGGGGACCAGGGGCAGGTGCGCCCGGGCGACGTCGAGCAGCGAGGTGAAGGGGGAGCGCAACACCAGGGCGGCAGG
Organism: Actinomycetota bacterium; assembly: GCA_043810615.1. GTDB lineage: Bacteria > Actinomycetota > Acidimicrobiia > Spongiisociales > UBA11373 > VGBK01. Next base: position 29,137 of record JBDROA010000007.1, on the reverse strand, counting down.
AGGGCGGTGCTCGGCCAGGCCGACGAGCACCGCCGCCCCCAGCGACTCCCCGAAGTAGACCAGGTGGGCCACCCCCGGGGATTCGGCCAGGTAGGAGGCGGCGGCGTCGGCGTCGGCGATCAGGCCCGCCTCCTGCGGTTCGCCCGGGTTGCCGCCGTAGCCGCGGTAATCCAGGGAGAGCACCCCGAGGCCGCGGCGCTGCAGGCCGGCCGACAGCGGGAGGCGGTCGGCCCTGTTGCCGGCGTTGCCGTTGCACAGCACGGCGGCGGTGTCTCCGCCCCCCGGCAGGTGCCAGGCCGCCAGGCCGGGACCGTCGGCGGGGTGCACCGTGACGCCTTTCCCCAGACCCCCGGGAGGATCGAAGGGAGGCACCCGGTCGTCCGGGTAGTAGATGAAGCGCCGCGCCCAACTGCTCACCGCGGGGGAGTGTAAGAGGGGGTGACCCGGCGCGCTCCGGGATCACGCTGGGGCCGGCGGTCCGCGGCAGGGCGAGCGGACGCGCGACTCGTTCGGGCCCCATCCAAAGGTGGCGCGCCGGCGGTGACGGATCGCCGGGTCGGCAAGGCCGCTTCCGATCGGATAGCCTGGAGACATGAGTGCCGGGCGGAAGAGGATTGTCCCGGCCGCCGCCCTGCTGGCGGCCGTGTCGCTGGTGGCTGCCGCCTGCAACGGGAGCGGCGAGGCCACCACGACCGTCCCGGCCACGACGATCCCCCTCACCACGACCACCACCTCGGCCCGGATCGAACTCGAGCCCAACGAGGAGCCCTTCTTGCGCCAGGGGGCTACCGGCTCCTACGTCGAGGCTCTCCAGTTCTACCTGGTGTGCACCGGCCACGGCCAGATGGTCGCCGACGGTCCCACGATCATCGTGGACGGCCAGTTCGGGCCGATGACGGCCGACGCGGTGGCCTGGTACCAGGCCGAGTTGCGCCGCATGCCCAGCGGGGATCCCGACGAGGCCACCTTTGCCGAGCTGGCTCGGGACTGCGCCGAGCCGCGTGTGGTGGCCTTCTTGGACAGGCAGGGGACTGCCCGGGTGGCGGGTAATGCCGCTCCCGGGGACGACGACATCTTCGAGTTGGAGGGCGTCGAGGGGCGGGTGCTCACCATCGTGGTGGACGAGGGTGCGGTGCAGGTAGGCCTGGAGCGCGCCGACGGAACCCGGGTGGAGCAGATCTCCCTGGGCGGCGGGTGGTCGGGGAAGCTGCCCACCGGGTCCGAGTACCGGCTCCGGGTGACGGCCGCCGAGGCGGTGTCGTTCGCCCTCGACTTGGGCGTGGCCCGGCCGCGCTACCTCAACATCGACTTCGGGCGGATGCGCCTGGCCGGGGACGGGTTCGGCATCCTCACCTTCGGCGACGACGCCGAGCGGGTGATCGGCCGCCTGCAGGGCATCCTCGGCGAACCGTCGGCGGATAGCGGCTGGGCCACGGGAGACGTCGGCGAGCGTACCTGCACCGGGAGCAACCGGCACCTCACCTGGATCATCCAGCAGGCGGAGAGCGGGACGGAGCACCCGGCGGTGCTGTACGCGCACTTCAGCGATGTGGATACCGGGTCGCAGGCCTTCGTCGAGTTCGCCTACGTCTCCCTCGACCCGCAGGCGGTCGATGCCGGGGCGATGGACCTGTCGACGGCGGCCGGCATCAGCATCGGTCGCACCGTGGCCGAGTATGCCGAGGCTTACGGCCAGCCCAACTTCACCGACGGCAACTCCGGCCTGACACTCGGCGGCGGGATGCTCTTCGGCATCACCACCGAGGGCGAGGACGACCTGGTGTCGCTCATCGGGGCGGGCGACGACGGCTGCGAAGGCTACGAGTAGCCGGGGCCCGGGAAGTCCGACTCGGAACCGCGTTACGGCTCACGGTCGAGCCGAACCGTGATGATCAGGCCCACAGCACCGAAGTGAAAGAGGCGAAGAGCGCCGCTCCCGCCGCCGCCCCCCACCAGTAACGGCGCCGGAGCGCGAGGACCACCGCTCCGGCCGCCGCCGCCAGGAGGAGAGCGAACTTCAGCATCGCCGCCAGGGAAGCCGCCAGTACTACCGGCGCCGGGAAGGCGGCTGAGAGGGCGTCGGCGGCGGTATGGACGTCGGTGAGCAGCCACAGGTGAAGCAGATTCTCGATCCAGTCGAGGCCGGCCGCCACCCAGGGGAGGACGAAGAGCCACCGGGCCGCCCGGCCCGGCCCGGGCCCCCCGACCAGGGCGACCAGGCTGCCCAGGCCGGCGGCGTAGATCAAGGGGAAGGCGAAGTCGAGCAGGATCAGACTGGTCTTGAAGGCCTCGACGCCGTCCCCCCAAGCGCCGACCACCGCGCCGAAGCGCTCCGGGGTGAAGGCCCTCTGCAGTTCAAGGCCGGTGGCGCCCCCTGCGGCGACCATGCGGCCGGCCACCTGGAAGAGCACCAGGAAGGCGACCATCGCCATGAGGGCGGGCACCAGCACCCACAGAGTGGCCAGACGGCGGTAACGCTCGGTGACGGCGGCGACGAGGGCGGGGAAGCGGGGCACGGGCACCTCCCCGGCGAGCCTACCGGGAGGGCCAGGGAGAAACCGTCCCCTCCCCGGCAGGTCTCTGCCACAATTGAGGTGAAGGCGGCCCGGCGTCGCCTTGTCCGGGCCCGGCTGAAGGACGAACCCAATGCCGCCAAACGGCGCGTTCGCCTGGTTCCGGGAGCGGCGGCTCCTGACGGCGCTGGCCGTCGGCCTGCCTCTAGCGGAGATGGCGGTGCTCACCGCGTGCGGTATCACCTCGGGTATGGGTCTGGCCGGTCAGGTGACCGCCCCCGGGCCCTTTGGCGTCTTCCACGACCTGCGCTGGCTCTTCGTGTTCCACGACTCCGTCCTGGCGTTCGGGCTGGGCGCGGCGGCGCTGGTGGCGCTGCGCTCGCTGCTCGGGGCCCTGCTGGTGCGCAGCGCCTGGCCGGGGCGCCCCCCGCCCTTCGGCGTCCTCCTGCGTCATGCCGCGGTGATCACCGTTGTGGCCGCGGTGTTCCTCTCCCCTTGGGTGACCCTCCTGTTCGGGGCGGCGGTGATCCCGCTCTCCTGGCTGTACTTCGCCGCTGTGCCGCCGGCCCTGGCCACGATCCTTGTGCTCCATCACGGCGGGGTGGACGGTGGATGGTGGCGCCGCCTGCCCCCGGCCCGTTCTGCCGCCTGGATCGCCCTGTCCTTCCTGGTGCTGAGCCTGAGCGCCCTGGGGGTGGCCGGGCAGCCGGCCCCGGTGATGGTTGTGGTGCTCGCGGCCACCGGTCTCTTCAATGCCTGGGCATGGGACCATTGCGTCCGGGTCATCGTGACCGGACTGCCCTCGCGGCCGCGCCGCCTGGCCCCGGTGACGCTGGTCACGGCCGCTCTCATCTTCGCCGGGGTGATGATCGGGTCGCAGATCGGGTTTGCGGCGCGCAGTTTCCAGGACCCCGGGGTCTGGGCGGCCGGTGACCCGGAGCCGGGGGACCGGGCCGTCCTCCTGGTGGGGGGGTTCGCCAGCGGCTGCTGCGACGAGGGCCCTCTCCTCCAGGGGGAGGAAGCGGGGCTGTTCGTGGAGCAGTTCTCCTACTGGGGGCTCACCGCGGAGGGCGACCCGCTGCCGCACCCGGGCAGCGCCACCGACGCCGACCTTTCCCGGATGGCCCGGCTCATGGCGGTTCAAGTAGAAGGCCTGGCGCGCCGCAGTGGAGGGCCGGTGGCCGTTGTGGCCGAGAGCGAGGGCACCCTGGTGGTCGCCGCCTACCTGGGGGGGCACGCTGCCGTGTCGGTGGACCGGCTCATGCTGCTCAGTCCCATCGTCGACCCGGGGCGGGCCACCTACCCCGACCCCGGCGACGAGGGCCTGGGGGTGGTGGCCGGGTACGAACTGCGCGCCTTCACCGCCGTCATCGACGCCATGGCACCCTTCGTGATATCCGCCGACGGCCCTCTGGCCGATTCGGTGCGCCGCGAAGCACCCGAGTTGCGGGGCGAGGCGGCGTGCGACCACCCGGCCATCGAGGAGGTGGCCGTGGTGCCCCTCGCCGACGCGGTCACCGCTCCTGCCGGCGGGGAGTACGGCATCGAGGCAATCGTGGTGCCCGGCTTCCACGGGGGCTTGCGTGGCCGGCCGGACGTGCAAGAGATGATCCGGCGGTGGGTGCGCGGCGAAGACCTCGAGGGCTCCGGGGTGTGGCTGACGGTGGGGCGGATCATCACCGGGACTGCCTCGGCCTGGCAGGTGCCGGGTCTCGGCCGCCTCGCCGGGGGGGAGCCCGACTGTCCCGGGTCGGGCTGAGCGACGCCGGCGGCCACTGCGCCGCGCCGGTCCCGGACGGCCCACGCCCGGCCCCGGATGGGTACGCTGGATGGAGTAGGCCAGGGGAGGAGGGCGGCGATGTCGTTGGCCCGCAGGGCGGCAGAGCGGGCGCTCGCCCGGAAGGCGGCCGACGGGGTGCGGGCGGTCGGTCGGCGCCGCCGGCGGTGGCCCTACTGGACGATGGGGGCAGTGCTCCTGCTGGTTCTGGTGTTCTTCGCCGGCGGCGGCTGGTACTTCGCCTCGCAGATCCGCAGCGATGCCCTGCTCGTGGACCGGCCTTCGGCTCCCGACTACCGCTACGAGGTGCTGGGGGCCGGAGCCGGGAGGCTCACCCTGGCGCTTCCCGAGGACGAGCCGGAGGAGCTGACCGACGGCGAGCTGCTCGGCGTGGTGTGGGATGACGGCTACGGACAGGTGCACGCCGTGCTGTCCCGCGCCGAGGGATCGATCACCCGCGAGTTCACCGCTCTGACCGGGACGCCCGAGGTGGGCGATCTGGTGGCGCTCGACTCGTTCGCCTTCCCCAACGACCCGGGGGTGGTGGGTATCGACTGGGAAGTGGTCACCTACGCCTCGGGGCTCGGAGCGGCCGAAGCCTGGTTCGTGCCGGGGGAGCGCTCCACGTGGGCGGTGTTCGTCCACGGGCGGGGGGCCAACCCCGGCGAGGCGCTGCGGGCCCTTCCTACGTTCGCTGCCGCCGGCTTTCCCTCGTTGCTCATCACCTACCGCAACGACGCGGGCGCCCCGGAAGTGGAAGGGAGGCTGGCCCGGTTCGGGGCCACGGAATGGGAAGACCTCCAGGGGGCGGTGCGCTACGCCCTCGACCACGGGGCCGAGGACGTCGTCCTGGTCGGCTACAGCATGGGCGGCGCCATCGTGGTCTCCTTCCTGCTGCGCTCCGACCTGGCCGCCGAGGTCGAGGCGACGGTGCTCGAGGCTCCGGCCCTGGAGTTGGGGGATATGGTCGATGCCCGGGCTGGGGACACCAGCCTGCCTCTGGTCCCGGCCAAGGTGCCCATCGTGCTGACGGCCGCGGCCAAGCAGATCGCCTCGTGGCGCTTCGGGGTGGACTGGGGAGAGGTGGACTACGTGGCGCGGGCCGGGGAGCTCGCCACTCCGCTGCTCGTCATCCACGGCACCGAGGATGACACCGTGCCTTTCGCAGTATCGGAGGAGTTCGCCGCGGCGGCGGCGCCCGGCCTGGTCACCCTGGTGCGCTTCGACGGTGCCGGGCACGTACGGGCCTGGAACGTGGATCCGGAGCGGTACGAGGCGGTCCTGTCCGGCTTCCTGGCCTCCGTGGAGGGATGAACGGCGTCAGGTGGCCGTTAGGTGCCTTTGGCCCTGCCGCGGTGCGCCGGCCCGGGGTTTCATAGCGGCATGCTGCGCCTCGATGGCCTGGCCAAGCGCTTCGGGAACGTCGTGGCCCTCGACGGTTGCTCCTTCGAGGTAGCCCCGGGACGGGTGCTGGGCTTCCTCGGCCCCAACGGGGCGGGGAAGACCACCGCAATGCGCGCCGTCTTCGGGTTGGTGGGCTTGGACCGGGGAGCGGTCACCTGGGGCGGGGCGTCCATCGACCGGGCGGCGCGCCTCAGGTTCGGCTACATGCCCGAGGAGCGGGGGCTGTACCCGCGCATGCGGGTGATCGACCAGGTGGCCTACTTCGGGCGGCTCCACGGCCTGGCCCGGGACCCCGCCCTGGCCGCTTCCCGGCACCTGTTGACCTCTCTCGACCTCGGCGACCGGCTCCTGGACCGGGTTCAGGACCTGTCGCACGGCAACCAGCAGCGAGTGCAGCTGGCGGTGGCGCTGGTGCACGACCCCGAGCTGCTGGTTCTCGACGAGCCCTTCTCCGGGCTCGACCCGGTGGCCGCGGCGCGGCTGGCCGGGGTACTCGCCGAGCGAGCCCGAGCCGGGGCGGCGGTGCTGTTCTCCAGCCATCAGCTGGACGTGGTCGAGCACCTCTGCGAGGACGTGGTCATCGTCGACCGGGGCCGGGTGGTGCTCTCCGGGCGCGTCGAGGAGCTGCGCAACGCGTCGCCGCGTCGGTACCTGGAGGCGGTGGTGCGGGGGGCCGGCACCGTCTGGGCCGATGGCGTGCCCGGGGCCGCGGTGGTGAGCCGCAAAGGGGATCGGGTCCGGCTGCGTCTCGACGGCCCCTACGACCTGGGCGAACTGGTGGCCCGGGCCCGGGTGGCGGGAGAGGTGCAGGAGTTCTCGCTGACTCCTCCCGACCTCTCGGAGGTCTTCATGGAGGCGGTGGCGAGATGAGCCGGTGGCGCACCATCGCCCTGGTTATGGGCCGCGACCTGGCGGCGCGGCGCAAGGCCGCCCTGATCGTCACCGGCATCACCGTCGCGCTGGCCGTCGGAGGAATCGCCGTCGCCGCCCTGGTGACGGAAGGAAGGCCCGCCGGGTTGCGCGGCGACGAGGCCGATAGGTTGCTGGCCGGCCTGGGAGTGATGGTTCTCTTCATGGCACTGGTCTTCACCGGGCAGGTGATCACCGAGGGGGCGGCCGAGGAGAAGCGCAGCCGGGTGGTCGAGGTGGTGTTGGGCACGGTGGCGCCCCGCCATCTGCTCGTGGGCAAGGCGGCGGCGATCGGCCTCGTCGGCTTGGTCGAAGTGATGCTGGTGTGTGGGGCGGTGGCGGCTTCCGGCGTAGCCCTGGACGCATTCGTGCTGCCCCGGGCCACGCCGGGGGCGCTCCTGGCGGTCCTGGGCTGGTTCTTGCTCGGCTTCGCCTTCTATGCCACCTTGTACGGGGCGGCCGGCGCCATGGTGGCACCCCACGAGAACGCCGCCAACGGCGCCATCCCGATCAACCTGCTCCTGATGGTGGGCTATATCGGTGGCCTCACCGCGAGAGGCGGAGGCGGTCGGTTCCTCCAGGTGCTCTCGTTGCTGCCGCCCACCGCCCCACTCACGATGCCGCTGCGCATCGTGTTCGGGCGGGCTGCGGCGTGGGAGGTGTGCCTGTCGGCGGCACTGCTGCTGACCGCAGCCTACGCCGTGATCCGCCTCGCCGGCCGCCTCTACGCCGGAGCGCTTATGCGAGGCGGCAAGGTGCGCTGGCGGGAGGCCTGGCGGGATGCCGCCGACCTGGGCTGAGGACCTTCGGCCCTGCCCGGGAGCGGCCCCTCGGCTTCCATGGTTTCGGACCAGATGATCGAACTCCGTATCCGCGGGCGGGCGGCGAGGGCGCCGTGGTGGCCCAACCCGGATCCATCAGGGGCAGTTCGAGGAGGCCGGGGGCTATCCTTCCCGGGGGCTTGGCTCGGTTCAAGCAGACTGGTGGCGGACATGGGCCCCATGGGGGAGTCCGGTCTAGGAGGCGGGTTGGCATGGTGCGGGGACCAGGGCCCGGGTTCGGGTACACGACATGAGCGGCGAGGGTAGGAGCCGCCGGCAGCGGCCGATGCCGCATCTCACGGCGGAGTACTGCAAGGGCTGCGGCCGCTGCATGCCGGCCTGCGCCCGTGGCTGCATCACACTCGCGCCGGCGGTGAACGCCGAGAGCGGATTGCTTCCCGTGGTCATCGACCTGCAGGACTGCAACGCCTGCGGATTGTGTTTTTCGGCCTGTCCGGAGCCCTATGCCCTCCACGGTGACGATCGTCACTTCTGGTGGGAGACCGCAGACGCAGTCGAGCCCGGCGAGCAGCCACTTCCGGCCCCGGTCCCGAAGGACATTCCAGGAGAGCGCATCCAACTGCCCCCACGGGAACCGCTGCTGCTCAAGGGGGCTTACGGGGCGGCGGTCGGGGCCTTGTTGGCGGGGTGCCGGCACTTCTTCGGGTATCCGATCACACCGTCGACCGAGGGCGCCGAGTTGATGGCGAAGATCCTGCCGCACCTCGATGGGGTGTTCGTGCAGGCGGTGAGCGAGGTGGCGGCGGTCAACCACATGTATGGATGCGGTGGTGCGGGTTTGGCGTGCATGACGTTCACCTCGTCACCCGGCTTCAGCCTGATGGTGGAGGGGATCTCGTACATGATCGGCTCCGAGCTGCCGGGGGTGTTCGTCGACATCATGCGGGCCGGTCCGGGATTGGGGAACATCGCGCCGTCACAAGACGACATCAAGCTGGCGTGCCGGGGCCTGGGCCATGGGAATACGCATGCGATCGTGCTGGCGCCGGCAGATCCCCAGGAGATGCTGGACTTGACGATGCTGGCATTCGAGTTGAGCTTCACCTACCGGAATCCTGTGGTCATCCTGGGCGACGGCTACCTGGGCCAGGTGAGCGGAAAGGTGCGACTGCCGGAGTACATGGTGAGGCCCGGTTTGCCGGCCTGGGCGGTGTACGGGGACGCCATGCATCGACGGAACCTGCATAGCTCGATCCGCCTGGAAGAGGACGATCAGGAGGCCTTCAACGTGAGGCTGATCGAGAAGTACCGGCGGATGACCGCAAACGAGCAGCGGGCGGACCTCTTTCGCTGCAGCGACGCCGAGGTGGTGTACGTCGCCTCGAATACCCCCTCTCGGACGGTGAAGGGGGTCGTTCAGGTCCTGCGGGAGCGGGGGGTTCGGGCCGGGCTCTTCCGCCCAATCACGCTGTGGCCGTTCCCGATCGAAGCTCTGCGGGGAATCCTGCCAGGCGTCCAACGCCTCGTGGTCGTGGAAGCCAGCGACGGGCAATTGGAGGACGAGCTTCGGTTGGCTCTCAGCTACGCCGGGATCGATGACCATCCGCCGATCGGCAACGTGCGCCGCTACGGGGGCAATCTGCCGGAGACCGCCGAGATCATCCAGGCGGCAGACGCTCGAGGGGAGGTGGTGGTGTGAGCGGCGTCCTCTACGAGACCTTCGAGCGGCATGCCCACGCCGAGGGCCTCAAGGCCCACAGCACTCACTACTGCCCCGGATGCGGCCACGGCCTGGTGCACAAGTACCTGGCCGAGGCCATCGAGGAACTGGGGGTGCAGGACCGCACCGTTGCCATTTCCCCGGTGGGGTGCAGTGTGTTCCTTTACTACTACCTGGATGTGGGGAACACCCAGGCGGCTCACGGCAGGGCGCCCGCCGTGGCGCTGGGTCACAAGGTGGCCAACCCCGATGCAGTCGTGGTGTCGTATCAGGGAGACGGCGATCTGGCGTCGATCGGACTGGCCGAGATCATCTATGCCGCGCAGATGGGCATCCCCATCTCGGTGATCTTCGTCAACAACGGCATCTACGCCATGACCGGTGGCCAGTTGGCACCGACGACTCTGCTGGGTCAGGAGACGTCCACCACCCCTGAGGGGCGCCCTCGCTTCATGGGGGAACCGATGAAGGTGGCCGAGTTGTTCGCCGCTCTGGATGGGCCGGTGTACGTGGAGCGTGTGGCGCTGTTCGACAACCAACGCCGCAACCGCGCCAGGCACGCCATCCGCAAGGCCCTTCAGATGCAGGTGGAGAAGCGAGGCTTCGCACTGGTCGAAGTGCTTTCGGAGTGTCCGGTGCAGTGGCACGTCGATCCGACGGAGGCCGAGGCTTGGGTCCGCGAGCGGATGCTGCCCGTCTTCCCGCTCGGAGTGAAGAAGGACCTCGGCGACAGGGAGCCCTGGCCCGATGTGAATCCACCCAACTTCGAGGCGGCGGCACTGCTCGACCAGATCGAAAGCCATGCCGAGGCGCCGCCCCGCTTCGCAAGCGGGTTCCCGGCCCACATTGCCCATGATGACATCGCCCTGAAACTGGCCGGGGCTGGCGGCGATGGGGCCCAAACCGCTGCCCTTCTCCTGGCCCGGGCCGCCATCAACGAGGGGTTCGACTCGACCCACATTCCCAGCTATGGGCCGGAATCGCGTGGGGGAACCTCGTACGCCGACGTCCACATCGCCGAGCACGAGGTGCTCTCTCCTGCAGCTCCCGCACCCCACATACTGGTGGCCTTCAACGGGCCGAGCCTCCGCAAATTCGGACCCGCGGTGCAGGCCGGCGGCACGATCGTGTACGACAGCACGGTCATCGGCGAGGTTCCCGATCTCGCTGAGGGAGTGCGCGCCTACGGGGTCCCTATGACCGCGGTCTCTGGAGAGATCGGCAGCAAGATGGTCAAGAACATCGTCGCCCTCGGTGCTCTTCAAGCAGCCACAAGCCTGTTCCCTCCGGCTTCGTTTCTGACCGCTATCAGGGGAGCGCTGCGGTCGAAGGGCGATCTGATCGCGCTGAACGAGGCTGCCCTTGCGCGAGGGATCGACGCGATTGCGGCGCAGCGGACGCCCTAGTGTTGTGGTGCGGGGAGCCCAAGAGGGCGGCGGGGTGAACCCATCTGATGGTGGGATCGTCGGACGGGGCGGACGGGCGAGGGAGACGCGTCACCCACGCCAAGGATCGCCCGACCCGAGGGGGACGTCAGGCGGTGGCGGGTGTCGTCGATCCCGTGGGAGCCGTCCCGACGGCCGGCGGGACGATTGAGCCGTCACCGAACGCCGTCAGATGGCCGAAGGCTCGGATCGGCCCACCAGAACAACACCACCGACCAGAAGTGCCTCCAAGGTGGTGACCCGAACTGCCGAACCGCTCTCCCGGCCGGTTCGCAAGCCGGGGAGCAGGCTGAGAGGGCCGCAACCGGGTCATCAAACAGGTCAGAGGCACCGGCTTCATGTCGAGACTCCGCCGACGCGCCGACCTACCTTCCCCAAGCCAAGGTCACCGGGTCCACTGCCCGGTGAAGCGCGAGGAACCCGACTACCAGCCCGGAGGCGCGGTGCCCCCGGAGGGCCACTTCCGCATGCAGGGCCGGTTCCGCCTCCGTCTCGAGGGCCCCGCCCGACTGGAGCGGATCAAGGGAGACGTCGACCAGCAGCGGGAGATGCTGGTACGCCGCCACCGCCGCGCCCATTCCGACGAGGCGGGGATCCCGGGGGCGGAAGCCTCCGCGCCGTGAGCCTGCGGTTACCCGTCTCCGGCGATGGGGAACAGGAACCCGTGACTCAGCGAGCTGGTGTGGCCGTCGTCCCACCGCACATCCACGGTCGAGCCGCGGACGGCGAGGATGGTTCCGGTGCGAGCCACCTGGCCCACCTTCTTGGTGAGCTCCTTGACCCGCATGCCTTTGCGGAGCTCCATGTCCTCCTCCTACAGAGCGTTCTCGTATGAGGGTACCGGTTCGGCGCCGGCGGTGCCAGGGGGGCGGGGTTCGTCACGCTCCGCGCGCTGAGAGCGCGAAATCCTTCACTATCCGCGCGCAATCTGCTTGGCTAGTACCCAATGGCAGCCGCCCACAACACCGCAGCGATTCTCGACTGGGGTGCCCCCCGGCCCGTCGGCTGGTGCGAGCCCCGGGAGCGCCTGGTGGCGCTGGTTCCGGCCGAGGTGGCCGAGGCCCTGCGCCGGCGGGCCCGCTCCGAGGGGTTGGCCCTCTCGGTCCTGGTGGGACGCCTGCTCGCCGGTGCGCTCGACGTGCCCTGTGGAGAGCGCCTCGGCTCGCGGGAGCCCTGGCCGGCCGGAGTGGAAGCCCTGATCGGGTGAGGTAGCCGCAGCCCAGGGTGGGGTCGGGGGTTACCTGGCCTCGGGCGAGCGTCCCTGGCCGTACCAGGCGCGGTTCGAATCTCGGCGCCTAGCCAACCTGCGGTTCGTGAGCGCGCCTGGGAACGGGCGTCGTTGGGCGGCCTGCTCAGCAGCTCAGACGCTTTGGAACAGCGAGGGGAAGGATGCCGCCAGCCAGGGGCGGCGCCCCCAGGCGGTGAGCTTGCCTTGCACCATGGGTCGCAGCGGCCCGATCCGGCCGAAGCTGAGCAGCAGATAGACCATCGGGTCGGCCGAGATACGACAGTCGACTGCCTGTGGGATTGGCGGGGAGAGGCGCAGCGTCCCGCCTGCGAACTCCAGGGTGGCGGAGGATCCGCCTCGGATCCGCAGCTCGAACCGGGCCCGTCGCCCGGCTGCCGCCTCCCGGTCTACGGCATGGGGGAGCAAGGGGAGCATGCCACTCGCCGCGGGAGCGGCCTCGGCGCGGGTGATCCGCCAAGTGAGACCCGACGCCCGGGCGATGTCGAAACCGTGGACGATCACCTCGGCGAGTTCGACCGCCAGAAGCGTGGACAGGGGTACTTCTACACCCTCGAATAGCTCCAGAGGCGGATCACCGTCGATGCGATCGACGTGGGCCAGTAGCGCCCGCTCACCGGCCTCAAAGCGTTCGGCGAGGGTGCGAAGATCCCGCTCCGGGTCCGACGCCAGGAACGCCGCGTTGTCGGCTGCGACTTCATCGAGGCGCTCCGGCTCCTTCTCTCCCCGTGCCACAGCCAGGAAGAACGACGCACTCGAGGCCACATGCGCCGCAGTCTCCCCGACACTCCAGAACCCGACCGAAGGCCTGGTGGGGTCGGGGACCATCCTGAGCATGTGAGCGAAACGTGACCCCACCGTGGCGAGCGCCGCACGATTCGCGTCCATCAAAGGCACTCGGGAACCAGATTCCATTCCGGATGCCTCCGTGTCGAATGAGCCGGCCCGCGAAAGCCTAGAGGCCGGCGGCCCGAGCATCGACTCCCACATCTGCGAAGAAGTCCGGTCGCAGTGGTCTCAAGCTGCCAGTATCTAACATCTCCACACCGCAGCCCAGGGTGTGGCCGGGGGTTACCCGAGTCCGCTCGAGCCGATCTCAGGTAACAGATTCGCGCCGCAGCCCAGGGTGGGGGCCGTGCCACCTGGCCGGTGGTCCGTCCCGCTCATGGCGGGCGGCGCATCTGGTTCATATGCTGGCTTCGGCAGCCGTGGCAGGAGGAGGGGTTGTCATGTCGCGTTCGACCTTTGTGGGCTACTCGGCGCAAGGGCCCGGAGAAGGTCTGAAGCCGGCGTCCTACGAGGCACCCGAACTGAAGGACGATGAGGTCCGGGTCGCGATCACCCACTGCGGGGTCTGCCATACGGATATCCACGCCGTGGACGGCGACTTCGGCGTCTTCGACTTCCCCATGATGCCGGGCCACGAGATCGTGGGGCAGGTGACCGAACTGGGGCCGGCGGTCTCAGGGCTGAAGGTGGGAGACCTGGTGGGCGTCGGCTGGCAGGGACGCTGCTGCGGCAAGTGCGAGTGGTGCCGGGCGGGCGACGAGCACCTTTGCCTCCAGATAGCCGACTGCGGCACCTGGACGCCCTACGGGGGCTTTGCCTCTTCGGTGGTGGCGGAGGGCCGGTTTGCCTACCCGCTCCCGGCCGACATGGCTCCCGAGGCGGCCGCGGTGCTCATGTGCGCCGGCATCGCCGTGTATCCGCCGCTGCGCAAGTACACGGCGGGGGCCTCCACCCGGGTGGGCATCGTCGGGATCGGCGGCCTGGGCCATCTGGCGCTCCAGTTCGCCAAGGCCTTCGGCTGCGAAGTGACGGCGCTGTCTTCCTCTCCCGGGAAGGAGGAGGAAGCGCGGGCTTTAGGTGCCGACCATTTCCTCCTCACGACCGATCAGGGGGCCATGGAGGAGAAGGAGTTCGGCTTCGACTTGCTGCTCTGCACCGCCCAGTCGGGGAACGACTGGGGGAACCTGGTGATGGTCCTCACCAAGAACGGGCGGCTGGTGCTGCCGGCCTTCGCCCCGATCGATCTGCCTCTCGTCGGGGGCTCCGGTGTCGGCCCCATGGTGAACTTCGTGGCGCACCAGGTGTCGATCACCGGCTCGTTCCTGGGGAGCCGGGCCGACATGCGCGAGATGCTGGCCTTTGCCCAGCGGCATGGCATAAGCCCCCGTATCGAACTGATGCCGATGGCGCAGGTGAACGAGGCGATGCTCCGGGTGCGCCGGAACCAGGCGCGCTACCGGGTGGTGCTGGTCAACGAGTAGGGGCCTTGTGCCGGGTCGCTGCTGTCTCAGCCGGGGCACCGGTGACCTTTTCCTGCTTGGGCTGCGGTTGGGGGTTGGCCGCCTTTGTGCCGGTTGTCTTCTGATAACAATGTCACACCGCACCCCAGGGTGGGGCGAGAACACGCCCTGAATGGTGTTCTTCGTGAGCAGCGCCCCAGGGTGTTGCTCCCTCCCCCACGGCGGTGGGGGAGGGCAAGGGTGGGGGCAGCATGTGGCGAGGCCTTGGTGGGAGGCTGCCCCCTCTGCCCTTCGGGCATCTCCCCCGCTGGGGCGGGGGAGAAGTCGATCCGAGCAAGGGTGACACTTGTAGACCCCACCCCAGGCTGCGGTCGCCCACACGTGGGGCTCGGCTTGTGGCTCCCGGCCCCCCCTACGCGACGACGCCGCTCACGAGGCGGGCCGGGGGTTCAGTCCTCTGGGGTGACGGTGAGGCTCACCGGGATGACGACTGGCTCGGCGGCGTACCGGTACAGGCGCACCAGTAGTTCCAGGTCCAGCGCCTCTACGGCCACGACGCGCTCCGGATCGCCCCAGAACCGGCTGCGGTAGGTGGGCTGATCCGGGTCGTCGAGGTGGAACAGGTGCACGACGCCGAAGCGGGTGACCGGGGTGGCGGTGGGGGAGGCCACCAGCGAGGCGAGGGGCAGGTCGGGCTCGGCGACGATGGCCTGCGGCGCGCCTCCCACCTCGGAGTAGGTGGCGCCGGCGCTCACCACCGCCCGGGCCTCCGAGTCCCCGGCCAGGTGCCAGACGATCTCCCCGCCGCCGTCGTCCAGCCGGAGCCGGTCGATGACGACCTCTTCCCCGCCGAGGAGGTAGGGGGTGGCAGCGAGGGGCCCCTCCCAGGGGAGCTGGGCCGAGGCGAGCCCGGTGGGGAACACCCCCTCGACCAGCTCGGAGGCCGGGTAGGCGAGCAGCTCGACGCCCCCGGTGATGTCGATGTCGGGGAACTCCAGGGCGAACAGGCCGGGGGCCAGCGCAGTGAACAGCTCGGCGGTCGCGGGGCGCAGGTCGCCTTCCCGACGCGGAGCACCCAGTGGGCACCGGGCATTCCGGCGACCTCGCCCCGCTCGGTTCCCGGCAGGATCGTGGTGGCCACCACCAGGTAGAGCTTGCCGCCCTGGCGCCAGGCAGCCACCGCCTCCAATCCCACCTCGTCCAGCGGGGTGGGGTTGGCGGCAGTGGAGGATGAGACCACCGGGGTTGTCGTCGCCGTGGTAGGGGCGGTCTCGCCGCTGCCGAGGGAACGAATCGCGGCGATCGCCCCGAACCCGCAGGCCGCTGCGATCAGCAGGGTGATGACCCCGGTCCAGCGCCCACGCCCGGGAGGGCGCAGGTCGTCGAGGGGGGAGCACAGCACCTCGCGCAGGGCGTTGTCGGTCATCGCGGTATCCCCTCCAGGCTCACCGGTCCGCCTCCGGCGACCTCGATCCAGGCCACGCCGCGCACCACCAGGCGCACCGGGTCGGGCAGGGTCTCACCGCGGAAGTCGAGGGTCCAGCGCAGGCCTCCCAACTGGGAGTAGGAAGAGCACTGCCACTCCCTTCCTTCCCCGGCGATGGCAAGATCGCCGGCCAGGGCGGCCTCCCCTTCCATCTCTACGACGACCAGGCGGTTCTCCGTCTGCTCCACCACTTTCAGGATGCGGGCCCGCAGTCCGGGGGCGGTGGGCACCCAGGCGCCGCTCGAGGGGGAGAGGTCGATGGTGAAGCCGGCGGGGACCGCCACCCAGTAGGAGTCGACGCTGATTGCCTGGACCTGGTCGAGGGTGATCCCGGAGGGCACGTCGAAGCGCCCCGCCCGTTGTCCCGGGCCCAGGATCCGTGCGGCGACTGCGCCGCCGGGGTAGGTGAGGGTGAACGAGGCCGGTGCCGCCGGTGATACTTCCTCTATCGGCCGGTCGGGGGAGCCGGCGGCGGCGAGGGGGGTGATGGGTTCGACCTCGTACGTGAAGAGCACCCGGCCGCCCTCCATCTGCAGGCCGGTGGCGAGGATCACGCCGGGCCCGAGGCGGGTTTCCCGCCGGTTTACCCACGGGGGGGCGGTGGTCGTGGTGGTGGCGGCGCCGACCGTCGTCGAGGTGGTGCTGGCAGCCCCTTCGCCGCGGGGCATGAGGAGGAAGGCAGCCACCGCGCCGACGGCGAGGCCGGCGGCGGCGAGAAGGGCGGTGCGGCGCGCGAGCACGAGGGGACACTACCCGGCGCGTCGCCGGGTGCGGTAGGGGTCGATATCCCCATACGATGCCGCCATCAATTCGACCGAGGAGCGATATGGCGGTCAACTCCACGAGGCTCACCCTGGGCACCCCGGCGCCCGGCTTCACCCTGCCCGAACCTCTCACCGGCCGGCCGGTCTCCCTGACGGACTTCGTCCAGCCTGCCTTGCTGGTGATGTTCATCTGCAACCACTGCCCCTACGTGCAGCACGTCCGCGGCGGCCTGGTGCAATTGCGGGCCGACTATGCGCCGGCCGACCTGGGGATGGTCGCCATCAGCGCTAACGACCCCGGCAGCCATCCCGGCGACGCTCCCGAACTCCTGGCCGAAGAAGCCCGCCTCCGGGGCTACCGCTTCCCCTACCTCTTCGACGAGTCCCAAGAGACGGCCAAGGCCTACTCCGCCGCCTGCACTCCCGACTTCTTCCTGTTCGGCGCCGACCGGCGCCTGGTGTACCGGGGGCGCTTCGACGCCAGCCGCCCGGGCAGCGAGGTGCCGGTCACCGGTGAGGATCTCCGCGAGGCCATCGACGCCCTCCTCGCCGGGGCCGCGGTGCCCTCGGAGCAGCACCCCAGCCTGGGGTGCTCGATCAAGTGGCGCCCGGGCAACGAACCCGGCTACGCCTGAGGACGCTACCCGGCAGCCTGCCGGTGAGCGCAAGGCCGGGTGTGCCGGGGCGGGGGATTGGCACACTCCTGAGACAGGCCCGAGCCAGGCTCCGCCCCGCGACCAGGAGGAAGGGAGTCACCGTGAGCGATACCAGCGAGATCCGTGAGCTGATTCGGGCGGCGGCGGAGGGGGCCACCGGCGGGGTGGCGGTCTTGCGCGCCGCCGGCATCCCCGCCGCCCTCGGCGGCTTCGCCGTGGAGATCGACTACGGCGGCGGCACCCCGCACGGCCCCGAGTTGGGAGCTGTGGTGCGTCTGAGCATCGTGGCTGCCGGCGAGGCCGAGGGTGGGGGGTAGGGGAGCCACTTCCTGCCTCTCCCGCGAATGGGAGAGAGACGCGAGACGGCAACCGTGATCCGGTCGGAATCGAGCTCGGGATGCGGCTGCCGAGTGATGAGGGCAAACGCGACCTGTCTCCACCGCCCTTCTGGTGTTTTCCCGCCGACTCTGCCGCTGCCGTGGGGGACTGCGCAAGCCCTCACCCCACGCCCTCGCCCGCCGCCGCGGGAGAGGGGGCCCTCAACGTCTCCGCCCCACCGCCCAGGCGGCCAGCAGCCAGGCGCCGGCCGTCCACGCCCCCAGGACCAGGTAGGAGACTCCCACTGTGGTGACCAGGCCCTGGGTCAGCGAGGCCCGAATCACGTTGGCCATGTGCCAGAAGGGGAGCACCCGGTGCGCCGCCGCCAGCCACCCCGGGAAGTTCTCTATGGGGAAGGCGATGGGGGAGAACATCAGCACCACGAAGATGACCAGGTTGGTGACCACGTTGATGAGGGCCGGGTTCGCCACCGCGTGACCCACGGCGAAGCCCACCGAGGCCGCCATGAGCGACGACAGCACCACCGCCGGCACCACCCAGGCGGTGAGGTGCAGGTCGAGGTGGTAGCGCCAGGCGGCGATGCCCAGGGCGGCGGCGAAGCCGGGGGCGGCCAGCACGGTGAACAGGGTGTACGAGGAGAGGGCGGCGGTCAGGCGGGGCACCGGCAGCGACCACATGAAGTCGTAGGTCCCTTCGATCCTGCGCCCGGCGATCAGGCTGGGGGCCAGGGCCATGCCGAGGGGGATCACCGCCAGGGTGGGGGCCCCGGTGGCCACGAAGGTGGCCACCGGGACGGGCATGTCGCCCAGATAGAAGCCGTAGATGATGGCCATGCCGGCGCCCATGAGGACCTGGACCAGGATGAAGGGGGCGAGCCACTCGCGCGCCGAGGCGAGGTCGAAGCGGAGCATGCCTCGATACCCCGCCAGCCAGTAGACGGCGCCGTGGCGCAGGGCCGGGGGGGAATGGGCAGTCACCTCAGCCCCTTCTTCCCAGAACGGCGGCGCTGATACCGATCGAGGCGGCGGCCCAGGCGCCCAGCACCAGGTAGGAGCGGGCCACGTCTTCCACTACCCCCCGGGTGAGCCCGGCCCGCACCGTGTCGGCCATGGGGGCCAGGGGGAGCCAGCGGTGCGCGGCGGCGAGCCACCCGGGCAACTGGTCGGCGGGGAAGTTGATGGGGGAGAAGCCGATGATCACGAAGATCAGCATCTGGGTGATGGCGGCGATCAGCATCGGGTTGCCCAGGGCGTGGGCCAGGGCGTAGCCGACCATGGTCCCGGTGAACAGAGTGAGGAGCACCGCCGGCACTATCGCCCAGGAGACGTGCAGGTCGAGGTCGTAGCGGAGCAGGGCCACTCCCAGGGCGACGGCCATGCCGGGGAGGCCCAGGACGAGGTTGGTGGTGACCCAGGCCAGGGCGGCAGTGGTGCGGGGCACGGGCAGCGACCATAGGAAGTCGTAGGTCTTCTCCGCCTTCTGCATGGCGACCAGTTGCGGCCCCAGCACCAGGCCGATGGTGACCAGGGTGACCACCAGCACCCCGGTGGAGACGAACAGGGCGGCCCGGGGCGGCACCTGTCCGAAGAACAGGCCCAGGGCCAAGACGAAGCCGGCGCCGGTGAGGATCTGCACGATGACCGCGATCACGAGGACCATTCGCAGGGAGGTCATCTCCCAGCGGAGCATCATCCGGTAGGAGTCCCACCAGTACCTCGGCCCGGAGCGCAGCGTCGTGCCCGGTGGGGCGGCGAGGACCGTCACGCCGCCGCCTCGCGCCCGGCAGCTTCCACGTCGCCGGTGAGGCGGATGTAGACGTCCTCCAGGGTTGTGGCGCCGAGGGCGTACTCCTCGGCGAGGCCCAGGCCGATCAACTCCTGGGCCCAGCCGATGGCGTGGGCGGCCTCGGCTTCGGCCACCACGGTCATCAGGTTGTGCCCCACCCTCGTGTGGGCCTGGACGAAAGGTGGCAGATCGGGGGTCTCCCGGCGCGGGGCCAGCATCACCTGCAGGCGGAGCCGGCCGCGGTCTTCGGCCTTGAGCGACGAAGGGGTGCCTTCCGCCAGCAAGCGGCCCCGGTCGATGACGGCGAGGCGGTCCACCGCCTTCTCCGCCTCCATGACGTTGTGGGTGACCAGGAGCACGGCCACCCCGGCGTCACCCAGGCGGCGCACCTCCTGCCACAGCAGGCGGCGGCGCAGCGGGTCCACGTCGTTGGTGGGCTCGTCGAGCACCACCACCCGCCCCGGGCAGGCGGTGACCATGGCGAAGCCCACCAGGCGGCGCACCCCGCCGGAGAGCTTGGCTCCCACGGTGTCGCGCCACTCGCCGATTTCGAGCGCGGCGATGAGCTCATCCCGGCGCCGGGCGACGGTCTCCCGGTCGCCGCCCCGGATCATCCCGGTGATGTCGATGGCCTCCCGGGAGCGAAAGGAAGCGATGGGCATCTGGGCCTGGGGCAAGTAGGAGCACAGCTGTCGCGCGGCGTCGGGGTCGGCCACCAGGTCGTGGGGGCCCAGGGTGATCTTGCCGGAGTCGGGGGCGAGGAGGCCGATGACTTGCTTCACCAGGGTGCTCTTGCCGGCGCCGTTGGGGCCGAGCAGCCCGTACACCTCACCGGGCTCGACGGTCAGGGTGATGCCGTCGTTGGCCCGCACCTTCTGGTTGAAGACCTTGACCAGGTTCCGCACCCGCAGGGACCAGTCGTGCCCTGCCTCCGTCATCCTGACTGCCTCCTGCCCGATCGGCCCGGGCAGCATAGAGGCGGGTCGGGAACCTTGCGGCCGGATACCGCCGCCCGGCGGTGCTCCAACCGCTATGTTTCGCCCCGACCACAGGAGGACCGCCTTTGGAACGCCGCCTGGTGCTCGAGGCGCGGGGCTTGCGCAAAGCCTTCAAGGATCTGGTCGCCGTCAAGGACGTCTCCTTCCACATCGCCGAAGGAGAGACCTACGGCCTGCTCGGCCCCAACGGCGCCGGCAAGACGACCACCATCTCCATGGCCATCGGCCTGCTGGAGAGCGACGCCGGGGAGGTGCTGGTGGACGGGCGGGAGATCCGCATCACCTCCACCGACGCCAAGGCGGCCATCGGCTACGTCCCCCAGGACATCGCCATCTACCCCGACCTCAGCGCCCGGGAGAACCTGGTGTTCTTCGGGCACCTGTACGGCCTGGCGGGCCGGGAGCTTTCCGCCCGGGTCGATGAGGTCCTCGAGACCATCGGCCTCAAGGAGCGGGCCAAGGACCGCTCCGGTGAGTTCTCCGGGGGCATGAAGCGCCGCCTGAACATCGGAATCGGCCTGCTCCACAAGCCCCGCCTGCTCATGCTCGACGAACCCACCGTGGGGGTGGACCCGCAGAGCCGCAATGCCATTCTGGAGAGTGTGGAGCAGTTGAGTGCCGAGGGGATGGCGGTGCTGTACACCACTCACTACATGGAGGAGGCGGAGCGTCTCTGCGACCGGGTGGGCATCATCGACGAGGGCGAGATCAAGGCCGAGGGCACCCGGGCGGAACTGGTCCGCCTGGTGGGGGAGCGGGACAAGGTGCGGCTCACCGCCTCCGGGCACCTCTTGGGCGCGCTGGAGGCACTGCGGGCGGTGCCCGGCGTCGAAGGGGTCACCGCCGGCGAGGAGCGCATCGACCTCATCGTCGACGGCGCCGACCGGGCCCTGACCGCCATCCTGGGCGCCGCCACTGGGGCCGGGGTGTCGATCCACTCCGTCGAGGTGGACGAGCCCAATCTCGAGGCGGTGTTCCTCCACCTGACCGGCAAGGCGCTGCGCGAGTAGCCATGGCTGCGCTGCGGATCGCCCTCAAGGATCTGCGTCAGCGGTTGCGCGACCGCAGCGCCTACCTGTGGGGGATCGTGGCCCCCCTGGGGCTGGCGGCCATCTTCAGCCTGCTCTTCTCCGGTATCGCCGACAACGCCCTGAACGTGAGCTTCGGCGTGGCCGACGACGATGGCGGGCCGACGGCGCGCCTCTTCGTCGACCAGGTGCTGGCCCCGCTCGGCGAGAGGGGGGTGTTCGCCGTCGAGGAAGTGGCCTCGGCCGAGCTCGTCCGGCAGATGGCCGCCGACGGCAAGGTCGACGCCGCCTTCGTCATCCCGGCGGGTTTCAGCGCCGCCGCCGAGGGAGGCGGCACCACGGCCATCGAGGTGGTGGCCAACGTGAACAGCCCCATCGCCGGCCAGGTGGCCCGGTCGGTGGCCGGGAAGTTCGTGGGCGAGATCAACGGTGTGGGGGTGTCGCTGGGGACCTACTTCACCGCGCTCGGGCGCTCGCCCGAGGCGGGCGAGGCCGAGGCTCTCGTGGCCGACGCCAGGGCGGTGCCCGACCCCCTCGGCCTGGTGGAGGACACGAAGAACTCGAAGGAGCTGTCCTCGGGCACCTACTACTCGGCGGCCATGGGCATCCTCTTCCTCTTTCTCACCGTGCAGTTCGGCGTCCTCGGCCTCCTCGAGGAGCGGGAGAACGGGACCCTGGGCCGCCTGCTCGCCGCCCCCATCTCGCGCCGCTCCATCGTGGCCGGCAAGGCCCTCACTTCCTTCGTCCTGGGGGTCGTGAGCATGGCGGTGCTCGCCGTGGGCACGACGGTGCTGCTGGGCGCCTCGTGGGGCAACTCCCTCGGGGTGGCGGTCATGGTCCTGGCCGGGGTGATCGCCGCCATGGGGGTGATGTTCGTGGTGGCCGCCTTCGCCCGCACCGCCGAGCAGGCGGGCAACCTTCAGGTGGTCATCGGCTTCGTGCTCGCCATGCTCGGCGGGTCGTTCTTCCCCGTCTCGCAGATGGGGGGCTTCATCGGGAAGCTCAGCCTGATCACCCCGCACGCCTGGTTCCTGCGGGGCCTGGGGGATCTCGCCGCCGGAGGCGGCGTGAGCGCGGTGTTCCCCGCCGCCCTCTACGTGGCGCTTTTCGGTCTGGTCACCGGGGGCCTGGCCCAGCTCCGCATGGCGAAGGTGCTGGCGCCGTGAAGAAGGTGCTCGCCATCGGGTGGGTGAACACGGTGCGGATGCTGCGCCAGCGGACCAACATCTTCTTCGTCTTCGTCTTCCCGTTGTTCATCATCCTGCTCCTGGGGATGATGTTCGGCGGCGGCTTCGACGCCCGGGTGGGAGTGCACGTCGCCGGTGACGAGGGCCCGCTGGCTTCGGCCCTGGTGAGCGGCCTCGACGGCCTCGACGACATCAGCGTGGTCCGCTACGACTCGCCGGAGGCGCTCACCGAGGCAGTCCAACGGGGCCAGGTGAACGCCGGGGTGCTGGTCCCGGAGGGCTACGACGCCGCCCTCACGGGTGGCGGGTCGGTGGAGGTGGGTTTCGTGGCCTGCCGCGACGACGAAAACGGGATGCTCGCCCGCGAGACGGTGGCCGACGTCGTGGGGGCACAGGCCCGGCCGATCCGGGCGGCCCGCTTCGCGGCGGGAAAGGGGGTGGCCTCCTTCGCCGACGCCCTGGCGGTGGCCCAGGCGCTGGCGGCTCGGGAGCCGAGCATCACCGTGACTTACCGCCAGGCCGGGGACTCGGTATTCGAAGACTTCGAGAACCTGGGCGCTTTCGACCTGGGGGCCGGCTCCCAGTTGGCGCTATTCATGTTCCTCACCTCGCTGGCCGGGGCCGCCGACCTGATCCTCACCCGCCGCCTGGGGGTGGCGCGGCGCATGCTCTCCACCCCCACCTCCTCCGGGGTCATCCTGGGCGGGGAGGTGGCCGGCCGGTTCGGGGTGGCCATGGTGCAGGGCGTCTACATCATGGTGGGGACCCTGCTCGTCTTCGGGGTCAACTGGGGCGATCCGCTGGGGGCGATTGCGGTGGTGGTGATGTTCGCCCTGGTGGGGTCCGGGGCGGCGATGCTCTCCGGGGCCCTCTTCCGCAACGAGCAGCAGGCCGGAGGCCTGGGCGTGTTGCTGGGGCTGGGGCTGGCAGCGGTAGGGGGGGCCATGGTTCCCATCGAGCTCTTCCCCGACACTATGCAGGCCATCGCCCGCTTCACCCCGCACGCCTGGGCCATCGATGCCTTCGCCGAGCTCGTACGCCGGGACGGCAGCCTGCTCGACATCCTCCCGCAGCTGGGGGTGCTGGCCGCCTTTGCCGCCTGCTTCCTGGTGGTGGCCACCTGGCGGCTGCGCCGGGTGCTCACCCACTGAACCGGATCCCGGTTGCGCCCTCTCAGTCGGGGCGCGGCCCGGCCGCGGTCACCGTTGCGGTACACGTTGGCGACGTTGGTGATGCCGACGCCGCTGAGGTCGACCATCCTGCCTCCGGTGGCTCGCCCATGGGCGCCACATGAGGGTCGCCCGGGCGCCGACCGCCCAACCCGGGACGTTCGGCCCTAAAGGCAGGCGCGGCGCCCCGATAATCTTTAGGGATGCCTAAAGATTCCGGGTCGGGGAGCGCGAGCGCCGAGGCGAGCACCACCCCCAGCGAGGAGATGTACCTCATGACCGTGGCGGTGGCCGAGGAGGAGGGCCGTCCCTCGCCTCTGCCCCTGGCCGACCTGGCCCAGGCGCTGGCGATCTCGCCGGTGTCGGCCAACCAGATGGTGCGCCGCCTGGGGGAGCGGGGTCTGGTGGAGTACCACCCCTACCACGGTGTCTCCCTGACGGCGGCCGGGCGGCAGGCGGCGTGGCGGGTGCTGCGGGGCCGTCGCCTGTGGGCCGCCTTCTTGGTGCGGCACCTGGGCTTCGCCCCGGAGGAAGCGGACGCCCTCGCCTGCGGATTGGAGCACGTCACCCCGCCCGAGGCCGCCGACCGCCTCGGGCAATTCCTGGGCGACCCGGCGGTGGGTCCGCTGGGGCAGTCCATCCCGCCCTCGTCGCACGCCGCGGCCTCCCGGGGCCGGGCGCGTCCATGAAGGTCATCGGGGCGCGGACTCACAGCGAGAGGACGGGCCGTCTGGGGCGCCTGCTCACCCACCGCATCCTCGGCCTGCCGCTGTTCCTGGCGGTGGTGTGGGTCATGTTCCGCCTGGTCACCGATGTGGCCACCCCCTACGTGGGGTGGGTGAGCGAGGTGGTGAGCGGCCCGGTGGCGCGGTGGTGCGTTTCCCTCCTGGGCCTGGTGGGCGTCGGCGGCGGGTGGGTGGAGAGCCTGGTGGTGGACGGCATCCTGGCCGGGGTGGGGGGGGTCCTGGCGTTCGTGCCCGTGCTGCTCGTCTTGTACTCGGCTCTCGCCTTGCTGGAGGACTCGGGCTACATGATGCGCTCCGGGATGTTCACCACCGGGGTCATGCGTGTGGTGGGTCTCCCCGGGGCGGCCTTCCTCCCCATGGTGATGGGGTTCGGCTGCACGGTGCCGGCAGTGCTGGCCACCCGCTCGCTGGAGTCGCGGCGCGACCGCATCCTGACCGGCCTGCTGGTGCCCTTCATGTCCTGCGGCGCCCGGCTGCCGGTGTATGTCCTGATGGCGGCGGTGTTCTTCGGCAGCCACCAGGGGACGGTGGTGTTCGCCTTGTACCTGGGCGGCATCGTGGTGGCGGTGGTGGTGGGTGCGGTGCTGTCGCGCACCCTGCTGCGCTCCCCGGCCCGTCCCCGCTTCACCCTGGAACCGCCCCCCCTGCGCCGCCCCCGGCTGCGGCGGGTGGGGACGCTGGCGGCGGCCCGGACCGTCTCGTTCGTCAAGACCGCCGGGACGGTGATCCTGTTCGCCAGCATGGTCGTCTGGCTGCTGCTCGCCATCCCGGTGCGGGGCGGGGCGGGTTTTGCGTCCGTCGAGGTGGAGGACTCGGCGTTCGCCGGGGCGGGGCGGCTGGCGGCTCCCCTGCTGCAGCCTCTGGGCGCCGGCACCTGGGAGCAGGCCGGGGCTCTGGCCGGCGGCCTGGTGGCCAAAGAAGTCATCGTCAGCACCCTGGCCCAGGTGACCGGGGTGGACGAGGGAACGGCGGATGATGCGGCCGGAGGCGGATTCCTCTCCGACCTGGGCGACATCGGCTGGGGCTTTCTGGCAGCCGGCCGGCACTCCCTGGAGGCGGTGCCCGGGATCGTCGGCATCCCCATCGGGAACGGGGAGACGGGGGCCGGGTGGACCGCCCTGCTCGACTCGGTGCGCCACCTCTTCGAGGCGAGCAGCGGGGGCCACGGCGCCCTCGCCGCCCTGGCCTTCATGGTCTTCGTCCTCCTCTACACCCCTTGTGCCGCCACGCTGGCCACCATCCGGAGCGAACTAGGGAACCGCTGGATGCTGGCCGGTGCCGTGGGGCAGGGGGCCGTGGCCTGGGTGCTGGCCACGCTGGTGTACCAGATGGGCCTCTGGACGGGCCTCGGCTGAGGTTCGCCTGCGGGGACTCGCCGGCCCGGCCCGTTTAGGCTGACGCCACCATGGCCCGAGCCGAGGACTCCCGGCCCGATGATGCCGCGCTGAGCCCCGCCGCCGTCGAAGGGGCGCGCGCCTTTCAGGTGGCGGCGGAGGCGCGGGCCGGTTACGAGATCGAAGACGCCTACTTCGCCGCCACCGGGCCGCTCACCGTGGGGGGTGAGGCCGCCCAGGAGGTGGCGGCGGCCATGAACCGGGTGCGGGAGGCGGCCCGCTTCCCGGAGCAGGCGGTGTGGGCCGGGGACCTGGCCGCCGCCGCTCTCATCCAGGAGGTCCTGCGCTACCTGATCGCCCGGCAGGCCGCCGCTGGTGACGGGAAGGGCCTGGCCGAGGCGGCGGCCCACCTGGAGGAGCGCCTCGCCGGCGAGGCCGGGCGCCTGCTGCTCGCCTTCGCCGCCGGCTTTCCGTCCACCGCGGTCTTCCGCGCCGAGTGCACCGCCGCCGAGCACCTGGCGGGCAGGACCGGCGGGCTGCCCAACGCGGCGCTGGCCCTCGAAGAACTGATCATGCTTCGCCTGGCCAACGAGAACCCGGCCTTCACCCGTTTCCGCGACCTGCACGACGACGCTCCCCTGGAGCAGGCCACCGCGTATCCCGAAGCCATCGCCGCCCTGGAGACCTTCTTCGCCGGGCTGCCGGCGTTGGGCCCGGGAGGGGCTTCGCTGTTCGACACCCTGCGCGCCCCCATGCGGTCGAGCCCCACTTCGCTGATCGGGCAACTGGAGTACATCCGGGCGAATTGGGGCGGGCTGCTGGGGGACGGCTTCGCCGGGCTGCTGACGCGGATCCTGCGCACCCTGGACCTGTTCGCCGAGGAACGCGCCTTTCGGGCCGTCGGGCCGCCCGGCCCCTCGCCGGTGCTCGACGCCGCCGCGCTGCGGGGGGCGGGGGAGTACGAGCGGTTCAGCGAGGATCGCTCCTGGATGCCCCGCCTGGTGCTGATCGCCAAGAGCACCCACGTGTGGCTCGACCAGTTGGCCCGCCGGTACGGCCGCCCGGTGCAGCGCCTCGACCAGATCCCCGACGAGGAACTGGAGGCACTGGCCGCCGCCGGTTTCACGGGCCTGTGGCTGATCGGCGTTTGGGAGCGGAGCGAGGCCTCGCGACGCCTCAAGCACCTGCGGGGCAACCCCGACGCCGTGGCCTCGGCTTACGCCCTTTTCGAATACCAGGTGGCCGCCGACCTGGGCGGCCCGGAGGCCCTGGAGGACCTGCGCCGCCGCGCCTGGGCGCGGGGTCTGCGCCTGGCGAGCGACATGGTGCCCAACCACGTCGGCATCGACGGGCGCTGGGTGGTCGAGCACCCCGATTGGTTCCTCTCCCTGCCTCGGCCCCCGTACCCCGGTTACTCCTTCACCGGCCCCGACCTGTCAAGCGACCCCCGGGTGGGCATCCAGATCGAGGACCATTACTGGGACGGCACCGACGCCGCCGTGGTTTTCCGCCGCCTCGACCGCCACACCGGGACGGAGCACTTCATCTACCACGGCAACGACGGGACCTCGATGCCGTGGAACGACACCGCCCAACTGAACTACCTGCTCCCCGAGGTGCGGGAGGCGGTGATCCGCACCATCCTCCACGTGGCGCGGCAGTTCCCCATCATCCGCTTCGACGCCGCCAGGACCCTGGCCCGCCGGCACGTGCAGCGGCTGTGGTTCCCCGCCCCCGGCACCGGCGGGGCCATCCCCTCCCGGGCGGCGCAGGGCATGACCGACGAGGAATTCGCCCGCCACATGCCCGACGAGTTCTGGCGGGAAGTGGTGGACCGGGTGGCCGCCGAGGCCCCCGACACTCTGCTCCTGGCCGAGGCCTTCTGGATGCTGGAGGGCTACTTCGTGCGCACCCTGGGGATGCACCGGGTCTACAACAGCGCCTTCATGCACATGACCTCGACGGAGAGCAACGCCGACTACCGCCGACTGATGCGCAACGTCCTCGAGTTCGACCCGGAGATCCTGAAGCGCTTCGTCAACTTCATGAACAACCCCGACGAGGAGACCGCCGCCGCCCAGTTCGGCACCGGGGACAAGTACTTCGGGGTGTGCAGCCTGATGTGCACCCTGCCCGGCCTCCCTATGTTCGGCCACGGCCAGGTGGAGGGGTTCCGGGAGCGCTACGGCATGGAGTACCGCCGGGCCCGCTGGGAGGAACGGCCCGACACCGGCCTGGTGGAGCGGCACCGGCGGGAGATATTCCCCCTGTTGCACCGGCGCCGCCAGTTTGCCGAAGCCGCCGAGTTCCTGCTCTACGAGGCCGCCTCCGGGGGGGCGGTGGCGGAGAGCGTCTTCGCGCACAGCAATCGGGTCGAGGGCCGGGCCTCGCTCGTCGTCTACAACAATCGGTACGACGGCGCCTCGGGGTGGGTGCACCGCTCCGTTCCCTATCGCGATAAGGCGGTGGGTGGCCTGCGCACCCGGCACCTTGGTGAGGGCCTGGGCCTGCGCGGCGGGCACGACGACTTCGTGATGTTCCGGGAGCATCCGAGCGGGCGGGAGTACCTGCGCCGCAGTCGGGACCTGTGCGAGCAGGGCCTATTCGTCTCCCTCAACGGCTACGAGTGCCGGGTGTTCCTCGACTTCGAGGAGGTGGCCGACCACACCGGGGCCTACGCCACCCTGGCCCGTCGCCTGCAGGGAGGAGCGGTCCCGAGCGTCGCCGCCGCCCTGGAGGACATGCGCACCGAACCGCTGCGGGCCGCCCTGGGGGACCTGGTGGAGGTGGCTCGCCCGGTGCTCTCCGGGACGATAGAGGCGGCCGACCCGGAGGTGGAGGCCGCCCTGGGGCGCCTGCTGGACGAAGCCGCCGTCCTGGGGCATCACAGCGACCGCCGCCGCGCCTTCACCCAGTTCCCGGGGGATCTGGCGACCATGGCCCAGGTGGCCGACGCCCTCGACGGCCGGCCGCCTTTCTTCGATCCGGCCTGGCTGGTGGTGTGGGCCGTGGTCCGCCTGTTCCCCGGCGGCCGGAGCGGGCTGCGCCTGGACGCCCTGGACCTGGAAGGGGTGGGGGACTGGGCCCGGGTGATTCCCCTGATGGAGCGCCACGCCGCCGTCGCCCGCGAGTGGGGCCGGAGCCGCGGCTCGGCGGCGGGCCTGCGCCGGTTGGGGGAGGCGGTGCTGGCCGACCCCGAAGTGGCGGAATTGCTGGCGGTGCACCAGCACGGCGGGTTCACCTGGTTCGACCGCGACGGGTTCCGCTCGCTGGGGCGGGGCCTGGTGGCGGGCGGGTTGCTCGGCACCCGGAGCAAGGCGGTCCTGGCCCGGGCGGCCGAACTGGTCGCCGCCCTGGCCCGGGCGGAGGACCGCTCCGGCTATAAGGTGGATCGGCTGCTGGGGAGGACCGGACCAGATGGCCCGGCACCGGGGGCTGGCTCGACCCGGTGAGGTGTGGGGTAGCGAGGGATCCGGTGGCCTGCCTTTGTGCTGCGCGACCGCGACTCCCGTTCGGAAGGCTACTCAGGAGCGTGCTGGCGTGATAGCATGACGGTATGTCCAGACGGATCACCACGGTGCGGATGCCCGAGGAGCTGGC
>JBDROA010000006.1:0-5560 GCA_043810615.1 Actinomycetota bacterium | reverse complement strand
CGTGCGCAGTAGCGAGGCGGCGTTGAGGAAGGTGGCCAGGCCCAGGCAGACCAGGCCGGTCACCAGCACGTGGCCGGCCGCCCAGGCCCGGCGACCCTCGATGAGTGTGTGCTTGCGTGGTTGCGTCATCAGAACTGGAAGTAGATGAAGGCGGCGACCCCCTCGGGCCCGAGGGCGTCGATGAGCATGAGGGTGAAGGCGAGCAGGACGCCCTGCATTACCGGGCGCAGCCGGCTGAACCCGATGAGCCCGCGGTTCACCGCCCCGCGCGGCACGTACTGGGCGGCGAGGCCCACGGCAATGGCCACCAGCACTGCCGGGGTCACGAGGGTGGTGGCCCGCCCCCATCCGGTGAAGAGGCGCCCCAGGATCGACCAGGCGGTGCCCAGCGAGTCGGCCCGGAAGAAGACCCAGGCCAGGCACACGAGGTGGAAGGTCCCCAGCCGTTTGGCGGCGCGGAGCCAGACGGTGTCGGGCAGTGGGGCGAGGCCGCGGGCCCGGCGCTGCTCGACCACCGCCCTTTCGACGGCGAGGAAGACCCCATGAAGCCCGCCCCAGACCACGAAGCGCCAGGCGGCCCCGTGCCAGAGGCCGCCGAGGAACATGGTGAGCATGAGGTTGCGGTAGGTGAGCAGGCGGCCGCCCCTGTTGCCCCCCAGGGGCACGTAGAGGTAGTCGCGCAGCCAGCGGGACAGGGTCATGTGCCAGCGGCGCCAGAAGTCGGCGACGCTCACTGCGGCATACGGGGCGTTGAAGTTCTCCGGGAAGCGGAAACCCATCAGGAGGGCGACCCCGATGGCGATGTCGGAGTAGGCGCTGAAGTCGGCGTAGATCTGTATCGCGTAGGCGTAGACGGCGAACAGCACCTCGGGGCCCGAACTGAGGCCGGGGGAGGCGAACACCTGGTCCACGATGTGGGAGGCGAGAAAGTCGGCGATAACGATCTTCTTGGCGAGGCCGATGAAGATCAGGTAGAAGCCCCGGCTGGCGTCGACGCGGCGGGGATCGCGGGGGCCTTGGAGTTGGGGCAGGAACTCGGTCCCCCGCACGATCGGGCCGGCCACCAGTTGGGGGAAGAACGAGAGGTAGACGGCGAAGTCGAGCCAGCGGGCGGGCTGGAGCTTGCCCCGGTAGATGTCGATGACATAGGACATCGCCTGGAAGGTGAAGAACGAGATGCCCACCGGGAGGATGACCTCCAGGGGCCGGATGTCCACATGCAGGCCCACCTTGTCGAGGGTGGCGACGACTGAGGTGATGAAGAAGCCGTAGTACTTGAAGAAGCTCAGGACGCCGAGGTTGGCCGCGATCGCGGCCGCCAGGAACCAGCGGCGGGCGCGGGGCGTGCGGGCGGCGTGAATGCGCACCGCCAGGAACTGGTTGATCAGGGTGGAGCCGGCCAGCAGGCCGGTGAAGCGCCAGTCCCAGAACCCGTAGAAGAAGTAGCTCGCCGCCAGGATGAACCAGCGCCAGGGCCTGGGGTGCTGCATCAGGAGCCAGTGCCCCAGGAACACCACCACGAAGAAGATGGCGAACTGGACGGTGGGGAAGAGCATGGCTCCTCGGGGTGGGGCTCTGGTCTGGCGCCGGAACGATACCGCGAGGGTCGAGTTTCGCCCGGCTCCCTCTCCCGCTTCAGCGGGAGAGGGCGGGGGGTGAGGGTTTCCGCAGGGTTCCGCTTCAGCGGGAGAGGGCGGGGGGTGAGGGTTTCCGCAGGGTTCCGCTTCAGCGCTTCGCCGGCGGGACCAGCATCCCGTTCAGCAGCACGTCGACGATGGTGCGGAAGACCTCGGCGGGGGAGAGGCCCTGGGCCTGCAGGGCGGGGTAGTCGAAGAAGCCGGTGACTACTTCCCAGAAGAGCATCTCCACCACCGGCCGTTTCAACCCGGGCCGGATGCGTCCCTGGGCCTCGGCGCCGGAGTAGAGGAGGTCGAAGAGGGCACCGATGGCCCGGCGCTCCCGGTCCCGCACCTCGGCGTGGACCTCGGGATGGGCCTTCTCCAGTTCCGCCATGGCCGCCTGGAGCCCGGTGGGGAGGGCCATCACCACCTCGCCGATCCGGCCCAGGAAGGCGTCGACGTCGGGCTGGGCCTCGCCGCCGAGGTCGGCCACCACGGCCTCGAGCGCCTCGGCGAGTTGGAGGAAGGCCTCTCGCACCAGGGTCTCCCGGTCGCCGAAGTGGCGGTACACGGTCATGCGGGTGACCCCGGCGGCGGCGGCCACTGCGTCCATCGAAACGCGCCGCACGCCGCGTGTCACCAGGAGGTCGCGCCCCGCCGTCAGGACGCGCTGGCGGGTGGTTCGCTCACTCCCGGGCATCTGATACGATCGTAACGATTGATGTAACATCTGTCCACCGTTCGCGGCAGAACGGAGTCGCCGTGGTGAGATGGTGGGCAACCGCCTCCGACGCTGTGCAGGAGACATGTTCGAGAGACTCGGCCGCATCGTCATCCGCTTTCGCTTCACCTTCCTGGTCTTCTGGATCGCCCTCGGCGCCATCTGCTACCTGTTCGCTCCCACCCTGGAGGATGTCGGCAAGTCCGACGAGACCTCCTTCCTGCCCGACGAGAGCGAGTCGCAGGAAGCGGGCATGCTGCTGGCCGAGGCCTTCCCCGGGGACACCTCACCCGGGCAGGCCACCCTGGTGTTCTCCCGGCCGGGGGGCCTGACCGACGCCGACCGGCAGTACATCGCCGGCCTCCCCGCCGCCGTCATCGGGCCGAGTTCGTCGGAGGCACTGGCCCTCACGGTGGTGGAGGTGGTCACCGCCGCAGCCCGGCCCGAGTTGGCGCCCTGGCTGCGCAGCCTCGACGGGGTGGCCGAGATCGTCCAGGTCAATCTGTCGGTCGGGGGGTTCGAACGGACCGGCGGGGTGGCCGTACACGAACTGCGCGCCCTGCTGGCGGAGACCATGCCGGCGGGACTCCGGGGCAACGTCACCGGCCAGGCCGGGATCGGCGCCGACTACCTCGATGCCACTCTCGAGGCCACCGATCGCACCACGGTGGTCACCCTCGTGCTGGTGGTGGTCATCCTGCTCGCCATCTACCGGGCTCCGCTGGCCGCCCTGGCGCCCCTCCTCACCATCGGGATCGCCTGGGTGGTGGCCCGCGGTGTGCTGGGTTGGGCCGCCCAGGCGGGCTGGCAGGTCTCCTCGACCCTGGACACCTTCATGGTGGTGCTGGTGTTCGGGGTGGGCACCGACTATTCGATCTTCCTCATCTCCCGGGTGCGGGAGGAACTGGCCCACGACGAGTGGGCCGGGGCCGCCCGCCGCGCCGTGGGGCGCATCGGCGGCGTCATCACCGCCAGCGCCGCCACGGTCATCGTCGGCCTGTCGGCCATGGCGGTTGCCCGCTTCGGGATGATCCGCAGCGTGGGGCCGGCCCTGGCCGTGGCCATCGGAGTGACCGTGCTCGCCGGCCTCACCCTGACCCCGGCCTACCTCGGCCTCTTCGGCCGCTTCCTGTTCTGGCCCTTCCACCGGCACTTCCGCTCGCACGATGGGCGCCAGGGCCCCTGGGCCGGACTGGCGCGGGGCATCACCCGGCACCCCGGGATAGTGACCGCCGCGCTGGTGGTGGCCCTGGCGATCCCGGCCCTGGCCATGCCCACGCTGCGCTCCGACTTCAACCTGCTCGGGGAGTTGCCCACCAGCGGCGACGGGCGCAGCGGCTACGTGGTGGTGGGGGAGCACTTCGACCAGGGGCAGCTGTCGCCGGTGACGGTGCTGGTGCAGGCCCCCGAGCGTGACCTGGCCTCGCCCGACTCGCTGGCCCTGCTGCGCCGCACCCACGACCTGCTGACGGTGATGCCCGGCGTGGCCAGTGTCTCCAGTCTGGTGGCCCCCGGCGGCGAAGGCGTCACCCCCGACGGCTTCCGCCCGTCGGTTCAAGTGGCCGACATGGCCGAGCAGCTGGTGCCCCAGGGGGGCGACCCCATAGAGGCCCTGCGGCAACTCCTGGAGGAGGATACCGAGGCCGGGCTGGCCCGGGCTGTGGCCTACGTCGCAGGCCTGGGCGGCGCCTTCCCCGGCCTGCCCGACGTGCCCGCCTACCAGGGGTCGTTGGCCGACCTCGAGGCCTTCGAAGGGGCGGTGGGCCTGCTGCGCGGCGCCCTGCGGGTGAGCACCCAACTGGGGTTCGTCTCGGCCCAGGTGGCGTCGGCGGACGGCGCCGAAGCTGCCGCCCAACTGCCTTTGCTCCAGGCCTACCTGGGGGAACTGGCCGCCGCCTACCCCGAGGTGGAGGGGAGCCCGGGCTTCCTGGATTCGCAGGCCACCCTGGCCTCCATGTCCCGCTACGGCACCAACGCGCAGCTCACGACCCGCCTGGTGGGTTCCCTCCAGTCGCTGGCCGGGGAGTTCGCCGAGCGGCCCGATGCCTACTTGATCAGCACCCTGATGTCGTCGTCCTCCCAGGGTCAGACTTTGCAGCAGATGCTGGAGGAGCCCATCTCGCGCCTGCCGGCCGAGCTTGGCGCCCTGGCCGCCGAGTTCGAGACCCGGCCTGACTTCTTCCTCCCCGCCGCCTCCTCGGCAGAGGGTGAGGACGAGGTGAGCCAGTTGATGAGCTCTTACCTGTCGGCCGACGGCACTGTGGCCCAGTTGCGGGTGATCCTGGCCCAGGATCCCTACGACAACAACGCCATCGAACTGATCCCGGGCATCCGGCAGGGCCTGGCCGGCCAGGCGCCCCGCTACGGGGCCGACGCCCGCATCCTGGCCGGAGGCCAGACCGCCGCCTACGCCGACATCCGCCAGACCATCGGCGAGGACTTCTGGCGGGTGGCCGCCATCACCGTGGCCGGCATCCTCCTGGTGCTCATCGTGCTGCTGCGGGCCCTGGTGGCCCCGCTGTACCTGGTGGCCACGGTGCTGCTCTCGTGGATGGCCAGCCTGGGGATCGCCGCCCTGCTCTTCCAGGATCTCCTGGGGCACTCGGGGGTGAGCTACTTCCTGCCGCTCATCGTGTTCGTGCTGCTGGTGGCCCTCGGCTCGGACTACAACATCTTCCTGATGAGTCGGGTGCGCGAGGAGAGCGACCGCCTCGGCATCCACGACGGCATCCAGGTGGCCTCGGCGCGCACCGGAACGGTGATCACCTCGGCCGGGGTCATCCTCGCCGGCACTTTCGCCGCCATGGCCATCGCTCCGCTGCGCATGCTGCTGCAGATCGGGGTGACCGTGGCCGTGGGGGTGCTCATCGACACCTTCATCGTCCGCAGCATGCTGGTGCCGGCGATCACCGCCCTGTTTGGCAAGTGGGCCTGGTGGCCCTGGCACAGACGGAAGGTGCAGCCGGCGGTCGCCGGGGAGGCGCCGGTCCGGGAGGGGTGAGGTGGCCTCACCCCAGGGGTGGGGCGACGACACCGGCCCCGTCCGTCCCGTTCCTCCCCTTCAGGGGGAGGTGGCGGCGAGGTTCTGGGAGGCGACGGAGGGGGTCCGTCTACCACACCAGACCCGTAGGGCCGCAGTGAAGAACCCCCCTCGCCTCGAAGACTCGGCACTCCCCGTTCCCGTTCCTCCCCCTCAGGGGGAGGTGGCGGCGAGGCTCTG
>JBDROA010000005.1:0-17696 GCA_043810615.1 Actinomycetota bacterium | reverse complement strand
CCGCCTTGGCGGTGGCCCGGCCACGCGGCGCGGGTTCTCCTCGCCCGGGGCCTCGAGGTCGATGGACCCGGCCTCCTGGCCCATGGCGATCTTGTCCATGTAGACCAGGCTGCCCGGGGCGTACGGGGTGCCCCGCTCCGCCGGGGCCAGCACCGCCAGGGCGCCGGGGCCCCCGTCGGCGGTCGGGCGGGTGCCGTCGACCGGGTCCACCGCTGCGTCTACGAGAGGTGGGTGGCCGGTGCGCTCGCCATTGGCCAGCATGGGGCGGCGTCCTTCTCCCCCTCCCCGATGAGCACCACCCCGTCGATGTCGAGGGTGGCCGGCACGACTCGCTTGGCTTCGACGGCCGCCTGGTCTGCGGCCTCCTCGTCGTCCCGGCCCTGCCACCTGGCCCCCGCCAGGGCGGCGGCCTCGGTGACCCGGGCCGGTTCCAGGGCGAGGTTGCGGTCGGGGCGGGTTCTGGTCACGGCAGCAGCCTCACGATCAGGGCGTCGCCCTGGCCGCCTCCGCCGCACAGGGCGGCGGCGCCGAGGCGGCCGCCGGTCCGGCGCAAGGCGTTGATCAGGGCAACCACGATGCGGGCCCCGGTGGCGCCCAGGGGATGCCCCAGGGCCACCGCCCCGCCGTGCACGTTCACCTTCTCGTGGGGGATCCCCAGGAGGCGGGCCGACCATAGGGCCACAGCGGCAAAGGCCTCGTTGAACTCGACCAGGTCGAGGTCGGCAACGGCCAGGCCGGCCCGGGAGAGGGCCTGTGTCAACGCCTCGGCGGGTCGTTCGTGCAGGGTGGCGTCGGGCCCGGCGGCCTGCCCGTAGGCGACGACCTCGGCCAGGATCGGCATGCCCGCCGCCTCGGCCGCCGCCCGGTCGGCCACCACCAGGGCGGCGGCGCCGTCGGAGATCTGCGAGGCATTGCCGGCGGTGATGGTCCCGTCTGTGGCGAAGGCGGGGCGGAGGTTGCCGAGGGCCGCCGCGCTCGAGTCGGGACGGATGCCCTCGTCGGCGGTGACCATGATCGGGTCCCCCTTGCGCTGCGGCACCGCGACCGGGGCGATCTCGGCGTCGAACACCCCTGCCGCGGCGGCGGCGGCCGCTCGCTGGTGGCTGGCGGCGGCCCACTCGTCCTGCTCGGCGCGGCCGATGCCCAATTCGGCGTTGCGCCGGTCGGAAGTGGCCCCCATCAGGCAGTCGTCGAAGGCGCAGAAGAGGCCGTCGTGCTCCATGAGGTCGACCATGGGGCTCTGCCCCATGCGGGCCCCGTAGCGGGCGGCGGGGAACGAATAGGGGGCATTGGTCATGGACTCCATCCCCCCGGCGATCACGAAGGTGGCCTCGCCCAGGCGGATGTCCTTGTCGGCCAGGGCGATGGCGGTCATTCCCGAGAGGCACACCTTGTTGATGGTGGTGGCGGGTACCGACAGGGGGATGCCGGCCCGGTAGGCCGCCTGGCGGGCGGTGATCTGCCCGGCGCCCGCCTGGATCACGTGGCCGAAGTACACCTCATCGACCCGGTCGGGCGCCAGCCCGGCCCGCTCCCGGGCGGCGGTGATGGCCACCGCGCCCAACTGGACCGCCGGCAGGGTGCTGTAGGCGCCCCCGAAGCGGCCGAGGGGAGTGCGGGCGATGGAGCAGACGACGGAACCCATGAAGCCTCCTGTCGATGTCGGGCCCAGGCTACCGACGGGTCTCGCCGGTGGCGCCGCGACCTCGGGTGGCCCTGCCTCCCCACCCCGGTAACCTGGCACCCCGGCCCGAGGGAGGGGCATGCTGCTGCTCAACCTGGACCACGTTGCCCTGGCGGTCCACGACCTGGACGAGGCGTTGGCCCGCTTCCAGCGCATGTACGGCGCCGCCCCGGTGTCGCGCGAGACCATCGAGACGGACGGGGTCGAGGAGGCGATGCTCCTGGTGGGCGGATCGCAGGTGCAACTGCTGGCCCCACTGCGCTCCGACAGCCCGGTGGGGCGCTTCCTCGCCCGGCGCGGCGAGGGTCTGCACCATCTGGCCTTCGCCGTTCCCGACCTGGATGCCGCCCTGTCGCACCTGGCAGCCGAGGGGGCCGAACTCATCGACCGGGAGCCGCGTCGCGGCGGCGGAGGGGCCCGCATCGCCTTCGTCCACCCCCGGGCATTCGGGGGCACCCTGACCGAGCTGGTGGAGATCGCATGAGCCCGGAGTCGTCACGTCGGAGAGCGGGGCCCGAGCGCCGGCCCGAGGTGGGATCCCCCATCTCGTCCGAGGAGGTGGCCGCCGTCCTGGCCGCGGTCAAAGCCCTCGTCGAGGAGGAGGCGGCGGCGACTGAGGCTCCGGGCCCGGCGAAACCCGACGCCTGGGCGGCGGCGGGAAGGACGGGGCATCCGACGCCTCCCCGCCGCAGACGGCCGGGCCGGCCGGGAACCTAGCGTCGAATCGCGCTACGGGACGGCCGCCACCCGGGCGTCCTGCCGGGAGGAGGCGGCCGGCAGGGTGAAGCAGAAGCGGGTCCCGGTGGGGAACCCGGGCTCGTACCAGATGCGCCCTCCCATGGCCTCGACGAGGACCCGACAGACGGTGAGGCCCAGGCCGAGTCCGTTGCCGGGACTGGCAGCGGGGACGGCTTGCTCGAACGGGGCGAAGACCCGCTCCTGGTGCTCTTCGTCGACCCCTGGACCGTCGTCGGCGACCACGACCAGCCACTCTTCGTTCCGGGCGGAGGCCTCGACGCTCACCTGGGACCCGCCATGCTTCGCCGCGTTCTCCAGGAGGTTGCGCAGCACCTGCTCCACCCGGTTGGGGTCGGCGTGGACCACAGCGTTGCCGCTGATGGACACCGATGCCGTCTTGGCACCGCCCTGAGGGAAGACGAGGTCGGCGATGCGGAAGGCGGCGGGACGGAGAGGGAAGTCCGCCGCCTCGATGAGGAGGCGGTCCACTTCGAGGCGGGGGACCACGAGCACGTCGTCGACCAGTCGGCGCAGGTGCTCGGTCTCGCTGCAGATGACACCGATGAATTCATCCACCTCAGCCGGGTCGAAGACCCGCCACGACTCGCGCAGGGCCATGGCGAAACCGCCGATGTTGGTGAGGGGGGTGCGCAGTTCGTGACTGATCATCGAGACGAATTCGTTCTTCATCGTCGCGGCGCGCCGCTCTGAATCCAAGGCTTCGGCCTGGCGGCGGCGGGCGGAGCGGATCGCCCGGGCGGAGGTGAGGACGACCACGGCGAGGAGGGCAAGGTACGCGGTGGCTTCGATGCCGGAGAGCAGGGCCGGCAGGCTCGAGTCGCCGGCCGGGGCCGGGTGGAGCACAGTGAGGCGCAGCACCGCCCCAAGGGCCACGGCGACCGAAGGGATCGCCACCAGGCGGGAGGGCAGGGCCAGGGCCGAGGCCGCCAGCACGTAGGCGGCCAGAGCAGCGAACGGGGCGGCGAACTCCCCGGCGCTACCGGTGGTGGCGGCGAAGGCCAGGGCCGAGAAGGCAAGCGACGGGAGGGCCTTGGCCCCGGCGTGGGCCACAACGTAGGCGAGCACGAGGGTCGCGGCCACCGCCTTGGCGAGACTGCCCGGCACGGCGTAGGCGAGGCCCACGACCGCGACGGCGAGCAAGGCCGCAGCGAGCGTCGCGCTCGCCAGACGACGGCCCCGGTGTACCTCGGCGTACTCGACCGGGGCGGATCCGGCCAACGGCGCCGGTGTGGAGGGAGCCTCCTGGGTGATCATTCCAAGTGGGTATCGGCGGCGGCGCTCCGATCTGAAGAAGTGCGGAGCCGGCGCGCTCAGATCCCGGCGTGCCGGCGCAACTCCGCCACGGTCCCGTCCGGCACCCGGAGGTCGCCGCGGCCCTTCCCCAGTTCGATGCCGGGGCGGTGGGCCCCGTGGTAGTCGGAGCCGCCGGTGGGGGCCATGCCCAGTCGGCGGGTCACCGCGGCGAGGTGGGCCTGGAGCTCCGGCGGGTAGTCGGGGTAGTGGCACTCGACACCCGCCCCGCCGAGGGCGGCGAAGGCCTCCAGCGCCGCGGCATAGGCCTCGGCCCCGGCAGCGATGGTGTGCGGATGCGCCAGGACCGCCGCTCCCCCGGAACGGCGGACCAGGGTCGCGGCGTCGGCGGCGGTCAGGCGACGCCGGGGGCGGTAGGCGGGGCGTCCCCGGGCCAGGTAGAGGTCGAAAGCGGCCTCCAGGGAAGGCACGTAGCCCCGTCTCACCAGGGCGGCGGCGATGTGGGGCCGGCCCACCACACCGGGGGAGGAGCGCAACTCCTCGGGGGACAGGCCGAATCCCAGGCCGTAGAGGGCGGCGAGGATCTCGGTGTTGCGCCGGGCCCGGCCCTCGGCCAGGTCGGCCAGGCGATCCTGCAGGGGCCCGCCTCCCGGCTCGATCCAGTAGGCGAGGAAGTGGGCCGGCCCTGCCTCCCAATCGATCGACAGTTCCACCCCCGGGATGAACTCGAGGGCGGTGCCGGTGACGGCTGCCCGGGCCTCGGCGATGCCGTCGAGGGTGTCGTGGTCGGTGAGGGCCAGAGCGGTGAGGCCGACGGAGAGCGCTAACCCCACCAGGCCGGCCGGGGTATCAGTGCCGTCGGAGCGGAGGCTGTGGGTGTGGAGGTCTACCGCCACCTCAGTCGCCGGCGACCTCGACCCGCTCGAGGTAGACGGTCTCCAGCGGCCGGCTGTTGGTGGGGTCGGGGGGATTGAGCCCCATGGGGAGGGCGGCGATGCGCACGAGGGCGTCGAAGCCATCGACGACCCGCCCGAACACGGTGTAGTTGGGGGGCAGGCCGATGTCGTCGAGGGCGATGAAGAACTGGCTGCCGCCGCTCTCGGGGGCTCCCGAGTTGGCCATGGCCACTACGCCGCGGGTGTACGTGAACCCGGAGGCGGGTAACTCGTCGGGGAGGCGATAGCCTGGGCTGCCGGTCCCGGAGGCGGTGGGGTCGCCGGCCTGGAAGACGAAGCCGGGGGCCACGCGGTGCGACACCGTGCCGTCGAAGTAGCCCTGCTGCGCCAGGAAGACGAACGAGTTCACCGTCTCGGGGGCGAGGGCCGGGTCGAGTTCGAGGCGCACCGCGCCGCACGACGTGTGGAGCACCACCTCGATGGGGCCGTCGACGCCGGCATCGGCGGGGGAGTCGAACTGCATGGCCACCGCCGGGGCGGGAGCGGCGGCCCCGCAGGCAGTGGGTTGGGCGCGGAAGGCCTGATACTCGGGGGAGGCGACGGCCGGGCCGTCTGCCGGGGAGGTCGTGGTGGTGGCGTCGTTGTCCCCGCAGGCGGCCGTGACGACGAGGAGCAGGGAGAGGGCGAGGATCAGGGGGGAGCGCGTGGGCATGGCCCGGGCACTATAGGGGGCCGTCGGTACACTCTCGGGCCTATGGCGGTGATCGTCCAGAAGTACGGCGGGACCTCGGTAGGCGACGCCGAACGCATCCTCGCCGTGGCCCGCCGCGTCGCCCGCAGCCGTCTGGCGGGCAACGACCTGGTGGTGGTGGTATCGGCCATGGGCCACACCACGGACCAATTCGTCGACCTCTCCCGGCAAGTCAGCCCCAACGATCATCCTCGGGAAATGGACATGCTGCTCACTGCCGGCGAGCGCATCTCCATGGCCCTGCTCGCCATGGCCATCCGCGACCTTGGGGTGGAGGCGGTGAGCCTCACCGGGTCGCAGGCGGGCATCATCACCAGCACCGTCCACGGCCGTGCCGAGATCGAGGAGGTGCGCGCCTTCCGGGTCAAGGAGCACCTCGACAAGGGTGACGTGGTGATCGTGGCCGGCTTCCAGGGGGTCTCGGCGACCAGCAAGGAGATCACCACCCTGGGCCGCGGCGGCTCCGACGCCACCGCGGTGGCCATGGCCTCGTACCTGCAGGCCGACGCTTGTGAGATCTACACCGACGTCGACGGGGTGTTCACCGCCGACCCCCGCATCGTGCCCGAGGCCCGCAAACTCGACGAGGTCTGGTTCGAGGAGATGGCGGAACTGGCCGCGGCGGGGGCCGGGGTGCTCATGCTGCGCTCGGTCGAAATGGGGCGGCGCTGGGGGGTGCCCCTGCACGTTCGCTCCTCGTTCCACGACGGGGAGGGCACCTGGGTGCGGGAGGGTACCGGCGGGCGGGCCGGCCTCGCGGGGGTGGCCCACGATGCGGATCAGGCCCTGGTCGGCCTGGCCGGCGGGACCGATGTGGGGGCGGTGTTGTCGGCACTGGAGGCGGCCGGGATCGGGACGGGCACCATCGGGACCGGTCCGGCCGGAGTCGGGGCGGGCGTGCGCCGCGACCAGGCCGCGACGGCGGCGGCCGCCCTGGCGGCGCTCGCCGCCGATGAGGGATTGGGGGCCGTCACCCTGGAAGAGGAGGTGGGCAAGGTGTCGGTGGTGGGCGCGGCGCTGCGGGCCCGTCCGGAGGCGGAGGGAGAGATGGCCGGGGCGCTGGGGCGGGGCAGCATCAAGGTCCTGTTGACGGCGTCGTCGCCGCTGCGGATCTCCTGCCTGGTTCCCGGCGCTCGCCTGGACGAGGCGGTACGCCTGCTGCACCTCGCCTTTTTCTCCCCCGAATCTGAGGAGGCGTCGTGAGCCCGCGCAACGTTGCCGTCGTCGGGGCCACCGGCGCGGTCGGCCGGGAGATGATCGCCACCCTGGAGCGCCGCTCCTTCCCGGTGGGGGGCCTGCGCCTCATGGCCTCGGCCCGGTCGGCCGGCGCCCGGGTGCCCACTCCGTGGGGGGAGGTCGAAGTAGAGGACCTGGCCACGGCCGACCCGACCGGCATCCAGTTGGCTCTCTTCTCGGCGGGGGGAACTCGCGCCAGGGAGCACGCCCCCCGCTTCGCCGCCGCCGGGGCGGTGGTGGTGGACAACTCCTCGGCCTGGCGCATGGACCCGCAGGTCCCCCTGGTGGTGGCCGGGGTGAACGACGCCGCCGTACGGGCCCACCACGGGATCATCGCCAACCCCAACTGCACCACCATGGTCCTGCTCATGGCGGTGGCGCCCCTTCACCGGGCGGCCGGCCTGGAGTCGATGGTGGTGGCCTCCTACCAGTCCGTGTCTGGGACGGGGCAGAAAGGCATGGCCACCCTGGCCGCTGAGATCGATCACTTCTCCAAGGATCCGGGAGCCCTGCAGCACGGCGGGTGGGCCGACCCGGGCGG
Organism: Actinomycetota bacterium; assembly: GCA_043810615.1. Classification (GTDB taxonomy): domain Bacteria; phylum Actinomycetota; class Acidimicrobiia; order Spongiisociales; family UBA11373; genus VGBK01. Next base: position 10,578 of record JBDROA010000005.1, on the reverse strand, counting down.
CGACCTCTACGTACGGCCCATCGGCTTCAACGTGCTTCCTTTCACCGGGGTCCAGGCCGAACGGGGCTACACCGACGAGGAGTGGAAACTGGTCTACGAAACCCGCAAGATCCTCGACGCCCCGGCGGTGGCTGTGGAGCCCACCTGTGTGCGGGTGCCGGTGATGGTGGGCCACGGCCTGGCGGCCTCGTGTTGGTACTCCCGTCCGCTCGGGGTGGAGGAGGCCGAGGCTTTGATCCAGATGGCTCCGGGAGTGCAGCTGTGGCGGGACAAGGTGCCCACCCCACTCGACTGCGCCGGGGTCGACGACGTGCTGACCGGCCGGGTGCGGGAGACGGTGGGGCGCCCCGGCGGCATCTCCCTGTGGGTGGTAGGCGACAACCTGCTGAAAGGGGCCGCTCTCAACGCCGTGCAGATCGCCGAACTGGTGACCTGAGCCGGGTGGATGTAGCCACGCCGGCCCGGGCAGTCGTCCCCTCCCCCACAGCCGTGGGGGAGTGAGGTTGGGGTGGGGGCAAGGGCGCGGCGTAAGCGGCGGTGTCCTTCGACCCCTCCGAGTCGGGCTACGCCCGCCGCGCCTCCCTCGCTTTGCTGGAGAGGCGGTGGTCCGGGCGGTCCCGATGGCCGGCTCAACCGGGGGGGAGGGCACTCGTAGGAATCAGCCCGGGTGAGGCAACATCATCCCGAGCCGCTCCTCAGCTACCGACCAGGCGATCGAACAGCACGCCCACTCCGTAGGCCAGGCCGCCGCCCAGCGTGGCCACCGAAAGGTTCTCGAGGGCCGCTCGCCCCGGGTGGCCCCGGGTGGCCCAGGTCTTCACCGCGCCCACCACGAGCAGCGCCAAAGTGGTGCCGGCGGCGGCGATCAGCAGGCCGAAACGGGGGCTGCCCGCGAAGGCGAAGGGAAGCACCGGGGCCAGAGAACCCACGGTGAAGAGGAGTCCGGAGAGGTACATCGCCACGTGGGGTTTGCGCCGCTCCGTCGCGACCAGGCCGAACTCGAGTGCGGTCATGACGCGGAGCAGGGATTCGTCGTCGCTCCCTATGTGTTGGACTACCCGGTCCCTCAGTTCGCCGTCCAGCCCGATGCCGCCGAGCAGGTCGCTCAGTTCCTGGAGCTCGGCTTCGTGATGTTCGCGGACGTGGGCCCGCTCCAGGGCGAGCTCCCCTTCGAAGAGCTCGTCCTGGGACTTGGTGGCCACGTACTCCCCGGCGGCCATGCTGATGGCCCCGGCGATGGCCCCGGCGACACCGGTGAGCAGCACCTGGCGGGAGGTGAGGCCTCCGCCGACCACCCCGGCGACCAGCAGCAGCATCGACACGAGGCCGTCGTTGGCTCCCAGGATGGCATCCCGCAAGTACGGGCGGTTGCGTCCGAGGTGCTCGGTGAAAGAGGGGCTGCGGTGGTAGCCGGGTTGGCCGGTCATCGGGGCGAGTCTACGGGCACACCAACGACCCGGCGGGCCCGTTGGCGTCGGGGTTTCGGGAGCGAGCGGACGGCTGCCGGCCCCGTCAGGCGGGCGGCGGCGGGGGCGGCGGGTGCGCCGCCGCATCGGCGGTGTTGATGTCGCCGTGGAAGCGCTTGTGAATGCGGAGGTTCTCTCCCAGAGTGCCTGTGACGTACCAGAGGCCGGCGGGCGGGCCGATACGGGTGGAACGGGGGAGGGCCCGGACAACGGACTTAGGCTTGGTGCTGGCCAGCTTGCCGCTTTCGAGGACCAGGATGCAGCGGTCGGTGACTACCACGCACCGGTACTTGTTGAGGAGCAAGAAGGGAACGAATCCGAGAAGCACCAGCCAACTGCTGGCGGTCTGGGCCACGAAGGCGGTTTGCACCATCTCACCGGGCTCCAAGAAGGGGGCAGCGCCGGCGGCGATCCTGTCTCGAAGGCTCATTACCTCTCCGGGTGGGGGACGCCTCCCAGCATAAGCTCTCCGGCGAGGCCCCCCGCCGTCTATGAAGCGCTCCGCCGCCGGAGGGGTCGACCCACCTGCCCCGGTGTCCCCGCCGGGAACTGCCCGGGGGGGAGATCAGGTCTTAGCCGCGACGGAGGCTTCTACCCGGTTGAGGATCTCGTCGATCTCTCCGGCGTTGATGACCAGCGGCAGGCGGAAGCGCACCGAGGTGGGCCCGGAGGGCAGGGCGACCAACTCGCGAGAGAACATCTCGTCGAGCAGTTTCCCGCGGGCCTCCGGCGACGCCATGGTGACGGCGGCCAGGGAACCCCGGCCGCGGGGGTTGGTGAACGCCCCGGTGCGGCGGGCGATGCCCCGCAGCCCGGCCAGCAGACGGTCACCCATGGCGGCGATGTGCGACGCCAGACTGTCCTCCTCGATGATCTCGATGAATCGGCGGCAACGCACCATGTCGGCCAGGTTCCCGCCCCAGGTGGAGTTGATGCGGCTGGGGAGAGCGAACACGTTGTTGGGCACTTCGTCCACCCGGGTGGAGGCGTAGATGCCGCACACCTGAGCCTTCTTGCCGAAGGCGACGACGTCGGGGGCCACGCCGACGTGCTGCCACCACCAGGCCTTGCCCGAGCCGTAGAAGCCGGTCTGGATCTCGTCGAAGACCAGCATGGCTTCGTGCTCGTCGGCGTAGCGGCGCAGGCGGGCGAGGAACTCGCCGCGGAAGTGGTTGTCGCCGCCCTCTCCCTGCATGGGCTCGATGATGATGGCGGCCACCTTGCGCGGATGGGCGGCGAAGGCCGCCTCGATCTGGGCGGCGGCGCGCTGCTCCTCGGCCTCGATGTCGTTGGCGATTCCCCCGTCGAGGTCGAACTCTATTGCCGGGTTGTGGACCCGCGGCCAGGGGAACCTGGGGAAGAGGCCGATCTTGTCGAGTCGGGTGTTGGTGAGGCTCAAGGTGTACCCGGAGCGGCCGTGGAAGGCCTGGCGGAAGTGGATCACCACCAGGTCCTCCACCGGGTCCTCGAGGTTGGTGCGGCCCAGCTTGCGGGCCTTCCAGTCGAATGCGGTCTTGAGGGCGTTCTCCACGGCCAGGGTGCCGCCGGAGATCCAGAAGTGATGCGGGAAGCCGGGCGGCGTGACCGTCGACCCGAAGGCCTCCACGAAGCCGGCCATCTCGATGGTGTAGATGTCGGAGTTGGTGACGTTGGTGGAGGAAGCCCGCAGCAGTTCCGCCTGGAAGGCGGGGTCCATGAGCTTGGGGTGGTTGTAGCCCACCGGCCAGGAGGCGAAGAACGAGAAGGCGTCCAGGTAGCGCTTCCCGGTCACGGCGTCGTGCATCCAGACACCCTCGGAGCGCTCGAGGTCGAGGACGATGGACATGCCGTCGGCCAATTGGTACTTCCGCAGCGTCTGGTGCACGGCGTCCGGGCGAATCATTCCGGTTCCTCCATCACGGGTTCCCGGGGCGGGCGGCGGGCGCCCGTCCCGTATGTCCCCCCTCGCGGGGGTGAAAGCAATGCCGGGAGCGACCCGGGCAGGGCCGAGGCACTGCCGTGGTTGCAGGAGCCACCCTATCGGCTGCGGCGGACCGGGGGAGGGCCGAAGGCCCCAGGATCCGCGGTCCGAATGCCCGGTGGGCGATGTGGGCGCACGACGGTGCGCCCACCTGCTCTGGTCGGGGCGGCCGGATTTGAACCGGCGGCCTCAGCGTCCCGAACGCTGCGCGCTGCCAAACTGCGCTACGCCCCGGCGAGCGGTCATGATATCGGCCCCGGCGAGGAGACGCGCCGGGCTCAGCCGGTGGCCGTGCCCGGCGAGGGCGCCGCGACCAGGCGGTCCACCAGGCGGCGGAGGGCGAACCCGCCGAACGGCTTGCGAATCCAGGCGTCGGCTCCGGCGCGGCGGGCCAGGAAAGCATCGACGGCGCGGTCGAGCAGGAGCACGGTGGGCGGGGGGGTGACGCCGGCAGCATGGGAGGCGGCGCGCAGGTCGCGCACCACGGCCATTCCCCCGCGAGAGCCCACCTGGAAGTCCACCAGGACCACCGCCGGTTCGTGCTCCTGCCACCAGGCGGCAACGGCCGACGGGTCGTCGGTGGTGTTGAGGTGGTAGTCCGCTCCGCCGAGGCCGGCCCGGACGGCGTCGGCTACCCAGGGCACGTCGGCGACGAGGAGGATCTCCCTCATGGGAACCAGGACTGTAGTCGCGGCGGCCCGGGGGGCGCGCTGAGTGGGGCCGGACGGACCCCGGACGGTCCCGGCCTCTTGCCATATTCTGCCTGGCAGCCTGCTCCCGGCGCTGGTAGGGTGCCGGGGCGCGGCTCCGAACAAGGAGGCAGCATGGGCGAGGCCGTCCCGCTGGATCGTTCCTGGCAGCTGACCGGGCTGTGTCGGGGAAACCACTCCTATCTCTTCTTCCCGCCCAGCGCCGTCGAGCGCAAGGAGGAGCGGGAGCGGCGGGAGGCCAAGGCCAAGGCCATTTGTGCAGTGTGCGTCGTGCGCGGCGACTGCCTGGAGTTCGCTCTCGAGATCCGCGAGCCCTACGGCATCTGGGGAGGCAAGACCGAGACCGAGCGGCGCCAGGTGCTGGCCCACCGGTCCCTGGTGTAGAAGCCGGCGTCGGGGGCTGTCGGGGGCGGCGCTCGCCTCGCCTCCTCGCTGGGATGCCTCTCAGGCGAGAGCATGGGCACAACTCACCGGCCCTGGTATGTTCGTCGTGTGGCAGTGCCTGTGGCGGACCAGCCGGTTCGCCCCGCTTCTACCGTCCTCGCCCTTCGCCCCAGTTCCGGAGGTTTCGAGGTCCTCATGGTTCGCCGGGCCCATTCGGCGGCCTTCATGGGCGACGCACACGTATTCCCCGGGGGCGCCCTCGACGACTGCGACCGCGACGCCTCGGCCGCCGGTGCGGTGCGGTGGGGGGGCGACCCCGAGGAGCTTCCCTGGCGGGCGGCCGCCCTGCGCGAACTGGCCGAAGAGGCCGGTGTGTTCCTCACCGATCCTCCCGGGGTGCAGGCCCCCGGCCGCGGCGCCGACCTGTACCGCGCCCTGGCGGAGAGGGGGGCCGTGTTCGATGCCGATTCCCTGGCCTATTTGTCCAACTGGGTGACGCCGCGCGGCGCCCCGCGCCGCTTCGATGCCCGTTTCTACGCAGCGATCGTCGCCGCGGCCACCGCGGCGGGCGCCGACCGCACCGAGGTGACCGAGGCCTGCTGGGTGGAGCCGGCCGAGGCCCTGCGCCGCGCTGCCGCGGGGGAGTGGCGGGTTGAGTTTCCCACCCGCAAGCACCTCGAAGCCCTGGCGGCGCACGCCGACGCCGCGGCGGTGCTGGCCGCCGCCCCGGGGCCTGCCGGAGTGGTGCGGGTCGAGCCCCGCCTGGCCTTTGAGGACGACGGCAAGTGGCGCGTGCTGCTCCCGGGTGATGCCGGCTACGAGGAGGCGGGAGCATGAGACCCCGCCGCCTGAAGGAGGGAGAGCGCGCCCTGGCGCCGGCCGCGGCGGCAGTGCTGGCTCTTGCCGGCCTGGTGGTGGCCGCTCTGGCGGCCCCCGCGGGGGCCGCGGTCACCTCTCAGCAGGTGGACGAAGCCCGACAGCGTCTGCGCGAGGTGACCTCCCGTCTGGAAGGCGAGGTCACCCGCTACGAGGAGGCGCTGCTCGAGGAGTCGCAACTTCGGGACCGCATCGATCGCATCCGCCTCGAACTCACGGCCCGCGAGCGGGAACTGGCCCTGGCCCGCGCCGCCGCCCGGGCCCGGGTGGCCGAGATGTACATCGCCGCCGGGTCGGGGAGCAACTTCACGCTGCTGGGCGGCGGCCACGACCAGGGGCCTGCCCGCCTGGCCTACCTCGACTCGGTGGCGCTGACCGATCGGGACCTGGTCAACCGACTCGAACAGGCCCGACGCGACTATGCCCGCCAGCAAGCGCTCCTGTTGGAGACCCTCTCCCGCCGGGAGCAGGTGTCGGCCGAACTCGAGCGATTGGTGGAGGGGATCTACGCCCAACTGGACGCGGCCAACCAGGAGTACCAGTCGGTGAAGGGGGAGTGGGAGCGTCAGGAGGCCGAGCGGATCCGCCGCGAAGAGGCGGAGCTCCTCCGCCTGTGGCTTGCCACCTCGACCACCACTTCGACGGCAGGGGGCAGCGGCACTACCCAGCCGCCGTCCCCCCTCACTTCGACTTCGACTTCCACTCCCACTCCCACTCCCACTCCCACTCCCACCACGATCCCTTCCCAGCCTCCGGCCCCGCCCGGGACCATGGTCTGCCCGGTGGACGGAGCGACCACCTTCCGCGACTCGTGGGGTGAGCCCCGGCCCGGGGGGCGGGGCCACACCGGAGTGGACATGATGTCGCCTATCGGCACGCCCCTGGTGCCCATCGAGAACGGGGTGATCTACAGCCCCAACTGGCACTACGCCGGCGGCATCGGCCTCACCGTCAAGGGGGACAGTGGCGACTCGTGGTACTACGCCCACCTCAACGGCTACGCCGCGGGCATCCAGGCCGGGACCCGCGTCGCGGCCGGGCAGTTGATCGGCTACGTGGGTGAGACCGGCAACGCCGCCAGCCCCCACCTGCACCTGGCCCACATCCTCTCCAGCGGCCAGTACATCAACCCCTACCCGGTGGTGTCGGCGCTCTGCTAGGAGGGGGCAGCGTTGGGGCTCGGGGGTCATCACGGTGCGGCTCGACCGTGCGCCGGAACGTGACTCCCGGGCGGGCTTGTCGAAGGCTGCTCTGGAGGCCCCGGCGGCGGCCCCGAGGGGGCGGCGCCCGGCGCGTGCCCTGGGCAGGCCGGTAAACTGACCAGTTGAACTAGAGAAGCGGGAGGAGCGCCCGTGCGCAGGCTGGCCGCGCTGGTGCTGGCTGTGCTTTTCTTCATCCCGGCTCCGGCGGCGTGGGCCGAGGTGACGCGCGCGCAACTGGCTGAGGCCCAGGCCCAGGCCCGCCAGAAGTCGGCCGAACTGGAGGGGCGCCTCGGCGACCTCGAGGCGGCCATGTACCAGGAGTGGGTGTACCAGGACCGCATCGAGTCGCTGCGGTCGCAAATCGCCGACCGTGAGCGCCGCCTGGCCCTGGCCGGCTTCGCCGCCCGCGAGCAGGCCGTGGACCTCTACATGAACTTCGGCGCCAACCGGGGCCGGGGCCTGGATCCCGAGGAGGTGGGCAAAGCGGGGACGCGCGACGCCTACATGCGCACGCTGGTGGCCGCCGATCGCGACGCGGTGAACGAACTGGAGTACCTCAAGGAGGACGCTACCCGCTTGCAGACCGAGTTGGAGACGCTGCTCGAGACCCAGGGTGGGATGAACGCCGAACTGCAGCGCCAGGTGGACCTGCTCCTGGCCGAACTGGGCGAGGCCAACGACGCCTACCAGGCCCTCTACGACCAGTGGTGGCGCGAGGAGCAGGCTCGCATCGCCGCCGTCGAAGCCGCCGCCCGGGCCCGGGCCGCCGCCGCGGCCGCGGCGGCCGCGGCCTCCTCCGGGTACGCCACGAGTGAAGGGACGCCCACCGCGGGGCGCACCTGCCCCGTGGCCGGGCCGCACACCTTCCGCAACTCCTGGCTGGAGCCCCGGCCCGGGGGCCGCCAGCACCACGGCGTCGACATGGTGGCGTCCATGGGCACTCCCCTGGTGGCCATCGAGAGCGGGGTGGTCTACGGCACCGGGTGGCACTACCTGGGCGGGATCAACCTGTACCTGCGGGGCGACAGCAGCGATGTCTACTACTACGCCCACCTCTCGGGGTTCGCCGGCGGCATCGGCGATGGGGTGCGGGTCAACAAGGGCCAGACGGTCGGCTACGTGGGTGACACGGGCAACGCCGGCGTCCCTCATCTGCACCTCGGCTACCAGCCGGCAGGGGGGCCGCTCACCAACCCCTACCAGCTGATGGTCAGGCTCTGCCGGTAGCGGCGGGGCCTCTCCCGCGAGCAGCCGTCGATAGGGGCGCCCCGGGATCACGAGCCGGGTCGCGGCCGAGCCGAATGGTGATGACCTCCGCGACCTGCCGACGCCCGCTCAGCCGGGACCCTCCCGGGAGGCCAACTGCTCTGCCAGGAGGGCGACGCGGGCGCTGCACGTCTCCGACGCGGGCGGCGGCACCAGCTCCTGCAAACGGGCGGCCGCCAGCGCGATGGCGCGAGCGGAGGGGGCTTCGGGGTGGGCGGTCACCACCGGGCGGCCGGTGTCGCCTCCCTCCACCACGAAGGGGTCCAGGGGGACCTGGGCCAGCAGGGGGACGCCCAATTCGTCCGCCAGATCCCGGCCGCCCCCGGAGCCGAACAGGGCGTAGTGGCGGCCCTCCTCGGTGGTGAAGCCGGACATGTTCTCGATCACCCCCACCACGGGGAGGCAGGAGCGGCGGGCCATGTCGGCCACCCGCACCGCCACCTTCTGCGCCGCCCGCTGCGGCGTGGTCACCACTACCAGTTCCGCCTGCGGCAGCAAGCGGGCCAGGGCCATCTGCACGTCGCCGGTCCCCGGGGGCAGGTCGAGCATCAGGTAGTCGAGCCCGGGGTCCCAGGCCACGTCGCGCAGGAACTGCTCGAGGGCCTTCGACAGCATGAGACCGCGCCACATGAGGGCGCGGTCCTCGTCGTCGAGGAGCAAGCCGGTGGAGACCAGTTGCAGGCCGGCGGTCTCGAGGGGGGTGATCCGGCGGTCGGGCCCCGCCTCGAGCCGGCTGCCGGTGACGCCGAGCATCCGGGGGATCGAGAAGCCCCAGATATCGGCGTCGAGCAGGCCCACCCGCCACCCGGCGGCGGCCAGGGCCATCGCCAGGTTGACGCTCAGGGAAGACTTGCCCACGCCACCCTTGCCGCTCCCGATGGCGATGACCCGGGTGAGCGGGTTCACCATGGTGGCGCCGGCCTGATCGCGAGCCTTGCGCCGGGCCACCCCCATGAGGGAGGAGCGCTGTTCCGGGGTCATTGCCGCCACCCGCACCTCCACCCGGGTGATGCCGGCCAGGCCGCCCACCTTGCGGGTGACGTCGCCCTCGATCTGGTCCCGAAGGGGGCAGGCGGCGATGGTCAGGGCCAGGTGGATGGTGGCCGCCCCGCCCTCGAGGTCGATGCCCCGCACCATGCCCAACTCGACGACGTCGGCCCCCAGTTCGGGGTCCACGACACCGCGCAAGGCGGTGGTGATGTCGGCGGCGGTGGTCATGGCGGGGCGCAGTCTGCCAGGCGGAGGCCGGTCTTCAAGAGGGGCCGCCGAGCGGGCAGTACGCTGGCGTTCTCGCGGTGAGGAGGCGGCATGCCCAAGCAGGTACCCCCGGTCCCCCGTGGGCCCCGGCCCATCGGCCCATACTCGGTGGCCACGGAGGCCGCCGGCCTGGTGTTCATAAGCGGCCAACTGGGGCTCGACCCGGTGTCCGGTTTGCGGGTGGAGGGGGGCGTCGCCGCCGAGGCGGCCCAGATCCTGGAGAACCTGGGCCGGGTGCTCGGCGACCTGGGCCTGGGTTGCGACGACGTGGTGAAGACCACGATCTTCCTGGCCGACATGGCCGACTTCGCCGCAGTGAACGCGGTGTACCGCGGCTACTTCTCCGAAGCTGCGCCGGCGCGGTCCACGGTGCAGGTGGGGGCTCTGCCCGGCGGCTGTCTGGTGGAGATCGAAGCCGTCGCCGCCCGCTGACAGGGCCCCGGGACCGGCCCGGCCGGCGGTCGTCCCGGGGTGATCCCGGAGGCCGCCGGTAGACTCGGCGCTCGTGGCCACCGCATCCCGTGTGATCTCGCTTTCGCGCCGTGACGGGCTGGGCGCGTACCTGACCGACCTCTGGCGGCGGCGGCACTTCGCCTGGCACGTCGCCATGGGCGGGGTGCGGGCCCGCACCAGTTCCACCGCCCTCGGCCTGCTGTGGTGGATGCTCGACCCGTTGATCCTGGGAGGGGTGTTCCTGCTGGTGTTCGGGGTGATCCTGGACACCCGGCGAGGCGATCCCAACTACATCGGCTTCCTGCTGTCGGGCCTCTTTGCCTTCACCTACACCCGCACCACCATGATGGGCGGCGGGAACACCCTTACCTCTAACGCCCACCTCATCGCCACCCAGCGCTTCCCCCGCATGGTTCTTCCCATTGCCGCGGTCATCGAGGGAGCGGTGGCCTTCTCGTTCTCCCTCATCCCATTCTTCCTCATCGCCGGGTTCGCCAACGGCGATTGGCCCGGGCCGCACACCGTGGTCCTGATCCCGGCCTTCGTGTTCCACACCCTGTTCAACCTGGGCCTTTCGCTGCTGGTGGCCCAACTGGTGATCCCCTTCCGGGACATCGGCAACGTCGTGGGGCACCTCAGCCGCATCTGGATGTACATGTCGCCGGTGATCTACCCACTCGACGAACGGCTGCGCAACGCTCCCGAGGTCCTGGTGCGCCTCCTCCAGTACAACCCCCTGGCGGCCATCCTCGGGCTGTATCGCACCGCCCTGCTCGGCCGGCCAACCGAGGCCTACCACTGGTGGGGATCGGCGGTGTGGTCGGTGAGCCTGTTGCTGATCGCCGCCGTCACCTTCCGCCGCATGGAGCACAAGCTGCCGAGGTACTTGACGTGACCGGAGATCCACCCCCGGAGTCGGCCCCCCCTTCCTTGCCTGAGGAGCGCGCCGCCCGGGTGGCCGCCCGCCAGGCGGCCCGGCGGGCGGAGCGGGAGGCAGAGCGCGA
>JBDROA010000004.1:0-11838 GCA_043810615.1 Actinomycetota bacterium | reverse complement strand
GGCCCGATCGGCGTCCCGGCCGAAGGCCGGGAATCAGGCGGTTAGGGGATCAGGCACCCCATGATGACTTCCATGAGGTCGGCGCTCTCCGCCGGGTCCTCACCGCGAATCTCGGCCAGGAACAGGTCCTTGAGCAGATCGTCGCTCAGAGCGTTAGCCACACAAGTGGCCTGCTCTTCGGGAAGCCCGGAGGCGGCCATCTGGTCCTTAATGATCGACTGGAAGTCGATGCAATCCATCGCCAGATCGGCCACGGACTCCTGCTCGGCGGCGGACATGAGGGCGAAGCCGTCCTCGACCCCCGAGCCAGTGTCGAGCTCGTTGATGCGTTCGAGCCCGAACTTGCCCACGATCCCGTTGGCAAAGCAGGAGGCTGTCGCCTCATCGGCGAAGGGGTTATCGGCGCTCGTGTCGGCCAGAAGCTCCGCCTTGATCTCATCCACCTTGGCCTGGGTCTCGGCGTTGAGACCGCCGTCGTCGTCGTCGCCGCAGGCCGTCATCACCAGCATCAGACCCACGATGAGCAGGCCCAGTTTCTTCAGCACGTTCATCCCTCCCGTAATGGTCGGACCGTATCCCCGTCAGGCTACACGGGACGAGCGCCTGACCGACGGGGCGAACCACCGTAGGATCACGGCCCGAGGAGATCGAACGGGAGCAGGGAGCCGGGCATGCAGGCGATGGTCCGCAAGGAGTTCCGCCAGTTGCGCCGCGATCGGCGCACCCTCGCCCTGATGATCGTCGTGCCCCTCTTGCTGCTGGTGGTGTTCGGCTACGTCGCCCGTTTCGACGTCAAGCAGATCCCCACCGCCGTCGTCGGCGACCAGGCCGAGGCGGTCGCCGCCATCCTGCCGGAGCCGTTCGATGTCAAGATCGTCGACCCGGCGGGGGACCGCGCCACCGCCGAGGACCTCCTCCGCCGCTCGCGGGCAATCATCGCGGTGGTGGCCGAGCCCCCCTTCACCATCCTGGTGGACGGGAGCGAGATGTTCGCCGCCCAGTCGGCCCTGCGCCGCACCACCGGCGCCCTGCCCGTGCCCGAGCCCCGGGTGGAGATCCTCTTCAACCCCGGGCTCTCCACGGCGGCGATCATGGTCCCGGCCCTCATCGGGATGGTGCTCACCGCCGTGGGCACGGTGATCACCAGCCTGGGGGTGGTGCGGGAGCGCCAGGAGGGCACCCTGGAGCAGTTGGCCGTGATGCCGCTGCGGCCTCGCGACGTGATCGTGGGCAAGATCGCCCCCTACTTTCTGGTGGGGGTGATCGACATGACGGTGATCACCGCCGCCGGGTTGCTGCTCTTCGACGTCCCCTTCCGCGGCTCCTGGCCGGTTTTCATCGCCGGCGCCCTCCTGTTCCTTCTGGCCGTGCTCGGCCTCGGGGTGCTGATCTCCACCCTCTCCCAGACGCAGGGGGAGGCCATCCAGTTGGCCATCATGGCGATGCTTCCCCAGGTGATGCTCTCCGGGATGATCTTCCCGCTGACCTCGATGCCCTGGGGGGTGCGCTGGATCTCCTACCTGCTCCCTCTCACCTACTTCATCCAGATCGCGCGCGGAGTCTTCCTCAAGGGCACCCCCATCGACGCCCTGGGCGCGCCCTTCCTGGCGCTGGCGGCGCTGGCCCTGGTGGTCCTGGGCCTGGCGGTGCTCCGCTTCCGGCGTGACCTGGCGCCCTCGGGGCGGCGCCGGGCCGACCCGGCCGCCGGGGCGGCATCATGACCTGGGGCGTGGCCGGCCTCGCCGTTTCGTTCGGCTCGCTCCCCGCCCTGGAGGGGGTCACCCTCGAAGTCCCCGCCGGGCGGGTCACCGCCGTGGTGGGGGGCGACGGCGCCGGCAAGAGCACCCTGCTCCGGGTGATGGCCGGCCTGGTGACACCGCACCGGGGCACGGTGGGCCTCCCCGAGCGGGGCCGCATCGGGTACCTCCCCACCCGCGCCGGGGGCTTCCGCGACCTCACCGTGGCGGAGAACCTGGAGTTCGTGGCCTCGGTCGCCCGGCTCCCCCAGGCCGGTCCCCGGATCGACGACTTGCTGGAGCGCACCGGCCTGGCCCCCTTCCCCCGGCGCCTGGCCCGGGACCTCTCCGGCGGCATGCGCCAGAAGCTGGGGGTGATCATGGCGATGCTCCCGGAGCCCGCCTTGCTCGTCCTCGACGAACCGACGACCGGCATCGACCCGGTGAGCCGCTCCGACCTGTGGCGCCTGATCGCCCTGGCGGCGGCGGGCGGGACGGCGGTGCTGGTCTCCTCCGCCTACCTGGACGAGGCGGAGCGGGCGGCTTGGGTGCTGGTGCTCCACGAAGGCCGTCCCCTGGTCGCCGGGCCCCCGGCCGAAGTGGTGGCCACCCTGCCGGGAGCAGTGGTCGAGGTGGAGACCCCCGGCGACCCGGCCCGGGCCTGGCGGCGCGGGCCCCGCTGGCGGGAGTGGCGCCCGGAGGGCGACCCGGCGGCGGTGACCCCGGGCCTGGAGGACGTGGTCATCGTGGCCTCGCTGGCGGCCGGGCCGGGGAGGGCCCCATGAGCACCGTGGAGGCTCGCGCCCTCACCCGGCGCTTCGGCGCCTTCGTTGCCGTCGATGGGGTGGACCTGGCGGTGGAGGCCGGGGAGATCGTCGGCGTGCTCGGAGCGAACGGCGCCGGCAAGACCACTTTGATGCGGATGATCCTCGGGCTGCTGGCGCCCAGCGCCGGCACGGTGCGCCTGTTCGGCCTGCCCCCCTCCCGGGAGACCCGCCGGCGCATCGGCTACGTGCCCCAGGGTCTGGGCCTCTACCGCGACCTGAGCGCGGCTGAGAACCTGGCCTTCGCCGCCGCCGCCTTCCGGGTCTCGCCCCAGGCCCCGCCGCCCGGGACGGGAACGGTCACGGTGGGCCGCCTGCCCCTGGGCCAGCAGCACCGCGTGGCCTTTGCCGTCGCCCTCCAGCATCACCCCTCCCTTCTGGTGCTCGATGAGCCCACCTCCGGTGTCGCCCCCCTGACGCGGGCCCGGCTCTGGGATCGCATCCGGGACCAGGCGACGGGGGGAGTCGCTGTCCTGGTGACCACGCACTACATGGACGAGGCCCGCCAGGCCGACCGCCTGGTGCTCATGGCCGGCGGCCGGGTGGTGGGGCGGGGCCAGGAGAGCGACATCGTGGGGGAATCGCGGGCGGTCGTGGTGAGCACGGCCGATTGGAGCGGGGCCTTCGCCGTTCTCGAGGGGGCTGGGCTGGCGGCCTCCCTGGCGGGCCGCGAGGTACGCCTGCCCGGGGCCGACCCGGAGGAGGTGTGCCGGGTGCTGGCGGCCGCTGGGATGGCCGCCGCGGTGGCCTCGTCCCCGGCCACCCTGGAGGAGGCGATGGTGCTGGCAAGGAGCGGGAAGGTGCTTTGACTCACCGGCAGGAGCGCCGCGCTGGCCGCGCCGGCCGGTCCGCCCCGGCGCCGCCGATCAGAGACCCGGTCGGCCCCCGGCCCCCTGGTGTTATCCCGCCGGGAGCGGTAGGGTGAGGCAGCCGTCTTGGACCGGCGCCTTCGGGCCGCATCGGACCGCGGGGGCTTCGCGGTGCCGCCCTCCGGTCCCGGCGCATCGGGCCCGCCAACCCGCGGGCGGCCCCACTCGCCACCCGGGAGGTGACCGCCGTGAGCGGACGAGTCGTTGCCGTCGCCAACCGCCTGCCGGTGCGGCGCTCCGACGCCGGTGACTGGGAGGTCAGCCCGGGCGGTCTGGTCAGCGCCCTGGTGCCGATCCTGCGGGATTCGGGAGGAGCCTGGGTCGGGTGGACCGGTGTTCCTGACGAGGCCCCCGAGCCGTTCGTCCACGACGGTATCGCCCAGCATCCCGTGCTGCTGGGCACGACGGAGTACCAGGACTACTACCTGGGCTTCTGCAACTCGAGCCTGTGGCCTCTGTACCACGATGCCATACGCGAGGCCGAGTTCGATCCTGGTTGGTGGGACACCTACCGTCGGGTCAACCGCCGCTTCGCCGAGGTCGTCACCGCGCAACACGAGGCGGCGGATCTGGTCTGGGTGCACGACTACCAGCTGCAACTGGTGCCCGCCATGCTCCGCAGGCTGCAGCCGGGGGCCCGGATAGCCTTCTTCTTGCACATCCCCTTCCCGCCCGTGGAGATCTTCGCCCGCCTCCCCTGGCGACGGAGGATCCTCAACGGCCTGCTGGGAGCCGACGTGGTCGCCTTTCAGACGGAGCGGGCGGTGACCAACTTCCTGGCCGCCGCCGAGCGCTTCACCGACGCCGTGGTCGGCCGCCACGCCCTCGCGGTGTCCGGCCGCCGGGTGCAGGTGCACCCGGCGCCCATCTCCATCGACACGGCCGCCTTCCAGGCGCTCGCCGCCACCCCGCACGTGCGAGAGCGAGCCGCCGAGCTCCGGGCGGAGCTCGGGCACCCGGGGAAGGTACTCCTCGGTGCCGACCGCCTCGACTACACCAAAGGCATCGACGCACGGCTCCTGGCCTTTGAGCGCCTGCTGGAGCGGCGCCCGGATCTCGCCGACGAGGCGGTCTTCGTGCAGATCGCCGCGCCGAGCCGGGAACCCATCGGGGACTACGAGGCGATGCGCGCCCGGGTGGAGCAGCTCGTCGGCCGCATCAACGGCTCCCACGGCGGCGCCCACACCGTGCCGGTGCACTACGTGTATGGGACGCTGCCCGTCGAGGAGCTGGTCGCCTACTACGTGCTCGCCGATGTCATGTGCGTGACCCCTCTCGCCGACGGCATGAACCTGATGGCCAAGGAGTACATCGCCGCTCGCCCCGGGGACGAGGGGGTGCTCGTCCTGAGCGAGTTCGCCGGAGCTGCAGCCGAGCTCGACGGCGCCCTGCTGGTGAACCCCTACGACCTCGATGGCCTGGCCGACACCCTGGCTGCCGCCCTGGCCATGGGCCCCGGCGAGCAGGCGGCCCGCATCCGGGGCATGCGCAGCCAGGTGCGCCGCCACGACGTCTACGCCTGGGCGGACCGGTGCCTCGGGACCCTGGAGCGTTCCGCAGCCAGAGCGGCGGCTGAGGAAGCCCTCGACACCGTATCGCAGCCGCCCCGCTTCCATCCGGAGGGCACTCCGGGCCTGCCCGACGCCCTCGAAGCCTTCGATGAGATCATTGCGGCCCTCCGCCGCCACCGGGTGATGGTGTTCCTCGACTTCGACGGGACGCTCTCCCCTATCGTCGAAGACCCGGAAGTGGCAACGATGCCGGAGCCGGAGCGGGCGGCGGTGTGCGCCCTGGCGGCGCGGGTGCCCGTAGCGGTGGTCAGCGGCCGCGACCTCGACGACGTCGGCCGCCGGGTAGGGATCGCCGGCCTGTGGTACGTGGGAGGCCACGGCGCGGCGGTGGTGAGCCCCGACGGCACCCGGGTCGACGATACTTCCGGAGCCGGGACCGAACGCACCACCGCCCTCCTCGACGCCGCAGAAGAGGATCTGCGGGAACGCCTCGCGGGCACCGACCCCGGCGTGGCCATCGAACGCAAGCGGGCCTCGATCGCGATTCACTACCGCCGGGCCCCGCACGCCCTGCGCCGGGTGCGCGCCGCAGTCGAGGGCACCGCCGCCATCGTCCCGGGGCTGCAGGTCACCTCCGGCCGAGCCCTGTTCGAGCTGCGGCCGGCCGACGCCTGGGACAAGGGCGCCGCGGTGCGCTGGCTCCTGGAGCAGGTAGGCGGGGACGGCGGCATCGTCCCGGTATACCTGGGCGACGACACCACCGACGAGACTGCCTTCCGGGCCATCGCGGGCGACGGGGTCGGGGTGCTCGTCGCCGGAGTGGCCGCCGGCAGCGCCGCCCGCTACCAGCTGCGCAGCCGCCAACGCGTGGTCGACTTCCTCACCAGGCTCACGGAGGCCCTGGCCGCTCCGGAGGGCAGCCGTCCCGGCGGCCGGTAATCTCGGCGCCGCATGGAACGCCAGCTGATCAAGTACATCTTGCCGCGCCGGGACTTCGGCGCCGCCGTGACGGTGGCCGGATGGGTGCGCACCCGGCGCGACTCCAAGGCCGGCTTCTCCTTCCTCGAGATAAACGACGGCTCCAGCCTGGCCTCCCTCCAGGTGATCGCCGACGGCAGGCTCCCCAACTACCAGGGGGAGGTGCTACGCCTCGCCACCGGAGCCGCCGTTGCCGTGACCGGCGAACTGGTGGAGTCCCCCGGCTCGGGCCAGCCGGTCGAACTGCGGGCGCGCTCGGTGACCGTGTACGGGTACGCCGACCCCGAGGCCTACCCCATCCAGAAGAAGCAGATCACCTACGAGCGGCTGCGAGAGATCGCCCACCTCCGGCCTCGCACCAACACCTTCGGGGCGGTGGCCCGGGTACGCCATGCCCTGGCCTTCGCCACTCACCGGTTCTTCCACGAGCGCGACTTCCTCTACCTCCACTCCCCGGTGATCACCGCCAGCGACGCCGAGGGGGCCGGGCAGATGTTCCGGGTGAGCGTCTTGGATCCGGGGGCCCCGCCTCGCGACCCGAGCGGGGCCGTCGACTTCTCTAAGGACTTCTTCGGGCGCCCCACCTTCCTCACGGTCAGCGGACAACTGGAAGCCGAGACCTACGCCTGCGCCCTCGACCGGGTCTACACCTTCGGGCCCACCTTCCGGGCGGAGAACTCCAACACCCGCCGCCACCTGGCCGAGTTCTGGATGATCGAGCCGGAGATGGCCTTCGCCGACCTCAGCGACGGCGCCGACCTGGCCGAGGAGTACGTGCGCTACCTGTGCCGCTACGTGCTCGACCACTGCCCGGCCGACCTTGCCTTCTTCGACCAGAGGGTGCAGCCCGGCCTGGTGGCCATGCTCGAAGGGGTGGCGGGGAGCGCCTTCCACCGCCTGACCTACACCGCGGCCGTGTCCTTGCTGGAGAAGGCGGACGTCCCCTTCGAATTCCCGGTGGCCTGGGGCAGCGAACTGCAATCCGAGCACGAGCGGCACCTGACCGAGACCGTCTTCGGCCGGCCGGTGATCGTCACCGACTTCCCCTTCGACATCAAGGCCTTCTACATGCGCCGTAACGATGACGGGCGCACCGTGGCCGCCATGGACGTCCTGGTCCCCGGCATCGGTGAGATCGTCGGGGGCAGCCAGCGCGAGGAGCGCCTCGAGATGCTGCTCGACAACGCCGCGCGCAAAGGCCTCGACCTCGACCTCTACTGGTGGTACGCCGACCTGCGCCGCTTCGGCACCGTTCCCCACGCCGGGTTCGGCCTCGGCTTCGAGCGCCTCGTCCAGTTCTGCACCGGCATGCAGAACATCCGCGACGTCATCCCCTATCCGCGCACACCGCGCAACGCCGAGTTCTAGGCCCGGCGTCCTCCTCCCCCACGGTTCCCCTCCCCCCCACACGTCAAGGTGCCCCGCACGGGCGTGCGGGGCACCTTGACTGGCTATGGCTCCGGCGAGGTCAGCCGGTGAAGATCACCTTGGTGACATACCTGCTGCCGTCCACGAAGTTGAACGTCAGTTGCCGGCACTTTCCCGCCCAGGCCGGGTTGGTTACCCAGAGGAACGTGTAGTCGCCGACAAAGTCCTTCAGCAAGCCCCGGGCCTGGCGCCCGAACTTGGTGGAGCCGCAGGCGCTGACCCTGGGGTACCCGGGCATGAGTATGTCCAGGCCGTAGTCGGCCCCCAGGTTGAAGGCCACCGGCACGGTGCTGCCGGCCGGAGCCCTGAACCACGGTTTCTCGTCACGCAGCGGGAACAAGAACCCGCTGAAGTCGAAGGGCGCGGGGAAGACCACACGACCCTCGATCTGCGGGTTGATCGGCGCGGCCCCCGGGATGTAGTTGATCACCGCGTCACGCACGTAGTACTGCGTGTCGGCGACGATCTGACCCAGCGGCCACAGCGTCGTCCCGGCGTCACTGAAGTTGCAGGCCCCGGCAGCCAGGTAGTTCACCGTCGACACCCGGTAGTACTTGGAGGCGTCGGCGAAGTTGACGGGCACGCGGCCCATGTAGAACTGCATGACGTTGTTGCCGTCGGGCTCCGCCGGGAAGGTGTCCCGGTACACGATCTGATTGCCGGCGTTGGTGTCGAGGAAGCAGGTCGTGTAGTAGGAGTACCCGCCGTACCCCACCACGTACTTGTAGTAGTAGTAGTTGCGGTACGAGCGCTCCAGCACCGCCTTGAGCTGCGGGCCGTTCATCTCCATGACCACGAGCGAGTTCTCGTAAGGCATGAGGGTGAACATGTCCGAGACCTTCAGCATCACCGGCGTGCCCGGAGTGGCTGCGTCCGCCACCTTCCTGTTGGTCATCGCCCCCGACAGGTGGAAGTCCACCGGGATGCCGTTGCTCTCCAATTGGGCCACCGAGGCGTCGGCCTGCAGGTTGGCGGCGTTGGTCTCCTGGGTGTAGGCCGTCAGGGCGTCCAGCGGCACCTCGGTCTCACCCAGCTCCGTGTTGTTGTAGGCGGTGATCAGGTCCTGGTAGGGAGTGAGCAGCGCCTTGATCGTCGGGTCCTCGGCGTAGGTCGCCGTGGTGATCGCGATGTACCGGCCGGCCTTCGAGACCACCTCGTAGGGCTCTCCCTCGGGCAGCAGGCCGCGGGCCGCTCTGCTCTCGGGCAGCAGGCCGATCGACACCTCGCCGAGGTAGGTGTTGTACCGGTACGCCTGGGTCACGAGGACCGCGGCGTTGCCCGGCCCGGCGATGATCGCCGGCAGGTACTTGTAGTCCCCGAAGCCGGTGCCCGGAAGGGTGTGGCTGTGGCCGCCGATCACCGCGTCCACGCCCTCCACCTGGGTGGCGAAGTAGGTGTCGACGTTGGAGTCGACCTCGACGCTCGCCGGGTTGGTGGTGAACCCGATGTGGGTCAGGGCGATCACCACGTCGTTGTCGGCCGCCAGCCCGGGGGCCAGCGCCTGGCCGGTGGTGATGGGGTTGGTGAAGGTCAGGCCGGGGATATTGCTGGGCAGTTCGTAGCTGGGCACCCGGTGGTTGCCGATGCCCAGAATGGCCACGTTGATGTACTCCGGGCCGATGGTCTGCTCCACGAACGGCTCCACCGGGATGGCCGCGATGCCGTAGGCCCCGGTGTCCCCGATGTTGGCCTGGAGCAGCGGGAAG
Source organism: Actinomycetota bacterium (assembly GCA_043810615.1). Lineage (GTDB taxonomy): Bacteria > Actinomycetota > Acidimicrobiia > Spongiisociales > UBA11373 > VGBK01. Next base: position 2,786 of record JBDROA010000004.1, on the reverse strand, counting down.
TTGGCCTGCTTCAGAGTGGAGAAGACCTCCGCCCCGTAGTTGAACTCGTGGTTCCCCAGGGTCATGGCGTCGTAGCCGACGGCGTTGAACGCCTTGATGAGCGGGTTGATGCGCAACCCGAAGGGCAGCGCCGTGAGGTCGGCGGCGTAGCCCAGGCCCGCCGACTTGAAGTAGTACATCATCGAGTCGCCCTGGACGTTGTCCCCGGCGGACACGAGCAGGGTGCGGCTCGGGTTGTGGGCCATCTCCTGGTTTATGGCCGTCACCAGGTTGGTGTAGCCCACCGTGGAGCCCGCCTGCAGCAGGCGGCCGTGCGAGTCGTTGTGGTGCAGCACGGTCAGCGGCACCACCTCGCCCGCCTCGTAGACGTCGTCGCCGTCCCCGTTGCGCATGATGCGATCGTCGAGCGTGCCGTCGCCGTTGGGGCCCCGGTACGCCTCGGCCGGGGTGCCGTGGTTCGCCGCCACATAGGCGTTGACGGCATTCAGCATGTCGCCCCAGTACGTGATGTTGGTCAGGTACTTGAAGGGCGTGAAGCCGTCCTGCCCGGCCGGGGCGAGGAACTCGTTGGTGGCGACCCGGTAGGTCTTATCCATGTCGAGGGGCACCCAGGCGCTGGTCGCCTTGTCCCAGACTTCGGCGTCGTAGGCGCCCCAGCCGTAGGGCTGCGGGCCGGGCAGGGCGTCGCTGTAGCGCCAGAAGCTGAAGCGGATGCCCGCCGGCTGGATGGCCCCCTTGAACAGGGTGGCCGACTGGTTCAGGAGGTCGTAGATCTGCGCCCCGGTCATGTCACCGATGGCGGTGGCGTTGCCGAAGGGCAGGATCTGGAACATGTGCCCGTAGGTGAGCAGCAAGGGGTCGTGTGCCCAGGTCCCGCCCATGTCGCAGGGGGTGTTCGCCAGTTCCCAGACCCCGGGAGCGGTCTCGACGTCGCACCAGTCGACGCGGATGCCGCCCGGGTTGTTGAACACCATGTCGACGTCGTTCTCCGGGAGGAGGTCCCCGTTGAAGAAGCCGTAGACGGCGTCCTGGATGAACGGGCCCATGATGCTGTCGCCGTTGTAGTTGCGCATCAGGTCGATCTGGGTGTACCCGATGGGCTGGTTGATCAGCGCCTGGTAGGCGGGGTCGTTCTTGTAGTCGTCCACCAGGGTCTTAATGGTGGGGTCCTCGGTGCCGCTGGTGGAGACGGTGATCCTCGACCAGACGATCCCGACGGTGCCGTCCGGGCTGACGGTGAAGTCGGCCCGCCCCACCTTGCGCCCGGCGTAGTGGGCCTGGGCCACGACGGTGTCGCCCACCACGGTGGCCGCGGCGAGGTCGGTATGGCTGTGGCCGCCGATGATCAGGTTGGCCGGCTTGCCGGCTGTGTTGAGCTTGGCAGCCAGCGTCTGGTCGCCGTAGACGGTGAAGCCGTACCCGTACCCGCCGTCGCTGTAGCCGTTGTGGCTGAGCACCACAATGACGTCGGAGGCGGCGTCGAGGGCGTCGTAGTAGTGCAGGATCGAGTCGAAGGGGTCGCGGAAGCAAAGGCCCGCAGTGGCCTCGGCGATCGTGATGTACGGAGTCTCGATGGTGGTCACCCCGATGACGCCCACCTTGACCTCGTCCGGCGCGATGCCAATGGTGAACACGTCGTAAGGATCGACCAGGGTGTCGTTGTACGGCGTCCACCCCGAGGTGGCGCAGTCGGCGCCGTCTTTGACAACAATGTTGGCGGTGAGGAAGGGGAAGGTCGCCTCACCGACACGGCTGCCGAGCACCGTCTGGCCCCAGTCGAACTCGTGGTTGCCGAAGGTGGCGGCGTCGTAGCCGATGGTGTTGTAGTAGTCGATCGTCGGCACGCCCTGCTGCAGGTTGGAGAGCAGACTCCCCTGCATGATGTCGCCGGCGTCGAACAGGAGGACCTTGTCGGCCCCGACCGCGGTGCGCACCTCGTTGATCTTGAAGGCGGTCCGGGCCGCGCCGGGGTTGCTGCCCGACAGTTCCAGGTTCCCGTGGAAGTCGTTGGTGTGCAGGATCGTGAAGGTGACGGGGTTGGCAGGCAATCCCTCGGCAGGCGCAGGTGCCCCGACGATGGGAACGGCCAACCCGACCAACACGGCAAGCACTACCAACGAGCGCAGGGCAGTGCTCGACCGGCGATACACGCTGCGGGCAACAATCATCCCGACTACCTCCTGTGAGCGGCGCGGCACCTGCCGCGCCCGTCCTCGCCCCGCGACCGGTTCCCGTCCGGGTCCGGCCCCAGGCACGCCATGTCCATGGCGTAGAGGCTACTCCGTCGCGGCACCCCCATGTCGGCCGGAACCGGGACGAAATGCCCAAGCGCGCATCGCGGAGGGGTAGGAACGGGTCCCGCAGAAGTGGAGGTGAGGGGATTTGAACCTTCTCCGACCAACCCCACAGGGGAGCAGTCGGCCCCCCGACCCGCCCACACCGAAGCCCCCAGGCAGCAGTAACACAACCCCCCTGGCAGCAAAGTCGCCGCCGGGCCGGCGGCGACCCTACGGGTCCCGCAGAGGTGGAGGTGAGGGGATTTGAACCTTCTCCGGCCAACCCCACAGGGGAGCAGTCGGCCCCCCGCCCCGCCCACACACAAGCCCACAGGCAGCAGGAACACAACCCCCCTGGCAGCAAAGTCGTGGCTTGCGTCTGGGTTCGTGACGGGTTTGGGGCTGGGAAACTACCCACCGTCGGGATGGTCCGTGGGGACTACCGGAGGTGGATCATGGCAGAACAAGGTGAGGGTGGGAGCAGGAGCCGCCGGCGGCGTCGCTATCTGA
>JBDROA010000003.1:0-2144 GCA_043810615.1 Actinomycetota bacterium | reverse complement strand
GCTGCTCCTGGTGGGGGTGCTCACCCCGTTGGCCGCCGCCTGGCTGGTGCGCAGCATCTACGGGGACACCGCCGAAGGGAAGGAACGACTGCCCGCCCCGCCGGAGGTGGCGAATCCCGGGCCGAAGCCCAGGTGGCGGCGCTGGTCGGGATGGGCGGTCACCCTGGCGGTGGTGGCGCTGGGGGTGCTGTTCTTCACCGGGGCGTTCGGCTATCACCTGGTGGTCGTGGATGGCATTTCCATGGAACCCGCCTACGGGCGGGGCGACGTGGCCGTGGTCCGGGAGGGCGTGGGCCCGGCGTCGCTGCGGGTGAACGACGTCATCGTGTTCCGCCAGGGGAGCCTGCCGGTGGTGCACCGCATCGTGACGATCGAGGAGGGCGGCGGCGGCCGGGTGTTCACCACCCAGGGCGACAACGTGGAGGCGCCCGACCCGCCGATCACCCAAGACCGGGTCGAGGGCAAGGTGGTGTTCCTCATCCCCGAGGTCGGGAACCTCAACCTGTGGTTGAGAGGCCGCTGAGAGGCTCGCCCCCGGCGCGCCACCCTGCCGCGGATGTCGAGGTCGGCGGCGCAGGGGCGCCCTGGAACGGCAGGGGAAATGCCACGAGGCCCACACGCTCAGCGCCACGGGGCGGCGCGGCGGCCGGCAGGGCGTAACGGGGGCCGGGCAAGCCGGGTGGCACGGGGGTGGGTTGTTGGGTTTCCCCCTCTGGCCTTCGGCCATCTCTCGCGTTGCCGTGGTGGAGGCGATTCCTGTTCCCCTTCCCGTGGGGGATGGGGTGAAGGCCGTCAGGCGACGTCGATGTAGCGGCGGAGGGCTCGGCGGATGATCTCGCTGGGAGTGGTGCCCTCGACCCGGGCCCGGGCCTCGACGGCCCCTCGGAGGCCGGGGTCGAGGCGTACGGGGAAGACCCCGGCCGGACTCGCACCCAGGAGGGGCCGGCCCCGGCGCCGCTGCCCGAGCGCGGCGACATCCTGGGCACCCTGGGCCTCATCGGCTATAGCCTCGATGTCGGCGTCGGTGAGCACCTTCCCGGTCCTGGTGCGGTAGGTCTTTGGAGAGTCAGGCATCGTCCTCCCCGAGCAGTCCACGGAACGCGGGCCGGAGCTTCATGGCGTGGATGACCAGGAGGCGGTCGTCCGCCAACTCCAACAGGACGAGCTCAATGGGGTTCCCGGCCCTGTTGGGGCCGATAACGAGGGTCCTGGGTGGGTCGGTCTGTGGATCCATGTCGATCGCCACCAGCGCCTTCCGGAAGGCGTGGCGGATGTCCTCGCTGTCGACCCCGTGCCGGTGGGCTGATTGATGGATCTCCAGCGCGATCTATCGTATTACATAAATACTCCAAAGGGAAGGGGGGTGAGCCAAGCCACCCTGGCCCCTTCGCAAAGGCTCCCGGCCGGGCCGCCCCCTCTGGCCTTCGGCCATCTCCCCCACAGCCGTGGGGGAGAAGAGGAGGGTGCCCCTCCGCTCGGCGGCCGCCGGGTTTGGGGGTTGGGGATTGGGAGGGTTGTTGGGTTTCCCCCTCTGGCCTTCGGCCATCTCCCCCGTTGCCACGGGGGAGAAGATGAGGGTTCCCCCTCCCGTGGGGAGGGGCGGGGGTCAGGGGGAGGGGTGCCCCGCCCGCATCCTCTCCAGCGCGCTGGTGATTTCGGCCCGTCCCACCGTCCTGGCCGACACGTCCCGGCGGAGCGCCTCCAGGGCCGCCTCGCGCAGCATGCCGGTGAGGTCGGCAAACGAGAGGCCCTCGGTCTGCTCCGCCAGGTCGTCGAGGTCCACGTCCTTGCCGAAGGGGATGTCCGACAAGCCCAGCAGCGCCCGGCGGGCCTCGGCGTTGGGCAGGCCCAGTTCGATGTGGGCTTCGAAGCGCCCCGGCCGCAAGAGGGCCGGGTCGATGAGATCGATGCGGTTGGTGGCTCCGATCACCACCACATCGCCCCGTTCGGCGATGCCGTCCATTTCGGTGAGCATCGCCGCCACGACGGTGTCGGTGACGGTGGTGGTGGACCGCCCCCGCACCGGAGCCAGGGCGTCCAGCTCGTCGAAGAACAGGAGCGACGGCGCCGCCGCCCGGGCCCGGGCGAACACCTCGCGCACCGCCCGCTCCGACTCGCCCACGTACTTGTCGAGGAGTTCGGCG
>JBDROA010000002.1:0-37057 GCA_043810615.1 Actinomycetota bacterium | reverse complement strand
GCGATGGGTAAGGAGAGGTTTGAGCGTACGAAGCCGCATGTGAATGTGGGGACGATGGGTCATATTGATCATGGGAAGACGACTTTGACGGCGGCGATTACGAAGGTGTTGGCGGCTCGTAATCCGAAGGTGGTGTATACGCCGTTTGATCAGATTGATAAGGCTCCTGAGGAGAAGGAGCGGGGGATTACGATTGCGATTGCGCATGTGGAGTATGAGACGGATGTGCGGCATTATGCGCATGTTGATATGCCGGGGCATGCGGATTACATCAAGAATATGATTACGGGTGCGGCGCAGGTGGATGGGGCGGTGTTGGTGGTGGGGGCTGATGATGGTCCGATGCCGCAGACGCGGGAGCATGTTCTGTTGGCCCGGCAGGTGGGGGTGCCTTGTGTTGTCGTGTATTTGAACAAGGTTGATTTGGTGGATGATCCGGAGTTGTTGGATCTGGTGGAGTTGGAGGTTCGGGATCTTCTGACGGAGTATGAGTTTCCGGGGGATGAGGTGCCGGTGGTGCGGGGGTCGGCGTTGTTGGCGTTGCAGGGGGATCCGGCTCATGAGGAGTCGGTGTTGGAGTTGCTGACGGTTTTGGATTCGTATGTTCCTTTGCCGGTGCGGGATGTGGAGAGGCCGTTCCAGATGCCGATCGAGGATGTGTTTTCGATTACGGGTCGGGGGACGGTGGTGACGGGTCGGGTGGAGCAGGGTCATCTGTCGCTGGGTACTGAGGTTGAGGTGGTGGGGATTCGTCCTACCCGTAAGACGACGGTGACGGGTGTGGAGATGTTCCGTAAGTTGTTGGATCAGGCTCAGGCGGGGGATAATGTGGGCTTGCTTTTGCGGGGGGTTGGTAAGGAGGATGTGGAGCGGGGGCAGGTGGTGTGTGCGCCGGGGGCGATTACTCCGCATACGGCGTTTGAGGCTCAGGTGTAGGGGTTGACGACGGAGGAGGGGGGTCGTCATAATCCGTTCTTTCCGGGGTATCGGCCGCAGTTCTATTTCCGGACGACGGATGTGACTGGGTCGATTACTTTGGCGGAGGGGGTGGAGATGGTGATGCCGGGGGATAATACGGAGATGCGGGTGTCTCTGATTTCCCCGATCGCCATGGAGGAAGGGCTGCGGTTCGCTATCCGTGAGGGTGGTCGTACCGTCGGCGCCGGCCGCGTCACCAAGATTCTCAAGTAAGCGAGTAGAGGCAGCCGTGGCAGAAGAGCACAGGATCAGGATCCGCCTGAAGGCGTACGACCACCAGGTGGTCGACGAGTCGGCGCGCAAGATCGCCGAGACGGTCGTCCGTACCCAGGCCAAGGTCAAGGGGCCGGTGCCGCTGCCCACCGAGATCCATCGGTACTGCGTCATCCGCTCCCCCCACAAGGACAAAGACTCCCGCGAGCACTTCGAGATGCGCATTCACAAGCGCCTCATCGACATCCTGCAACCGACCCCCAAGACGGTCGACTCGCTGATGCGCCTCGACCTCCCGGCCGGCGTGGAAGTGGAGATCAAGACGTGAAGGCCATCCTGGGTGAGAAGCTGGGCATGACCCAGGTCTTCGACGACCAGGCACGGGCGATCCCCGTGACGGTCATCAAGGCCGGGCCCTGTCGGGTGGTGCAGGTCAAGTCCGAGGCCGGCGACGGCTACAGCGCCATCCAGATCGCCTATCGCGAACTCCCCGAGCGCAAGGTGAACCGTCCGCTCTCAGGCCACTTCGCCACCGCCGGGGTGCCGCCGCACCGCCATCTGGTCGAGGTGCGGGTCGACGACTCGAGCGAGTATCAGGTGGGCCAGGAGATCTCGGTGGCCGACGTGCTCTCCAAGGGGAGCCTCGCCGACGTGGCCGGCATCTCCAAGGGCAAGGGCTTCTCCGGCGTCATCAAGCGGCACAACTTCGCCGGGCAGGGAGCCAGTCACGGCGCCCACCGCGTCCACCGCGCCCCGGGGTCCATCGGCGCCTGTGCCACCCCGTCGCGGGTGTTCAAGGGCATGCGGCTGCCGGGGCACATGGGGGCGGAGCGGCGCACCGTGCTCAACCTGGAAGTGGTCGAGGTGGACGCCGAGCGGGGCCTCCTGCTGCTGCGGGGAGCGGTGCCCGGGGCCCGGGGCTCGGTAGTCCTGGTAAGGGAGGCGGTGAAGACCCGTGGCTGACAAGGTGACCGCCGTCGTGTACACCTCGGCCGGGGTTCGCGCCGGGGAGATGGCGCTCGACGCGACGGTGTTCGGCATCGAGCCCAACACGGCCGTGATGCACCAGGTGGTGACCGCGCAACTGGCCGCCGCCCGGGCCGGCACCGCCGACACCAAGACCCGCAGCGAAGTCAGGGGCGGCGGCAGGAAGCCGTGGCGCCAGAAGGGCCTGGGCCGGGCCCGCCAGGGCTCGATCCGCTCCCCCCAGTTCCGCGGCGGCGGCGCAGTGTTCGGGCCGCACCCGCGCGACTACCGCCAGCGCACCCCCAAGAAGATGAAGCGCCTGGCGCTGCGCAGCGCCCTGTCCGCCCGGGCCGCCGAGGGGCAGGTCAAGGTGGTCGAGGCCTTCGACTGGGCTGAGCCCAAGACCAAACAGGCGGTCGCCCTGCTCCAGGGCATGGAAGCGACCGGCAAGGTGCTGGTCGTGCTCGACCCGGGCGACGAGGCGGCGGCGCGCTCGTTTTCCAACCTCTCCCAGGTGATCCTCACTGCGCCGGGGCGCCTGACCACCTACGACGTGCTTTGGGCCGAGACCGTGGTCTTCAGTCGGGAAACTGTGGGCTGGGCCGGGGGCGGCACCCGTTACGAGGTCGCCGGAGACGACTTCGTGCGCGAGGAAGGGGACACGGAGTGAAGAACCCGCGCGACATCGTGCTGGCCCCCGTGGTCTCCGAGAAGTCCTACGACCTCATCGAGACCACCCACACCTACACCTTTGAGGTGGATCCCCGGGCGACCAAGACCGAGGTGAAGCAGGCGATTCAGGCCATCTTCAAGGTCAAGGTGGTGGCGGTGAACGTCATGAACCGCAAGGGCAAGCGCAAGCGGACCGGATGGAAATTCGGCCGGCGCTCCGACGTGAAGCGAGCCCTGGTGACCCTGGCCGCGGACGACAGCATCGATATCTTCGGGGTGTGAGCATGGCCGTTAAGAAGTACAAGCCGACGTCTGCGGGGCGCCGCTTCCGCACCGTCTCCGACTTCGTCGAGGTCACCAAGGCCGAGCCGGAGAAGAGCCTGCTCGGGGTGCGCCCGGGCACCGGCGGCCGCAACTCGTACGGACGAGTCACCTCGCGCCACCGCGGGTCCGGCAACAAGCGCCGCTATCGCATCGTCGACTTCCGCCGCACCAAGGACGGGGTCCCCGCCACGGTGGCCGCCATCGAGTACGACCCCAACCGCAACGCCCGCATCGCCCTGCTCCACTACCACGACGGAGAGAAGCGCTACATCCTGGCCCCGCTGCGCGTGGCCGTGGGCGACGTTCTCGCCTCGGGCCCCGGGGCCGAGATTCGTTCGGGCAACGCCCTGCCCCTGCGCAATATCCCGGCGGGTACGGTGGTGCATGCCGTCGAGTTGCGGCCGGGGGGCGGCGCCAAGCTGGGCCGTTCGGCCGGGTCGGCCATCCAGTTGATCGCCAAGGAGAGCGGGCTGGCCCTGCTCCGCCTGCCTTCGGGCGAGATGCGCAACGTGCCGCTCGACTGCCGCGCCACCGTGGGGCAGGTGGGCAACCCCGAGGCCGAATTGGTCAAGGGAGGCAAGGCAGGCCACAGCCGCTGGCGGGGCATCCGGCCCCAGACCCGCGGCGTGGCCATGAACCCCGTCGATCACCCCCTCGGCGGCGGCGAGGGCAAGAGCTCCGGCGGCCGGCACCCGGTGAGCCCGTGGGGCAAGCCCGAGGGCCGGACCCGCAAGCGACACAAGGCCAGCGACGCCCTCATCGTGCGGCGCCGCAGCCGCAAGGGCAGGAGGTAGCCATGGCGCGCAGCCTGAGCAAGGGGCCGTTCGTGGACGATCACCTCCTGGTGAAGATCGAACGCGCCAACCGTTCCGGGGACAAGAGAGTTATCAGGACCTGGAGCCGGCGCTCCACGATCATCCCGGAGATGGTCGGCCACACCCTCGCGGTCCACGACGGGCGCAAGCACGTCCCCGTATACGTCACCGAGTCCATGGTGGGGCACAAGCTGGGCGAGTTCGCCCCGACCCGCACCTTCCGCGGCCACGGCGGCGACAAGTCGGCGAGGAAGAGATGAAGGTTCAGGCACGGGCTCAGTACATCCGGCAGTCGCCGTACAAGGTGCGGCGAGTGCTCGACCTGGTGCGCGGCCTGCCGGTGGCCGAGGCGCGCGACGTGCTGGCATTCACCAACCGGCGGGCTACCGAGCCGGTGAGCAAAGTGCTGGAGTCGGCGGTGGCCAACGCTCGCCACAACCACGCCCTCGATGCCGGGGAACTGGTTGTGGTGGCGGCCTTCGCCGATGAGGGCCCCACGCTGAAGCGCATGCGCCCCCGCGCCCGGGGCCGGGCCAGCAGCATCTTGAAGCGCACGAGCCATGTGACCATCGTCGTCGGGGACCGGCGTGAGGAAGGCGAGGAAGGCTGATGGGTCAGAAGGTCCACCCCTACGGGTTCCGCCTCGGTGTGGTCACCGACTGGAAGTCGCGCTGGTACAGCGACAAGAACTACGCCGGTCAGGTGCTCGAGGACGCCCGCATTCGCGACCTCCTCGCCGCCGAGCTGACCCGGGGCGCGGTAGCGCGCGTCGAGATCGAGCGCATCGGCGACAAGAAGGTCCAGATCGACATCCACACCGCCCGGCCGGGCGTGGTCATCGGCCGCAGCGGCACCGAGGTCGATCGCCTGCGCCACCTGCTCGAGGCCCTCACCGACCGCGAGATCAAGCTGAATGTCCTCGAGGTCAAGGGCCCCGAGACCGACGCCCAGCTCCTCGCTCAGGGCATCGCCGACCAGCTACAGGGCCGGGTCTCTTTCCGGCGGGCCCTCAAGCGCGCCGTGCAGACCGCCATGAAGGCCGGGGCCCAGGGCGTGCGGGTGCAGTGCTCCGGGCGCCTGGGCGGCTCCGACATGGGCCGGCGCGAGTGGTACCGCGAGGGCCGGGTGCCGTTGCACACCCTGCGGGCCGATGTCGACTTCGGCACCGCCACCGCTCGCACCGCCGTGGGCGCCATCGGGGTGAAGGTCTGGGTCTACCGGGGCGACATCATGCCCTCGCTCTCCGCCACTCGCGAGAAGATCGCCGCCGAGGCGGCCCTGGCCACCGGCGGCCCCTCCGGCCGGCGGGCGCCGGCCAAGGCCCGCGCCGAAGCCGCCGCCGGGGAGCGCCGGGGCGGCCTCATCGAGGCGGGCGGGGGCAAGCGTCTGGTGGAAGCCGGCGGGGGGAAGCGCTGCCCCGAGGGCAAGCGCCTCATCGAAGCCGGGGGAGGCAAGCGGGTCGACCCCGGTTCGGCCCGCAGTGAGTTCGAGGAAGCCCGGCGCCAGGCCGGCGAAACCCTCGACCCGCTGGCGGCCGCCGAGGCCGCCGCCGCCCTGGCCGCAACCGAAGCTGGAGCGGCTCAGCTACCTGTGGCCGAGACCGTGGCCGAGACGCCGGTGGTTCCGGTGGTGGAGGCTGCCGTCGAAGAAGCCGTCGCGGCGCCGGAGGCCAAGCCCGCTCGCAAGCGGCGCGCCCCCAAGGCCGAGGATCCGGCCGCTGCCGAGGCGGAGAAGCCCAAGCGCAGGCCGGCCGCCCGCAAGACTCCGCCCGAGGCCGAGACCACTCCTGAGGAGTCGTAGCCATGCTGATGCCCAAGAGGGTCAAGTGGCGCAAGGTGCAACGCGGCACCATGCGCGGCAACGCCAAGGGCGGCACCAAGGTGAGCTTCGGCGACTTCGGCCTGCAAGCCATGGAACCGGCCTGGATCACCGCCCGCCAGATCGAGGCGGCTCGTATCGCCATGACCCGTAAGATCCGCCGCGGCGGGAAGGTGTGGATCAACATCTTTCCCGACAAGCCCATCACTCAGAAGCCCGCCGAGACCCGCATGGGCTCGGGCAAGGGCAACCCCGAGTACTGGGTGGCGGTGGTCCGCCCGGGCCGGGTGATGTTCGAGCTGTCCGGGGTGCCCGAGGATCTTGCCCGTGAGGCCATGCGGGTGGCGGGACACAAGCTTCCGATCAGGACCAAATTCGTCAAACGGGAGGAGCTATGAAGGCGTCCGACCTGCGCGACCTCCCTTACCACAAGCTGGCCGAGCAGCTGGCCGAGGCCAAGGAGGAGCTCTTCAACTTGCGCTTCCAGCTGGCCACCAACCAGCTGGACAAGACGGCGCGGATGCGCGACCTCCGGCACGAGGTGGCCCGCATCTCCACGGTGATGCGCCAGCAGGAGATCGAGGCCTACTTCAGGGAGCAGGAGGGCGATTCGCGTGGCTGAGCGCAGTGTCCGCAAGGTGCGCACCGGCGTGGTGGTGTCCGACGCTAGAGACAAGACCGTGACCGTCGAGATCACCATGTCCGTGCGCCACCCCAAGTACGCCAAGACCATCGAACGCCGCCGCCGCCTCCAGGCTCACGACGAGCAGAACGACGCCCATGTGGGCGACAAGGTGCGCGTGGTGGAGACCCGTCCGCTGTCCAAGACCAAGCACTGGCGGCTGGTGGACATCGTGGAGCGTGCCCGATGATCGCCCAGGAGAGCCGGCTCAAGGTGGCCGACAACACCGGGGCGCGCGAGGTGCTGTGCATCCGCGTGCTCGGGGGGTCGGGTCGCCGCTACGCCGGCCTGGGCGACATCATCGTGGCCACGGTCAAAGACGCCATCCCGGGCGGCTCGGTGAAGCGCGGCGAGGTCGTCAAGGCGGTAGTGGTGCGGACCCGCAAGGAGCGCCGCCGCCCCGACGGCACCTACATTCGCTTCGACGACAACGCCTGCGTGCTCATCAACGACCAGTTGCAGCCGCGGGGCACCCGGATCTTCGGCCCGGTGGGCCGGGAGCTGCGGGAGCGCCGCTTCATGCGCATCGTCTCGCTGGCGCCGGAGGTGCTGTGATGAAGCTGCGCAAGGGCGACACCGTCATGGTGATCGCGGGCAAGGACAAGGGTCGCCAGGCCCGGGTGGCCGCGGTCTTTCCCAAGGAGGGCAAGATCATCGTGGAGGGCGTGGCGACGGCCAAGCGGCACACCAAGCCGCGGGGCCGCACCATGCAGGGGGGCATCGTGGACAAGGACATGCCCATCGACGCTTCCAACGTCATGATCGTGTGCCCTTCCTGCAGCGCCACCCGGATCTCGGCGCGCTTCGACGCCGACGGCCACAAGCGACGGGTCTGCGCCAAGTGTGGAGGCGACCTGTGATCCCCCGCCTCAAGGAGCTTTATCACGCCGAGGTGCACGATGCGCTCAAGGAACGCCTCGGCCTGGCCAACCGCATGCAGGTGCCGGCCTTCACCAAGATCGTGGTGAACATGGGCATGGGCGACGCCGTGGCAGACAAGGGCGTGGTCGACGGCGCAGTGACCGACCTGGGCATCATCACCGGGCAGAAGCCGCGGGTGAATCGCTCCACCAAGTCGATCGCCAACTTCAAGCTGCGCGCCGGCATGGCCGTGGGGGCCTCGGTCACGATGCGCGGCGACCGCATGTGGGAGTTCCTCGACCGTCTCATCCAGGTGGTCATCCCCCGGATCCGCGACTTCCGAGGGCTCGACCCCAACGCGTTCGACGGGCGAGGCAACTACAGCTTCGGGGTCAACGAGCAGTTGATCTTCCCGGAGATCGAGTACGACAAGGTGGCGAAGGTGCGGGGGATGGACATCACCATCTGCACCACCGCCGGGAACGACGAGGGTGGGCGGGCGCTGCTCGAAGCCTTCGGCTTTCCCTTCCGCCGCCAGCAGGCAGGAGCGTGATGGCCAAGAAGTCGCTGATCATCAAGAACAAGCGCCCGCCCAAGTTCGCGGTGCGGGCCTACACCCGGTGCGGCCGCTGCGGGCGGCCCCGAGCCTACCTGCGCCAGTTCGGCATGTGCCGTATCTGCGTGCGTCAACTGGCCCTTCGCGGCGAGTTGCCCGGAGTGAGAAAGGCGTCGTGGTAGTCGTGCTCACCGATCCCGTTTCCGACATGCTCACCCGCCTGCGCAATGCCAACCTGGCGCTGCACGAGAAGGTGACTATGCCCTCGTCCCACCTGCGCGAAGAAGTCGCTCGCATGCTGGCCGCCGAGGGCTACATCTCCGGCTACGGGGTGCGCGCCGAGGGCAACAAGAAGGAACTCGAGGTGCGCCTCAAGTACGGCAGCGACCGCAGCCGGGTCATCCAGGGCCTGCGCCGCATCTCCCGTCCGGGTCGGCGGATGTACTCCGCCGCCGACGAACTGCCTCGGACCCAGGGTGGCCTCGGCGTGGTCATCGTCTCCACGTCACAGGGGCTCATGCCCGACCGCGAAGCCCGCCGCCGGCACCTGGGCGGCGAGATCCTGTGCGAGGTGTGGTGATGAGCCGCATCGGCAACGCCCCCATCAACGTACCCGATGGGGTGTCCATTGAGGTGGCCGGCACCACGGTCACCGTCACCGGCCCCAAGGGCTCCCTGGTGCGCACCTTTCCCGACCGGGTGTCGATGGCGGTGGAGGACGGCATCCTGCGGGTGTCGCGCCGCGACGACCAGCGCCAGTCGCGCGCCCTGCACGGTCTGAGCCGGGCGCTTTTGGCCAACATGGTGGCCGGGGTGGCCAACGGTTTCTTCCGGGAGCTGCTGATGACGGGGGTCGGCTATCGTGCCGCCCTCCAGGGGAGCACTCTGGAGCTCCAGGTGGGCTTCTCCCACCCGGTGCGGATCGAGACCCCCGAGGGAATCGACTTCGAGGTGCCCGAACCCACGCGCATCGTGGTGCGGGGCATCGACAAGGAACAGGTCGGCCAGGTGGCCTCCGAGATCCGGCGGGTGCGCCCGCCGGAGCCCTACAAGGGCAAGGGCATTCGTTACTCCGACGAGAAGATCCGCCGCAAGGCGGGCAAGGCAGGAGTCTCCGGGCGATGAGCGCAGTACGACTCAAGGGACGGCAGCGCCGGCACTTCCGGGTGCGCCGCAAGGTTCGGGGCAGCGGCGAGCGCCCCCGGCTGGCGGTGTTCCGCTCCAACCGCTACATCTACGCCCAGGTCATCGACGACGACGCCGGCCGCACCCTGGCGGCGGCTTCGTCGCAGGAGGCCGCCCTGCGCGGTCGCCGCTTGACCAAGGAGACGGCCGCCGAAGTCGGCAAACTGGTCGCCTCCCGGGCCAAGGAAGTCGGGATCGGCCGGGTCATCTTCGACCGGGGCGGCTATGCCTACCACGGCCGGGTGCAGGCCCTGGCCGACGGGGCGCGAGAGGAAGGGTTGGAGTTTTGACCATGCAGCGCGGCAGCGAGCCATCCCAGTTCGACGAGCGGGTCATCGCCATCAACCGTGTGGCCAAGGTGGTCAAGGGCGGGCGTCGTTTCTCGTTCACCGCGCTGGTCACCGTTGGTGACGGCAACGGCCGGGTGGGCATCGGCTACGGCAAGGCCCGCGAGGTGCCGGCCGCCATCCAGAAGGGCGTCGACGCGGCGCGCAAGGACATGAAGCCTGTACCCATGGCCGGGACCACCATCATCCACCAGATCATCGGCGAGCAGGGGGCTTCGCGGGTGCTCATCAAGCCGGCGGCGCCGGGCACCGGGGTCATCGCCGGGGGGGCGGTGCGCCAGATCCTCGAAGCCGCCGGGATCCGCGACGTGCTGGCCAAGTCGCTGGGGTCGCCCACCCACGTCAACGTGGCCCGGGCGACGATCAACGCCTTGTTCGGCCAGCAGCGGCCCGACGAGACCGCCCGGCGGCGCGGCAAGACGGCGGAGGACGTGACCCCGCCGGCTCTGCTCGCCGCCTACCGCACCGCCGAGATGATGCGGGCCCAGCCCGGGTCCGGGTCCTGACCGAGGAGCGTCACCACATGGCCGACGACAAGACCCTGCGGATCACCCTGGTGCGCAGCACCATCGGTGAGAAGCCCAAGACGCGGGCCTGCGTCCGCACCCTCGGGCTGCGCAGGATCCGCCACACCGTGGAACGCCCGGACAGCCTGGAAGTGCGCGGCCTGATCGCCCGGGTGCGGCACCTGGTGGAGGTGGAAGAGTCATGAAACTGCATCACCTGAAGCCGGCTCCCGGATCCCGCCAGGAGCGCACCCGGGTAGGCTGGGGCGAGGGCGGGCATCGCGGCAAGACCGCGGGCCGGGGCACTAAGGGAGCCAAGGCCCGCAAGAACATGCCTCTCTGGTTCGAAGGCGGGCAGATGCCCCTGTACCGGCGGCTCCCCAAGCTGCGCGGCTTCAAGCGTCCTGAGAAGGAGTTCTACGCCGTGATCAACGTGGAGCGGCTCAACGAGTTCCGCGCCGGTTCCACGGTGGGCCCCGAGGAGTTGCGCGCCCGCGGGTTGGTGAAGAAGCGGGGTCGGGTCAAGGTGCTCGGTGAGGGGGAGTTGGCCAAGGGCCTGACGGTGCGGGCCCACGCCTTCAGCGTGGGGGCTGTGGAGCGCATCCAGGCGGCCGGGGGCACAGTGGAGGTCATCGAGTGAGCGGCCGGGGCGCCGCCGGGCTGGGGCGCGTCCACTTCGGCGCGATATCCTCCCGCCGTTCACCGGCAGAGGGCGTGGCCTAGATGCTGACCGTCTACCGCAACATGTTCCGGATCCGCGACCTCCGGAACAAGATCCTCTTCACCCTCTTCGTCTTCCTCATCTACCGCCTGGGCACGGCTATCCCCGCGCCGGGGGTGGACCTCGATGCGGTGAAGGAGTTCGCCGCGCAGGGGGAGAAGGCCGGCATCATGGGCCTGCTCAACCTCTTCAGCGGCGGGGCGCTGGAAGCCTTCTCGGTGTTCACCCTGGGCATCATGCCCTACATCACCTCGTCCATCATCATGCAGTTGCTGGCCGTGGTCATCCCCCGGCTGCAGAAACTGCAGGAGGAGGGGGAGACCGGGCGCAAGGTCATCACCCAGTGGACCCGTTACATCACCGTGATGCTGGCTCTGCTCCAGTCCACCGGCCTGACCTACCTGTTCCACCGGGGCACCCTGACCAACGGGATCGACCTCATCCCCGAGTACAGCGCCGGTCGAGTGCTGCTGATCGTGCTCACCCTCACCGCCGGCACCGCCTTCATCATGTGGCTCGGCGAGATCATCACCCAGCGGGGGGTGGGCAACGGCATGTCGTTGATCATCTTCGTGAGCATCGTCAGCCAGATGCCGGCCCAGTTCGTCGCCGTGCAGCGCTCCACTTCGATGCTCAAGTTCAGCATCGTGATCCTCATGTTCCTGCTGATGACGGCGGGCATCATCTTCGTGGATCAGGGTCAGCGGCGGATCCCCATCCAGTTCTCCAAGCGGGTGCGGGGCCGCCGGGTGCTGGGCGGGCAGAGCACCTACATCCCGCTCAAGGTGAACACCGCCGGGGTCATCCCCATCATCTTCGCCTCGAGCATGCTCTACCTGCCGGCGATGTTCGTCACCGCCATCCCCAGTTCGGGGTTCTTCGGGGCCATCCGCAACTGGATCAACGACAACCTGGTGAACGCCCAGTCGTGGTGGTACGTGATCCTCTACGGCCTGCTCATCGTGTTCTTCACCTACTTCTACACCGCCATCCAGTTCGACCCGGCCCGCCAGTCCGACATGATCCAGCGCCAGGGCGGGTTTGTCCCCGGCATCCGGCCCGGGTCGGCGACCACCCAGTACTTGCAGCACATCATCAGCCGCATCACCCTGCCCGGGTCGCTGTTCCTGGCCCTGGTGGCGGTGCTGCCCTCGATCGTGGCCATCCTCTGGGGGGTCAACCTCGGCTTCAGCGGTGTCTCCATCCTCATCGTGGTGGGTGTGGCGCTCGAGACCATGAAGCAGATCGAGAGCCAGTTGATGATGCGCAACTACGAGGGGTTCCTGAGCTGATGGGCCGCCGCCTGCTGATCGTCGGCCCCCGGGCGCCGGGAAGGGCACCCAGGCGGCCATGATCGCCCGGGCCCTGGGCATTCCCCACGTGTCCACCGGCGAGATGCTCCGGGCCCAGGTGGCCCGGGGCACCGACCTGGGCGAGCAGGCCAAGACGATCATGGACTCGGGCGCCCTGGTCCCCGACGGCATCGTGATTGCCATGGTCAAGGAGCGCCTGGCCGAGGCCGACGCCGCCTGTGGCTTCCTGCTCGACGGCTTCCCCCGCACCGCCGCCCAGGCCGAGGCTCTCGACCGCGAGGTGGCCGACCGGCCGCTGGAGATGGTGTTGAGCCTTGAGGTAGGGGACGAAGAGGTGGTGCGCCGCCTGCTGAAGCGAGCCGAGATCGAGGACCGCAGCGACGACACCGAGGAGGCGGTGCGCAATCGCATGGGGGTGTACCGGGCGCAGACCGAGCCCCTGATCGCCTACTACCGGAGCAAGGGCACCCTCCGCCCCGTCGACGGCATGGGGACCATCGAGGAGATCTTCTCCAGGATCGCCGCGGCGCTCGCCGCGGCATGATCACCTTCAAGGGCCCCGCCGAGTTCGCCAAGATGCGGCGCGCCGGCCGGGTGGTGGCGGAGGTGCTGGCGAAGGTACGGGAGGCCGCCCACCCCGGCGTCGACCTGGCGAGCCTCGACCGCCTGGCCGCCTCGATCGTGGCGGAGCGGGGGTGCCTGCCCTCCTTCCTCGACTACCTCGGCTACCCGGCCCACATCTGCCTGTCGCCCAATGAGATCATCGTTCACGGCGTTCCGGACGCCCGGAGGCTGCGGGAGGGGGACATCCTCTCGGTGGACATGGGGGTGGTCTTCGAGGGCTGGCACGGCGATGCCGCCATCACCTTCGGGATCGGGGAGATCTCCCCCGAGGCACAGCGGCTGCTCGAGGCCACCGAGAAGGCGCTGTGGGCGGGCATCGAGCAGTGCCGCGACGATCGGCGCCTGGGCGACGTGGGGCACGCCATCTCGACGGTGGGAGTCGCCGCCGGGCTCGGGGTGGTCCAGGAGTACACCGGGCACGGCATCGGCCGTCAGATGCACGAGGAGCCGCAGGTGCTCAACTACGGGGAGCCGGGCAAGGGCCTGCGCCTGAAGCGGGGCATGGCGGTGTGCATCGAACCCATGTTCAATCTGGGGGCACGGCACACCAAGGTGAGCGACGACGGCTGGACCGTGGTCACCGCCGACGGCAGCCTGTCGGCCCACTTCGAGCACACGGTGGCCATCACCGCCTTGGGCCCCGAGCCGCTGACGCTGCCGTAGGGCCGGGGCCGGGTCGAGCCCGACGGGCGCGGGGCGCGGCGAGCCTTCGGGGTCCTCGATGCGACCGCACTAGCGCGCCTGGGGTCTACTGGTCCCGGTTCTGGGCTTCTTGGCGTGCCCGCCATGCCCGCTCGAGTTCCGAGACCCAGGCCGGCTCCTCGTCGTTCTCCCATGCCTCGCTGAGGGTCGTGTAGCAGTGCTCGAGGATCGACGTGATCTGGGGCGGGTAGTCGAAGTCGTCCCCGGGCACCTGGGTGATGCCGAGCGCGATCACCTCCGACGCAAGCCCCTCATCCAGGGCCTGGTCGAACCCGCACACCGGCAGCGGCCCGCCACCGCCGAACATGCCGATGCGGATGTCGCCACACGCGGCAGCGGCGGCAAGCGCCACTTCACCGAGGCGGACGCCCTCGGCGCGGCTCAGCCGGCTGAATACGATCTGCGCCGCGTAGGACCGGTCGTACAGGGGCGGCGAGTCGCGGCGCGCCAGAGCCACCAGATCGCCGTACACCCCCGTCGACGGGCCGTGTTGCCGCGCGGCCACCACAGGACGGTAGAGGCACTCCCAGGTCTCCAGCTCCTCGTAGAAGGCGGAGTCGCCCATCCCGAAGGCATGGAAGAGGGGATCGGGGTTGCCTCCGTAGGCGGCGACGCCTTCCGCCAGGTATCGAGCCAGGAGCTCCGCATCTGCTCCTTCGGGCTGCTGGAACTGGCCGACGGCCTCGGAGCCACATCCAGGAAGCTCGAGAAACGCGACCACGAGAAGGGACAATGCCCGCCTCATTGCGCCGCCTTTCGCCGCCCAGAGAAGCGTGCCCCCTTCCGGGTGAGCCGTCAATCGGCGATCGACGTTCCCCTGGCCCCGATCGCGGCACCGCAGCACCAACGGCGCGGCACCGACGAGGGTCTCTTAAGCGGTGACGCGACCGCCGGAGGCCGGCAAGCCGGGGCTCCTGCCGGCGTCATCGACGGGAACCCGGCGGAGGTGCACCCCTCGCCCGGGGGCAGCCCTAGATCGACGAACCCGGGCCAGGCGGCGGCAAACCGGGCCAGGGCCCGGGCCAGCGCCCGGGGGTCGGCCTCCCCGGCCACCCCGGCTTGCCCCGGCCGGCAGCGGCCCCGCCGCAGCACCCGGGCGGGGGCGCCACCACGCAGGTTGCGCCACCAGAGCTTGGCTTCGACCTCGCCCACGAACACCAGCAGGTGGCCGGCGTCCTCCACGTAGGACACCGCTGCCCGGTAGCGCTTGGCGCTGCGGTGCCCCGTCACCTCCAGCACCATGGTGTCGTGGCGGTGGCGAGCGCGCCACGGCGAGGCCGGGCTCGCTCGCATCAGGGCGCCGGAAAGCCGCTCGCTCCGGCTTCGCTCGCTCACGGGCGGGTTGACGGGATCAGCCGCCGCAGCGCCACCCGGATCCCCTCCAAAGCCGGCCCGGCGCCCTCGAGGTTCTCCTGCAGCGGCCACAGGTCGAAGAACACGGGCCGGATGGCGTCTTCGGCGACCCGGCCCAGGCCCACCGCCGTCTCGATGGCGTACACCAGATCCCGGAAGGCGGCGGCGGGGTCGGCGGGCAAGGGGTCGTCCAGGATGGCGTCCACGGTGGTGCCCTCTTCGGACGCCAGAGTCGCCTCCTCCTCGGCGAACCGGGCCTCCAGGGCGGCGAGGGCCACCTCGGGGAGCCGCCGGCCGCTCCCGCCGAGGTTCTCTTCCAGGTGGTCGAGGCGGCGCGGCCCGGTGAGGGCGCAAGCCACGCCTGGTTGGGCCAGTACCCACGCAATGGCCACCTGGGAGGGGGTCATCCCCAGCGAGCGGGCCAGGGAGCCGAAGTAGGCGGCGACGCGCAACCCCGAGGCGAAGCGGGCCCTCTGGAAGAGGGGGTCGAAGTGGCGGATGTCTCCCTTCTCGAAGGTGGTCCCGGGCCCGATGGTGCCCGAGAGCAGGCCCCGCCCCGTCGTGCTGAAGGCGATGGCCACCGGGTTACTCTCCGAGCAGAGGGGGAGCAGGGTGCGGCGCGAGCCGCGAGCCACGGCGCTCAACTCCATCAGTATGGAGAAGAGGTCCCCCACCTCCAGGTAGCGGGCCACCCGGTGGGCGGGCAGGTGGCCCACCCCGTAGTGGCGGATCAACCCGTCGTCCCGAAGGCCTTCGAGGGCGGCCACTGTGTCCTCCACCGGGGTGGCGGGGTCGTCGAAGTGCACCTGGAGCAGGTCGATGCGGTCGGTGCCCAGGCGCTCCAGGCTGCGCCGGCAGGCGGCTCGCACTGCGACGGGCCGCAGGCTGGGCGGGGCGCCCTCCGGCGAGCCCACCTTGGTGGCGAGGATCACCTCGTCGCGGAAGGGCCGCACCGCCTCCCCCAGGACCGCCTCGGCGTCGCCGTAGTTGCCCGCGGTGTCGAAGAGGGTCACCCCCAGGGCGTGGGCCCGCCGCAGCAGGGTGAGGAACTCCCCCCGGTTCACGGCGCCGTAGGCCCCGGCCAGGGCGTAGCCGCCGACTCCGACCTCGGACAGGGTCAGGCCGCGGTGCTCCCGGTATTCCATGGCCGCCACCCCCGGATCGGGGTGCCTCAGGCGGGCAGTACCCGGTAGACGTCGTCGCCGGGCCGGGCGCGGCCCGTCACCTTGATGCCGACCAGATCGCCCTTCTTCACCGCCGGCACCGCTTCGTGCTCGATCTGCATCGAGTCGACGGTCTCGGTGATGTCGGTCACGTGGCCTACCACGTGGATGGTGTCGCCTACCTGCAGCTCACCTCCGGTGATCTCGATGGCGATGACGCCCGCCTTGCCGAAGAAGTGGGTCACCGAGCCCACGAGTTGCTCGGACACGGGATCCTCCCTGCGCTGTTGGAGACCCCATTCTGCCCCGCCGAGTCCGTCGGTGGGGGTGTCAACGGGGCATTCGCCTATCCTGCTGTCTCCGACGATCAAAGGGGGTGACCCGTGATCGCCATCCTGGGGGCCGGGCACGCCGGGCGTGCCATGGCCGGTGACCTGGCTCTGCGCGGGGCGCCGGTGAACCTGTGGAACCGTACGGCGGCCAACGTCGCCGTCCTGCGCGCCCGGGGTGGGGTGGAGTTAGATGGGGAGGTCGAGGGCTTCGGCCGGGTGCGCCTGGCCACCGACGACCTGGAGCGGGCCCTGGACGGCGCTCGTCTGGTCCTCGTCTGCGTCCCCGCCTTCGCCCACCGGGACCTGGCGGAGCGCTGCGCTCCTTTCCTGTGCGACCACCAGATCGTGGTGCTCAACCCGGGGCGCACCTTCGGGGCGCTCGAGTTCGGCCGGGTCCTGGCGGCCTCGGAGTGCACCGCTGGGGTCGTGGTGGCCGAGGCGGCCACCAACCTCATGACGGCGCGCTCCACCGGGCCCGCCCAGTCCTACATCGCCCGCATCAAGCACGCCGTGCCCGTGGCCGCCCTGCGGGCTGAGCGCACCGCCGACGTGGTGGCGGCTCTGGGGGAGTGGTACCCGCAGTTCACCGCCGCCGCCAGCACGCTGGAGACATCCTTCGCCAACGTGGGGGCGGTTATCCACCCGGCGATCACCCTGTTGAACGCCGCCCGCATCGAGAACGACCAGGGGCGCTTCGAGTTCTACATGGATGGGATCAGCCCGCGGGTGGCCGGGGTGCTGGCTGCCGTCGACCGGGAACGCAAGGCGGTAGCCGCCCTCCTGGGGGTGGAAGTGCCGAGCGTGGTGGAGTGGCTGGCCAGCGCCTACCGGGCCACGGGGAGAGACCTCTTCGAGGCGGTGCGGGCCAACGAGGGCTACCGGGGGATCACCGCCCCCTCCAGCCTGGAGCACCGCTACCTCCTGGAGGACGTACCCATGAGCCTGGTGCCCATGGCCTCGGCGGGGAGAGCCTTCGGGCTCAACACCCGGGCCATCGAGGCGCTGATCTTCCTCGCCGGCCTCATCATGGACACCAACTTCTGGACCCGGGGGCGCACGCTGGAGACCCTCGGCCTGGCCGGGCTGAGCCCGGGGGAGATCCGCCGCATCGCCGAAACGGGGATCTGGGGTGGCTGAAGGCCCACTGGTGCTGGGTGCCGCCCTGGGGGACTGCGTCCACACCGCCGGGGTGCTCAACTTCCTGGCCGCCGCCCGACGGGCGGGATACCGGACCGAGTTCCTGGGGCCGGGGGTCCCGGTGGCCCGGGTGGTGGAGGCCGCCCTCGCCCGTCGCCCCGACCTGCTCGCCCTGTCGTTCCGCCTGACCCCCGAGGCGGCGGAGCGCCTCTTCGCCCAACTGCGCGCGGGCCTGGCCGCCGCCGGCCGGGGACAGCAGCGCCTGGTGTTCGGGGGGACCCCGGTGGTGGCCGAGGTGGCGGTTCGCAGCGGCCTCTTCGAGGCGGTGTTCGGCGCCTCTGGGGGACCGACCGCCGAGGATTACCTCGCCGGTGGGTCGGCGGGCGCGGGCAAACGGGCCTGGGCCCAGTCGCTGCTGGAGCGGTGCCGCCAGATGAGGCCGCGTCCCCTCATCCGCCATCACTTCGGCCTGCCCGACCTGGAGGCCACCGTGGCGGGGATCGAGCGTATCGCCGCCGCCGAAGTGGTGGACGTGGTCTCGCTGGGGCCCGACCAGAACTTCCAGGAGCACTTCTTCCACCCCGGGCGCATGGACCCCGCCCAGGACGGCGCCGGTGGGGTGCCGGTGCGCTCCGCCGACGACCTGCGCCGCCTGTACGCCGCCACCCGGCGGGGCAACCACCCGCTCATGCGCTGCTACTCGGGGACCAACGATCAGGTGGCCCTGGCGGAGGTGCTGGCCGAGACCATTCGCAACGCCTGGTGCGCGGTTCCCGTCTTCTGGTACTCCGAACTCGACGGACGCTCGACCCGTTCGCTGGAGGCTGCCGTCGCCGAGCACGCCGCCCTGGTGGCCTGGTGCACCGCCCACGGGGTGCCGGTGGAGCGCAACGACCAGAACCAGTGGGGCCTCCGTCACGCCTCCGACACGGTGCAAGTGGCCGCCGCCGCCCTGGCCGCGGGACTCACCGGTGCCGCCGGGGGCGGCACCGTCGTGGTGCAGATGATGCTCAACAACCCCCCCGGGATCTCCCCGGCCATGGACGTGGCCAAGATGGCCGCCATGGAGGCCCTCGTGCGCCACCGGGTGGGGGCGGGGGTGACGGTGCTGCGGGAGACCCGCGGCGGCCTCTTCTCCATGCCCCTGGACGAGGACCGGGCCCGAGGCCAGTTGGCGGCGGCAACCCGCACCGGCATGCTGCTGCGCCCCGACGTTCTCCACGTCGTGGGTCACACCGAGGCCCATCACATCACCGGCCCGGACGAACTGGTCTCCTCGTGCACCCTGGTGCAGCAGGTCGTCGACGACGCTCTGCTGGGCCTCCCCGACCCACTGGTCGACCCCCGGGTGGCGGCGCGGCGCGACCACCTGGTCGAGGAGGGCGCCTTCCTGCTCGAGGCGATCGAGGCGCGTTTCCCCGGAGCGGCGGCGGGTGACCCGGCGGCGCTGGCCGGGGCGGTGCGCGGAGGGTATCTAGATGCCCCGTACCTGGCAGGGATCCCGGCCGCCCGGGGCGCCACGGTCACCGTGGTCGACGGGGGGTGTGACGCCGTCGACGCGGTCTCCGGACGGGTTCTGGCGGAGCGGGAGCGGGTGGCAGGACTCGCTTGAGGAAGCCCCCCTCCGCCCCCTCCCACGGCCGTGGTGGGGAGGGGGGAGACCTCCGACCCCAGGGTTCGCGCCGCTGGGGTGGCTGCGGGGAGGAGGCCCGGCGCGGGTTCCCCTTGCGGGAGCCGGCGCCGGGGTACAGTGGCGGGGAGCACTCCCTCCGATCCGGCCGGGGTCGGGGCCGGGATTTGTCGTGGTCGCACGCGTCCATTACTCTTCTCCACCGGCCCTTCGGGGTCCTCTTGGTGTGTGTACAGGAAGAAGCTGACGACGTAGCGCGGTCGGGCAGCCGTCGTCGGGCCCCCCGGATCACCAGCAGGTGGCCGGGTTCGCCCGACTGGTCCCGACCGGGAAAGCGGACGTGGGGAAGGTTCGCCCATCGGTCAAGAAGATGTGCGAGAAGTGCCGGATCATTCGGAGGCACGGCCGCGTCTGGGTCATCTGCTCCAACCCGCGGCACAAGCAGCGACAGGGGTGAACTAGATGGCGCGTATCGCAGGGGCCGACCTGCCCCGGGAGAAGCGAGTCGAGATCGGGCTGACATACATCTTCGGCGTGGGCACCACCCGCGCCCGGGAGATGTGTGACGTCCTGGGTCTCGACCGGGACACCCGGATCCGCGATCTCACCGACGACGAGGTAGCTCGCATCCGGCAGTACATCGACAGCAACTACCGTGTGGAAGGCGATCTGCGGCGCGAGATCACCCAGAACGTGAAGCGGAAGGTCGAGATCGGCACCTACCAGGGGTTGCGCCACCGGCGCGGCCTCCCCGTTCGCGGACAGCGCACTCACACCAATGCTCGGACCCGCACGGGGCCCCGCCAGGCGATCGCCGGCAAGAAGAAGGTTCGGAAGCACTGACGCCCGCGGAGGTGTAGGTGGCTGAGAAGAAGCGGTCCCGGCGGCGGGAACGGAGGAACATCCTCCATGGGCAGGCGCACATCACCGCCTCGTTCAACAACACCATCATCAACATCACCGACCTGGAGGGCAACACCCTGGTGTGGACCTCCGGCGGCACCGTCGGCTTCAAGGGCTCTCGCAAGTCGACTCCTTACGCCGCCCAGGTGGCCGCCGAGCAGGCCGCCCGCCGTGCCGGTGAGTACGGCATGCGCAAGGTAGACGTGGTGGTGCGGGGTTCCGGGGCCGGTCGGGAGACCGCCGTCCGAACCCTGCAGACCATGGGCATGGAGGTGACGGGGATCCGCGACATCACCCCCATCCCCCACAACGGCGTGCGTCAGAAGAAGCGGCGGGGAAGGGGCTGAGCCATGGCGCGTTACACCGATTCCGTCTGCAAGCTCTGCCGCCGCGAGAAGACCAAGCTCTTCCTCAAGGGGGCCCGTTGCGAGTCCTCCAAGTGTGCCATCGAGAAGAAGCCCTACCCGCCTGGTGACCACGGCCGCGGGCGGGTGCGCGACACCCAGTACCTGGTCCAGTTGCGCGAGAAGCAGAAGGCCCGCCGCATCTACGGCGTGCTCGAGAAGCAGTTCCGCGGCTACTACCTCCAGGCCGCCCGCCAGAAGGGCATCACCGGCGAGAACCTGCTGCGCATCCTCGAGAGCCGCCTCGACAACGTGGTGTACCGGGCCTGCTTCGCCGAGTCGCGAGCCCAGGCCCGCCAGTTGGTCTCCCACGGCCATTTCCGGGTGAACGGGCGCCGGGCCGACATTGCCTCGTACCGGCTCCGCTCCGGCGACGAGATCACCATGCGCGAGCCCAGCCTGAACATGCTGGTCGTGCAGCACTCCCTCGACACGGCCGGCGGCCGGTCGAAGCCGGAGTGGCTGGAGATCGACGGCCCCGGTCGCCGCATCGTGGTCCACGCCCTGCCCAGCCGGGCGCAGATCGATACCCAGGTCCAGGAACAGTTGATCGTCGAGCTGTACTCGAAGTAGGGGGCAGTAACTGTGCTCATCGTCCAGCGTCCCCAGATCGAGGAGATCCAGGTCTCCGAGACCCGCTCGCGGTTCGTAGTCGAACCGCTCGAGCCGGGCTTCGGTTACACCCTGGGCAACACCCTGCGCCGCACCCTGCTGTCCCGCATCCCGGGCGCGGCCATCACCACCGTGCGCATCGAGGGCGTGCAGCATGAGTTCTCCACGGTGGACGGCGTCGTCGAGGACGTCGTCGACCTGCTGCTCAACCTCAAGCAGGTGGTGTTGGCAATCGAGGCCACCGAGCCCCAGCACACCCTGTACCTGTCCGCCAAGGGCAAGGGCGAGGTGACCGCCGGCGCCATCAAGTGCCCCACCGGGGTAGAGGTGGTCAACGGCGACCTGCACCTGGCCACCATGTCGGCCTCCGGACGCCTCGAGATCGAGATGACCGCCGAGCGCGGCGTGGGCTACCGCTCCTCCGACCGCAATGCTCGCGGCGACACGATCGGCATCATCCCCATCGACTCCATCTTCTCCCCGGTGCGGCGCGTCTCCTACATCGTGGAGAGCACCCAGGTCGGGGTCATGACCAACTTCGACCGCCTGGTCCTCGACGTGCAGACCAACGGTGCGGTGACGCCCGGCGAGGCGGTTTCCTCGGCCGGCAAGACCCTGGGGGAGCTCATCGGGCTGTTCGCCGGGGTCGGCGAGGGCATCGGCCTGGAACTGGGCGACGTGATCACCGCGGAGACCGCTTCGCCCGACCTGGAGCTGCCCATCGAGGCGCTCGACCTGTCCGAGCGGCCGCGCAACTGCCTGCGCCGGGCCCAGATCCAGACGGTGGGTGAGTTGGTCACCAAGACCGAAGAAGATCTGCTCAACATCACCAACTTCGGGCAGAAGAGCCTGGAGGAAGTGGTGGCCAAACTCGACGAGCTCGGCCTCTCCTTGCGCTCGGCGCGCGACGAGGAGGGTCGTAGCTGATGCCTCAGCCCAAGAAGGGGCGCCGCCTCGGGGGAAGCCCCACCCACCACCACCTCATCCTGCGCAACCTGGCCCAGGACCTATTCTGGGAGGGGCGCATCACGACCACCGTGACCCGTGCCAAGCTGGTCCGCCCCCTGGCGGAGCGGCTCATCAGCAAGGCCCGCACCGGCACCATCCACGCCCGGCGCCAGGTGCTGGCCGAGATCGAGAATCGCCAGGTGGTCACCAAGCTGTTCGACGAGGTGGCCCCCCGCTACGCCGGGCGGCCCGGCGGGTACACCCGCATCGTCCGGCTCGGCCCGCGTCGCGGTGACGGCGCCGAGATGGCGGTCATCGAGCTCATCTAACGGTCGCGGGCGAGGCCCGGGGCTCCTGGTAAGGTCGCCGTGCCATGCTTCAGCGTCTCCAGGCCTGGTGGCGCGCCCTGCTACGGCCCGGGGGCACCGCCGCGTTTCTGCTCCTCTCGGCAGCCGTCGGAGTGGTGGTCGGGCTCGCCGCCGCCGCTCTGATCGGAGCCATCGACGGGGTAATACACCTGGCACGCTGGCTCGGTGAGGAGACCGGGCTGCCCAGGGTGGTGGCGCTGGGCGCAGTGCCGGTGGGGCTGCTGCTGGCCTGGCTGCTCTCCCGCAGGTTCCCCGAGGTCGCCGCGGACGGGGTGCCGGAAGCGGCGGCAGCAGTGGCCATCCGATCGGGGTACCTGCCCACCCGGGGGGCCCCGCTGAAGATCGTGGCTACGGCACTCACCGTGGGCCTGGGCGGCTCGGTGGGACGCGAGGGCCCGATCGTGCAGATCGGGGCGACCATCGGCTCGTCGATCGCCCGTCACACCGGCCTTGGGGAGGATCGGGTGCGCAGCCTGGTGGCCGCCGGGGCGGGGGCCGCCATCGGAGCCTCCTTCAATGCCCCCATCGCCGGCATGTTCTTCGCCATCGAGGTCATCCTGGGCAATTTCGCCATCCGCCACCTGAATGCGGTGGTGGTGGCGTCGGTCGCCGCCGCGGTCACCACCCGCAGCATCGTGGGCGAGGAGTTGATCCTGCGGGCGCCGGGAAGCCTGGGCCTGGGAGAGGCCCGGGAACTGCTTCTCTACGCCCTCGTAGGACTGGTGGCGGTCGCCGTTGCCTGGGGGTTCCTCCGGGTGCTCGACGGGGTTCATACGTTGCCTCACCGGGGACCGGGTTGGATGCGCCCGGTGCTCCTCGGCCTGGCGGTGGGCGGGATCGGCTGGGTGGAGCCCGACATCCTCGGCACCGGCCAGGAAGTGGTGCGCGGGTTCATCTCGGCGCTCGACTCCGGTGATGTGGTGTGGTGGTCGGCGCTGGCCCTGGTCGGCTACAAGGTGGTGGCCACCTCGCTGACTCTCGGGGCGGGCGGGTTCGGGGGCGTGTTCATGCCCAGCCTGTTCATCGGCGCCGCCCTGGGGGCGGGCTTCGCCACGCTCATCGCCCCGGTCTGGGGCTTTTCGGACCTCCGGCCGGGGGCATTCGCCATCGTGGGCATGGCCGCCACCTTCTCAGCCGTGGCCCGCGCTCCGCTCACCTCTATTCTCATCGTCTTTGAGATCACCGGGGACTACAGCCTGGTGTTGCCGCTGATGCTCGCCGCCTCGTTGGCCACCTTCGTCGGGGACCGGGTGCACCGCGACAGCGTCTACGCCATGGCCTTGGCCCGCCGGGGGATCCGCCTGCGGCCCCGGGGGGAGATCGACCTGCTCGACACGGTTCGGGTGAGCGAGGTGGTCTCACCAGTGGATCTGGTGGTCGATCCCCAGATGACGACGGCTCAGGTGCAGGGCCTCCTCGACCGCCACCGGCATCGCAGCCTGCCCGTGGTGGGGGAGGGTCGGCTCCTGGGGGTGATCACAGTGAGCGACATCGCCCGCACCGGGGGCCCCTCCGACCAGGTGACGGCCGCCGAGGCCATGACCCCGCGCCCGGTGACGGTGACGCCGGCCAGTCCGGTGTCCGAGGCCCTGGAGCGCATGGCCACCCTGGGGGTGGGAGGACTTCCTGTGGTCGCCGCCGACGACTCCCGCCGCCTGGTGGGCCTCTTTGGGCGCAAGGAAGCAGTGGTCGCCTACCACCGCGCTCTGGGGAGCGAGGTACACCACGAGATGCGTCGAGAGCGGCTGCGCGCCCGCACCCACCCGGGTGCCTCCTTCCACGACCTCGAGGTCCCCCCGGGCTCCCTGGCCGACGGCCGGGCGGTGCGCGCCCTGCCCCTGCCCGCCGAGTGCACCATCGTCTCGGTCCGCCGCGGGACGGGGGTGTCTGTGCCCCACGGGGAGACGATGCTGCGGGCCGGGGACGTCATCACCGTCTTCGCCGCGGAGGCGGCTTACCGGCACCTGGCCGAGCGGTTGCGGCTGGACGACTGGACCGGCGAGCACGATCGGGTGGGGCGGGAGCCGACGGCCCGCTTCTACGACGTGGAGATCCCCGCCGGATCGGTGGCCGACGGACGGGCAATACGGGAGATCCCGATCCCGGAGGGCTGCACCATCGTCTCGGTGTGTCGGAACGGGGAGATGCTCGTGCCGGCGGGCGACACCCTCGTGCTGAGCGGCGACGTGGTGACCCTGTTCGCCCACCCCGCAGCTCGGGAGCAGTTCGTGGAGCGGCTGCGGGTGGCGCAAGGAACCTGAGCCGGCGGACTGCGCCGCAGGCCGGTGGGGCGCTCACTCGCAGACGAGGGCAGCCGGCTCGCTCAGGTAGCCGGCGGGGAAGTCCTCCGTCTCCAGCAGCAGCTCGCCGGCGTACGAGGGGTCGATGGTGTCGGTGCGCCGCCAGGGGAGGCGGACGATGGCCCGGAAGCCGGCGGGGGGCCCGTCGGCAACCAGTTCCCTCGGCAAGTACACCGCGACCGCTTCCGCCAGCACCCCTTCCTGCTGGGCCTGAGCCCACTGGTCCTCCCAGTGGTTCCAGGCAGACTCGGAGATGTGGATCCCGGTGATCGGCGGGGCCAAGGAGCCGGAGGTGGCCAGGCGGCGCTCGCGGATGCCCTCGGCATCGACGTAGGCGAAGCGGGAAGGCACGGTGGGCACCGGGCCCGGGGCCCCCATGTTGAACTCCATGACGCAGACGAGGTCGCCTCGCCACACGGCGATGGCCACCCCCGGCAGGCCGGCCACGGCTGCTAAGGCGGCCGCGGTGGGCCGGGGCTCGGCCAGTACCAGGCCGAAGACGGCGCAGCCCTCGATGTCGTAGTAGGCGCACCGCAGCACGGGGGGGGTGGTGCTGCTGGTGGTGCTGCTGGTGGTGGTCGAGGTGCTGGAGGCGGTCGTGAAGGCCCCGTCGGGCCCCTCGCCGCAGGCGGCGAGGAAGGTCAGCGCGGCCGCGGTCAGGATCAAGGTTCGTCTCGTAGGAACCTCCCGAAGGGAGTGTAAGCCGGTGTCGGTGGCCCGCGCGACCCGCACCTGGCTGCGGCTGCGAGCGCCGGCAGGCTTCCTTCCGACGGTCCCCTTATTCGGGAGCCCTGCCGTACGCCCGACCCGCATTGCCCTCCACGTCCATCCCCGGTACGCCGACTACGCCGCTCTGCGCCGGGCGGCGTAGTCGGCGAGGAGATCGGCATCGAAGCTGTCCGCAATTGACATTGTCTGCAATTGACATTGCCTGCAATCGACATTGTCTGCAACTGGGACCACCGCTACCCGCTCTACGACGACCCCGACGGGAAGCACTTCGAGTGCTGGACGATGCTGGCCTCGCTGGCCGAGGCGACGCAGCGGGTGGAGAACGGCCCTCTGGTCACCGGCAACTCGTACCGCACCCCCAAATAGCCGGCCGACGTGGTGGGCACCGTGGATCACATCTCGGGCGGCCGGGTGATATGGCCATCGGGAGCGGCTGGTTCCAGCGGGATTACGACGGGTTCGGCTACGAGTTCGGCTACGAGCTCGGAACCCCCGGCGGCCGCCTTCGGGGCCTGGCCGCCAATCTGCTCGTGCTCCGGGAGCGCCTGGCCCAGGGCACCCCGCCCCCGGTGCGCCGGGTGCCCATCCTGGTCGGCGGCGGCGTGAAGGTGACACTGCGCATCACCGCCGAGCCCGCCGACATCTGGCAGGGCTTCGGCCAACCCGAGGAGATGGCCCACAAGAACCAGGTCCTGGATGGGTGGTGCGGGGGGATCGGCCGGGACCCGGTGGGAATCGAGCGGTCCGGCGGGGTGCCGACGGGGAGATTCGGCGACCAGTCCTACGGAGACGCCCTGCTCGAGGCCGGGGTGGGTCGGTTGACCTTCGGTATGGGCGGGCCACCTTCGATCTGGCCTGCTGGCGGGATTGGGTGGCCCGGCGGGACGAGCCCAAGCGAGGGCGGTGAACTCTCGCCTCCCCCGACACCCTCGTGCCGGGGGAGGCGAGAGGCGGCGCCCGGAACGAATCCCGGGCATGGGGACCGGGCGGCCGCCGAGCGGAGGGGGCC
This sequence comes from Actinomycetota bacterium, assembly GCA_043810615.1. GTDB lineage: Bacteria > Actinomycetota > Acidimicrobiia > Spongiisociales > UBA11373 > VGBK01. Next base: position 10,883 of record JBDROA010000002.1, on the reverse strand, counting down.
TCCCCAGCAGCCGAGCAGGCCCGGCGTGCGGCCGGGCCCGCAACCCTCCCCGGTCACACCCGGCTCCCCCGTATCCTTGGACCCATGTGGCGAGTGATCCTTCCGGGCCTGTTCTTGCGCCGCCAGGCCTACCTGCGCATGGTGCTGGCGCGTGAGGGCGTGGCCGACGCGGCCATGGTGGTGGCGGTGGTGTACCTGGTGCTGGCCGTGCCCGGGATCCTCGGCACTTCCGGCCTGCTCGCCGTCGCCGCGTTCGTGGTCGGGGGGGTGTTCTCCTGGGTAGCGCTCTCCGGGCTGACCTACCTGGCGGGCCGCCACGTGCTCGAGGGCGACGGCACTTTCCCCAGCGTCATGGCCGCCACCGGCCTGGCCTTCCCTCCCCTGGTGGTCTCGCTGTTGCTGCGCCCCTTCCTCCCGCCCCGGGTCGCCCTGGCAGCGTCGTCGGCGTGGCTCCTGGCCTGCCTGTGGCAGGCGGCCCGGGTGTCGCTCGACCTGTCGCCGGCCCGGGCGGCGGCGGCCGCCGCCGGCGGGTACGGCGGTTGGCTGGCCCTCTCCGCCCTGTCGGTGCTCTGATGCCCACCTACCGCCTCGACCTGTCCTACGACGGGTCGGGCTTCCGCGGCTATGCCGCCAACGCCGGGGTGCGCACGGTGCAGGGCTGCCTGGAGGAGGCCCTGGTCCTCGTGCTGCGCCATCCCGTGGAAACCACGGTGGCGGGGCGCACCGACGCCGGGGTCCACGCCCGGGGCCAGGTGGTGTCGTTCACCGTGTCCGAAGCGCTCGACCCGGCCCACCTGCAGCGGTCGCTGAACCGCCTGCTGGCTCCTGAGGTGGTGGCCCGGGCGGTGGCAGAGGCGCCCGAGGGCTTCGACGCTCGCCGTTCCGCCGTCTCCCGCACTTACCGCTACCTGATCGACGACGGCCCGGTGCCCGACCCGGCCCGTCGCTGGACCACCTGGCACTTCGGCACCCCTCTGGACGAGGCGGCCATGTCCCGGGCGGCCGGGGCGTTCCTGGGGGAGCACGATTTTGGTTCACTCTGCCGGGCGGTGGAGGGGGCCTCCACGGTGCGCCGGGTGGTCGCCGCCGCCTGGTGGCGTGAGCCCGAGGGTCTGCTCGTATTCGAGGTGAAGGCGTCGGCGTTCTGCCACCAGATGGTGCGCTCCATGGTGGCCCTCTGCGTGGAGGCCGGCCGGGGCCGCCTCGACCCCGCTGTGGTGCCCGGCATCCTCGAGGCCCGCGATCGCCACGCCGCCCGGGGGGTGGTCCCGCCCCACGGCCTCACCCTGTGGGAGGTGGGGTATCCGTGAACCCGGAGGAGGCGGTGGGGCTCTCGCTGGTCGGCGACTGGGAGGTGGAGGCGACCGTGCCCGGTGGTGGGGCTTACACCGGCCGGGTGACCGCTCGCCCTGCCGGTGCAACGGTCGAACTGGAGTGGGACATCACTCCCGGTCGCTACGTGGGCCTCGGCCTCGCTACCGCGGGCGCCTGGTACGTGGCCTGCGGCGAGGATTGGGCCGGCCTGGGCCTGGCCCTGCTCGGAGCGGACGGCACGGCTAGCTGGGCCCCGGCCCCGGGACGGGGCGAGGTGGGCGTCACCACCCTGGTCCCTGCCGGGACGGGCCGCTGGGCGGCCGGGCCGGGCACGGCACCGGGCTTCCCCTTCGGCGGCGTTTCCCTGGCCCGGAGGGGATACCTGCTCGAGGCGGAACTGACCGGAGGCCCGGCGGGCCGCGGGCTCGCCTTGCCCTTCCCCGGGGGACATGCCCTGGCCTGGTACCCGTGCTTCGACCAGACGGTCATCCTGCGCTACGCCGCCGGGCGAGAGCCGGGCACCCGGGAGGCGGTGTGGGGCCTGGGAGGGCACCGTGCCCTGGCCGCCGAGACCCTGCGGCCCTGGGGCTGACCGGCCCGGCCGCGGAATTGCGGAGGCGGGGGGGGTTCGATACCATGCTTGCTCGCCCCCGCGTGGGGCGCTTTTCCGTGCCTGCAGCACGGTTCGCCACGCAGAGGAAGTCCATGAGACGGCAGAAGACGTTCACGCCACGCCCCTCCGACGTCGACCGCCATTGGTGGGTGGTCGATGCCGACGGCCTCCCCCTGGGCCGTCTCGCCAGCGAGGTCGCCTCGGTGCTGCGCGGCAAGAACAAGCCCACGTTCGCTCCCCATTTCGACATGGGCGACTTCGTAGTGGTGGTCAACGCCGCCAAGGTGCAGATCACCGGCGACAAGGCCACCCAGAAGCGCTACTACCGCCACTCCGGCTACCCGGGCGGCTTGCGCGAGAACTCCTTCGAGGAGATGCGTGCCAAGTTCCCTGAGCGGGTGGTGGAGCAGGCGGTGCGGGGCATGCTGCCGCACAACCGCCTCGGCCGCCAGATGTACCGCAAGCTCAAGGTGTACCGCGGGCCTCAGCACCCCCATTCCGCCCAGGCGCCCAAGCCGCTCGCCATCGACGCACGAAAGGTCTCCTGATGCCCGTGCCCCTTGCCCAGACCGTCGGCCGCCGCAAGACGTCGGTGGTGCGGGTGCGCATCTACGAAGGCACCGGAACCATGTCGCTGAACGACCGTCCTCTGGAGGTCTACTTCCCGAGCATGGCGCAGCGGCTGCGCATCCTCGAACCCATGCGCGCCGCCGGCATGGACGGAAGTTACGACATCGCCGCCACCCTCGGGGGCGGGGGCCTCAACGGGCAGACCGACGCTCTGCGCCTGGGCATCGCCCGGGCCCTGTGCGAGGTCAACCCTGAGGTGCGCCGCACCCTCAAGAAGCTGGGGATGCTCTCCCGCGATGCCCGGGCCGTTGAGCGCAGGAAGTACGGTCTGCGCAAGGCCCGCCGGGCGCCGCAGTACACGAAGCGTTGAATGGCCCCCCGCCCGGGGGCCGAAGTTAGGCAGATGAGCGGCTTGCCCCTTTTCGGCACCGACGGCGTCCGCGGCCGGGCCAACGTCGAGCTGAGCCCCGAACTGGCACTGGGTCTGGCGCGCGCCGCCGGCGACGGGCGGCCCGGCACCGTGCTGGTGGGCCGCGACACCCGCCGCTCCGGCCAGATGCTGGCGGCGGCGGTCCAGGTCGGCTTCCAGGCCGCCGGCAGTGACACCGTGGACCTGGGCATCGTGCCGGTGGGCGCCGTATCGCATCTGACCGCCTCCACCCGGTCCACTTTCGGGGTGATGGTCAGCGCCAGCCACAACCCCGCCGAGGACAACGGCATCAAGCTCTTCGCCACCGACGGCGCCAAGCTGGACGCCGGCCGGGAAGCCGCTGTGGAGGCCCGCTATCGACACGGCCCACCCTGGGCAGAGGTGGCCGGGGCCGACGTCGGCATCCAGACCGGCCTGCCCGACGCCCTGGAGCGTTACCTGGATCACCTGGTGAGCCGCTCCCGCTACGCCCTGAGGGGCGTCTCCATCGCCCTGGACTGCGCCAACGGGGCGGCGTTCCGGGCCGCTCCCACCCTGTTCAGGCGCCTCGGGGCCGAAGTCGAGGCGCACGCTGTCGAACCCAGCGGCACCAATATCAACGACGGCTGCGGGGCCACCCAGCCCGCCTTCCTGGCCGAACGGGCCGGGGGCCGGGTGGGCCTGGCCTTCGACGGCGACGCCGACCGCCTCATCGCCGTGGACGAAGACGGGGCGCCGGCCGACGGCGACGTGATCATGGCGATCCTGGCCAACCACCTGCACCAGCAGGGTGCCCTGCCCGACGACCTGGTGGTGGCCACGGTGATGTCGAACCTCGGCTTTCACCTGGCGCTGCGCGGCATGGGGATCCGGGTGGCGGAGACCCCGGTGGGCGACCGCCACGTTCTCGAGGAGATGCGCCGCAGCGGAGCCGGCTTGGGCGGCGAGCAGAGCGGCCACGTGATCTTCGGGGGGGAGCCCACCGGTGACGGTCTGCTGACCGGCCTGCGGCTGCTGGAGGTGATGGCTGCCACCGGGGCGCCGCTGAAGGAGTTGCGCCGCGTGATGACCCAGTTTCCCCAGGTGCTGCGCAATCTGCGGGTGCGGGTCAAGGAGCGCCTGGCCGACGCCGAAGCGCTGTGGACGGCGGTGGCCATCATGGAGAAGCGCCTCGGGGACCAGGGCCGGGTGCTGGTGCGGGCCTCGGGCACCGAGCCCCTGGTGCGGGTGATGGTGGAAGCACGCACCTCGGCTCAGGCGGCGGGCATCGCCGACGAACTGGCCACGATCGTGCGCCGCGAGTTGGGTGGCGAAACCCCCGGGCCGGGCTAAGGTGACGCGTGGTGGCCACCGCGCCCGGTGGCCGAACTACAACCGAGAGTGACGACGGAGACTGCAGGACGAGTCCTGCAGCGCCAGCCCTCGCCGGGCTCCTACCGGCGAGGTGACGAGGAAGAGGGAGCATCGAGCAGTCGGCGGATACCCTCTCGGCCGCTCACGGTCGTGACGTTACGGGTCAGAGCCCGGGGGTGACCCCGGAGGCAGAGACCGTAGCGGAGTGAGGCGGAGCCCCCGCGGCCCCGCACGCCCTCCGGTCTCCCCAGAGAAGGGAGTCGGCGCGTGTGCGGAATCATGGGCTACGTGGGGTCCCGGCAGGCGGCCCCCATCCTGGTGGACGGCCTGCGGCGCCTGGAGTACCGGGGCTACGACTCAGCCGGGGTGGCGGTGTGTGACGGCGCCCGCCTGGTGGTGCGCAAGGCCGAGGGGAAACTGGCCCGCCTCGCCGAGATCCTCGACGCCGACCCAGTGGCCGGCTGCGCCGGCATCGGCCACACTCGCTGGGCCACCCACGGCGCCCCCAGCGACCACAACGCCCATCCCCACACCGACCCCAGCGGCGAGATCGCCGTCGTGCACAACGGGATCATCGAGAACTTCCTGGCTCTGAAGGAGGAACTGGCCGCGGGCGGGGCCGCCTTCGCCTCGGAAACCGATTCCGAGGTGCTGGCCCACCTCATCGCCCAGGAGTACCAGGGGGACCTGCTCGAGGCCACCCGGCGGGCGGTGGCCCGGGCCCGGGGGGCCTACGCCCTGGTGGTCACCAGCAGCCGGGAGCCGGGGCGCATCGTGGCGGTGCGCATGATCAGCCCGTTGGTGGTGGGTCTGGGCAAGGGCGAGGTGTTCCTGGCCAGCGACATCCCCGCGATCCTCCACCACACCCGGGACATCATGGTGGTGGAGAACGGGGAGATCGTCGACGTCACCGCCGACGGCGCCCGCCTGCAGACCATCGACGGCCGCCCGGTGCCGCGCGACCTGCTGCAGATCACCTGGGACGCCGGCCAGGCGGAGCGGGGCGGCTACCCCCACTTCATGCTCAAGGAGATCCACGAGCAGCCCCAGGCGGTGACCGAGACCCTCACCGGGCGCCTGCTCGACGGTGGGGCGGTCTCCCTGGACGAGGTGCACTTCCCGCCCGGGTTCGCCCGCTCGCTGGACCGCATCTGGATCACCGCCTGTGGCACCGCCCTCCACGCCGGCCTGGTGGGCAAGGAAATACTGGAAGGCCTGCTGCGGGTGCCCGTGGAGGTGGCCTACGCCCACGAGTTGCGCTATCGGGACCCCCTCATCGGCCCCGGGTCGCTGACGGTGGCCATCAGCCAGTCGGGGGAGACCGCCGACACCCTGGCCGCTGCCCACCTGGCCAAGGAGCGAGGCTCCCGTCTGCTGGCGGTGACCAACGTGGTCGGCTCCACTTTGAGCCGCGACGCCGACGACCTGCTCTACACCCGGGCCGGCCCGGAGATCGCCGTGGCCTCGACCAAGGCGTACATGACGATGCTGGTCGGGGAGTACCTGCTCGCTCTGGTCCTGGGACGGGAGCGGGGCACGCTCGACCCTTCCGTGACCTCCGCCCTGGTGGCCGGCCTGCGCACCCTGCCCCGGGTGCTCGAGGAGGCGCTGGCCCGGGAGGACGAGGTGCGCTCCCTGGCGGCCGACTTCGCCGGGCACGACGACGTCTACTTCATCGGCCGGGGCCTCGACTACGCCGTGGCCATGGAGGGCTCCCTCAAGATGAAGGAAATCTCCTACGTCCACTCCGAGGCCATGCCCGCCGGGGAGTTGAAGCACGGCACGCTGGCCCTGGTCACCCGGGGCACGCCGGTGGTGGTGGTGCTCACCCAGACGGCGGTGTACGACAAGACGATCTCCGCTCTCCAGGAGGTGAAGGCCCGCCACGCTTTCACCGTGGCCCTGGCCTACGACGACGACACCGAGATCGCCAAGCACGCCGACCGGGTGATTCGCATCCCCCGGGTTCCCGACCTGCTGGCCCCGGTGCCGGCCATCGTTCCCTTGCAGTTGCTCGCCTACCACGTGGCGGCGGCCCGGGGGCACGACATCGACCAGCCGCGCAACCTGGCCAAGAGCGTCACGGTCGAATAGGCATGCGCATCGTGGGCCTCGGCGTGGACCTGGCCGAGATCGAGCGCGTCCGCGGCGTGCTGGAGCGCCGCCCCCGCTTCGCCGAGCGCTGCTTCACCCCCCACGAGCGAGAGTACGCCTTCGGCCACGCCCGGCCGGAGCGCCGCCTGGCGGCCCGCTTCGCCGGCAAGGAGGCGGTGATGAAGTCCCTCGGGACGGGATGGAGGGAGGTCCGCTGGCGGGACGTGGAGATCACCGGAGGGGGTGCGCCCCGGGCGGTGCTGCGGGGCACGGCGGCGGCCCGGGCCCAGGCCCTCGGGGTCACCGAAGTGCTGGTGACCGTGACCCACACCGACACCACCGCCCTGGTGATGGCGGTGGCGGTCGGGGAGGGGTGACGGCGGGCCCCACCGAGAGGACCGCTGCCCAGGCCGAGGTGCCGTCCCCGGCCGCGTTGTGCGAGTGGTGGGTTCTGGTCTGACTCCCTGGGTCTCGGCTACTGGCGGCGCGGGTAGGGGTGGTGGTGGTGGGCTTGGCGATGGTGGCGTCGGCAGAGGAGCCGCAGGTTGGCCAGCTCCGTTCTTCCGCCTTCTGCCCAGTGTTGGAGATGATGGGCGTCACACCACCGGGCCGGTGTGTCGCATCCCGGGTGGGTGCAGCCCTGATACCGCAGGTCCAAAGCCCGCCGCAGGGCAGGAGGCACAACGCGATGTGCTCTTCCCACCTCCAGCGGGGTCGAGTCACCGTCCAAGATGACCCGGTTGATGGTGGCGTCGCAGGCCAGACGGCGCACCGATTCGACACTGACCGGCCCGGCCTCGGTGTCCACCAGCCCGGAGGTCTTGCGTAAGGTTTCCCAGGCAACGGTGACGGTCACCTGCGGCCGCCGCCCATTGTTGTGGCTTCCTCCATCCAGGTGACGGCGGCAGACTTCGACCAGAGCGTCGGCCCGGCACTGGGCCGGAGTCCGAGAGTCGTCGGCATCCAGGGCGGCAGACTCAGACAGCGATCGGATGGCGGCCAGCACCACGCCGCCGCCTTCAGGGTCCAAGTCGCCGCTGAGGTGCACCATGCCAGACCAGGCAGGGGAGATGTGCAGGGCCCGGAGAGTGTGCAGCCGCTCCGTGTCCGCTTCGGCCCCTTGCGGGTCGGTGTCCCGTCTCCATTGGGCCAGCAGCTGCGGCAACCTCTTGGAGGACACCGTGGCTGCCTGAGCGACCAGAGAGGCTTCATCCCGAGCGAACTGCTCCGGAGCCAGCTCTTTGACCTGGGCCAACAGCCGCACCCTCGGCTCAGACACCACCCCGGAGGCGAACGCAGCCCGGGTCTCGGGCATCTCAACCAGAGAAGCCGCCACCGCTACCCGGCTGCGGCACACCGCGGCGGGATCCCCCGACACCGCCATCAGCCAGGCAGTAGTCGACCCGAATCCCTCCCGGCCCGCCAGACCCCGCCGGTCCGCCTCGGCGATCAGCTCCGCCCGCCAGGCCTCCAAACGAGAAGCCTCACGCTGCACCCGGCACAGCTCCTCGGTCAGCTCCCCATCAGACAAGCCGCCGGCCGGCAGAACGAACACCGCCGCGGACTCCAACGGCACCACCGCAGGCAACGCTTCAACACTCACCCCACCTATGTACCAGCCACCTGTGACATCCCCACCCCTCCCGGATCAGCTCTCTCCCACCTGAAGCCGGAGCAAGAGAATGACATCACCCCACCCCAGGGGACTGTTCCCTCCCCCATGGCAATGGGGGAGAGTTGGGGTGGAGGCAGCATGTGGCGAGGCCTTGGTGGGAGGCTGCCCCCTCTGCCCTTCGGGCATCTCCCCCGCTGGGGCGGGGGAGAAGTCGATCCGAGCAAGGGTGACCTTCATCGACAGCACCCCACGGTGACGCGACGACACCGGTACCGTTCGCTCTTCGTTCCTCCCCTTCAGGTGGAAGTGGTGGCGATGCTCTGGGAGCCGACGGAGGGGGTCCGTCTCCAAGACCGGGCGGGTTCGGGCTGGGTGAAGGACCCCCCTCGCCTCGAAGACTCGGCACTCCCCCCTGAGGGGGGAGAACAGAATGGCACTCGCCTCGAAGGCTCGGCGCTCCCCCCTGAGAGGGGAGAACGGACAGCGGCGAAGGGTGACATCGGCCGACAGCACCCCACTTCGGGGCGACCTCGCCGTCCGCCGTCGGCGTCACGGGGTGTGGAGGCGGAGCCCCCTGATGCTGGCGAAGTCTCTGCGGGCACGGGCCGGCAGGGCGAGGCAGACTCTCGTCGATCGCCATGGCCGCCTTTCAGACGCTATCCCACTCGTCCCGGCTTGGAGGCGTCGCCTGGGGGTCCGCTCCAAAGGCGACGCGCTCCCGCCACACTCGCGCCAGTTCCTCGAGGTCGCCGGAAGGGTCGTAGCCGGGGTCGTTGCCGGGCTCCAGGGCGTCCAGCACCCCGAACTCGAAGGCCGCGGAGCCGCGCCGGTCCCAATCGCCCTGAAGCACCGTGCCGGGATGCGTCCCCAGGGAGAGGCGGGCGTGCTGGCGGTTGAGCGCCGAGGGGAGATCCTGGCTGGGGCCGACGACGCCGCGCCCGGTCGCGAGGCAGTACACCCCGTAAACCCCCATGGGCCTGAGGGCCCCCCAGCATCCCCTAACGAGGTCCTTGCGCCGTTTCTTGTCCATCTGGCTCACCTCCCGTTCGGCTCCCGCTCCCAGAGGCGGCGGAACTCGGGGCTGGCCTCGAGCAGTTCGTTCAGGGTCCCCGCGGCGGTGACGCGGCCGCCCTCGAGAAGCACGATATGGTCGGCGCGCTGCAGGGCGGGCCGCCGATGCGACACCACCAGGCTCGTGGTCCCGGCCCGCTCGGCGATGAGCCGCTCCCACAGCAGTTTCTCGGTCTCCACGTCGAGGGCGCTCGACAGGTCGTCCACCACCAGCAGCTCCGGGCGGCGCAGGAACATCCGGGCGGCGGCGGCGCGCTGCACCTGGCCCCCGGAGAGGCGCACCCCCAGTGGGCCCACCATCGTGGCCAGGCCGGCGGGCATGGCGGCGACATCGGACTCGAGCACGGCCGCCCGGATCGCCTCCTCCACCCGCTCCCCGGAGTCGGTGCGGCCCAACAGCAAGTTGTCCCGCAGGCTCAAGGAGAACAGGCGGGGCACCTGCGGGGTGTAGGCGGCCCGGGGCGGCACGAAGAACGAGCCGGGGTCGGCCACGGCTTCCCCGTTCCAGCGCACCGTCCCGCCGTCGGCCGGCAGCAGCCCCAGGATGGCCCGCAGCAGGGTGGTCTTCCCCGACCCGATGCGGCCGGTGACCACGGTGAACGACCCACCCGGCAGCATCAGGCTCACGTTCTCGATGCCGGCGTCCGTGCCCGGATAGTGGAAGGTGAGGCCCTCCACCCCAAGCTCCCGCAGGGGATCCCCGGAGGCGTCGTCCACTGCGGGCTCGGGGAGAGGCCCGGTGAGTTGCAGGTCGCTCTCCTGCGCCAGCCGCTCCGGCGGGGCGCCGGCGAGCAGGGTGGTCATGCGCTGCAGCGACACCCGGGCTTGCTGGTAGCGGGCGATGAACATACCGACCACCCAGACGCACTCGCTCACGAAGCCGAGGAAGTAGACGAACAGGGCGAAGTCGCCCACGGTGAAGGTGCCGGCGGTCATCGCCTGGGCCAAACATCCGCCGTGTAGAGGCGGTCGGCTTCCGGTTCGAGACCACGGCGTAAGACTTGGCCCGAGGCCACCTGGCCCAGTTCCTGTCCAGCCGCACCAGCTCAGGGAGGGGTGACGGCAGAAGCCCCTCAGCACCCCCATCGAGACTTCGCCATCTCGCGCCTACCCTTCGCCCTGGCGCCGGTCGACGGCCAAGCGCCAACGCCTTGAAACCCGCACCTTCTTCGTAGACTCGGGGGTGGCAGTGACTCGAAGGACTCAGACGGGTACCTACCAGGGCCCTGCCCAACTCCTCGCCCAGTCGGCAACACTCAAGTGCGTTGCCGACCTCGAATCCTGGGTCACCATTGACGAGCCCGGCCTCCCAGGCCTTGCCGGCTGGTCCGGCACCCTCACCGGGGAGGGCCTCCCTCCCGCCCACCTTGCTGGCGGCGTCCACTCCCTCCACCTACCCGATGGCCGCTCCGGCCAGCTGGCTATCGAGAAGATGAGCTCATCCTTCAGGGCGCCGTGGACAGCCCGGGTCCGCGGGAGCGGACCGCCTCCCTTCTAGGCGGTCACTACCGGCGCCCCGCGCTCCGCGGGGTGCCCCACGCGCCTGTCGCGGCCCCCGGCCACCGGCGTCCTTGGTTGCCTAATCGCGCCTTGTGCCCTGCCGGCCACAGATTCCCGGGTCCGTCTGCCGGCATGGCCTGGACGGTGTCGACCTGGATCCGGTCGACTTCGGGTCGCTTGGGTGGGAATGTCAACTTGGGTTGGGGCGTGACATAATGAAGGCTCTTCGAGCTGGTGATGGCCTTCACAGGCTGTTGAACGACTGGTATCCCCCTCCTGGAGAGGATTCGGCATACCCATGGCCGTTGCTCGTCGAACGCGGCGCGATCGACAGGCCAACAAGC
>JBDROA010000001.1:0-2308 GCA_043810615.1 Actinomycetota bacterium | reverse complement strand
TCAGGGGGAGGTGGCGGCGAGGTTCTGGGAGCCGACGGAGGGGGTCCGTCGATCACACCAAACCCGTCGAGGCCTAGACAAGAACCCCCCTCACCTGGAGGGTTTCTCCCGCTCCTGTTCCTCCCCCTCAGGGGGAGGTGGCGGCGAGGTTCTGGGAGCCGACGGAGGGGGTCGGTCTTCCACACCAAACCCGTCGACGCTGAGACAAGGACCCCCCACGCCTCGAAGACTCGGCACTCCCCCCTGAGGGGGGAGAACAGGAATCAGGAGAAGGAACAACTCGCGGGTCCGCGTGCCCGAGAACACGACGCTCCCATCCCCCCTCAGCCCGAAAAGGCGCTCACCCGCCCAAAATGGCTTCGGCGTTGGGGCCGTCGATAAGGCGGGAGATAGCGACCAGCCGCTGGGTGGCCAGGAACTCCGGGTGGCAGGTGGTGAGGGTCAACCAGGCGCCGCGCCACTGGTCCATTACCCAGGTGTCGTTCGGGTCTACGGCTCTGACTTCGACCACCTGATAGATGTGGGTCCCGATGGTGGTGGTGACGGTGACGATGTCGCCCGGTTCGAGGTCGTCTAGGTGACGGAAAGGCGCCCCGTAAGTGGTGCGGTGGCCGCTGATGACGGCGTTCCCCGGCTGGCCGGGAAGGGGGGTCCAGGGCATGTGCCCGGCGCCCAGGGTCAGGTCCGATCGCCGGCCTCCCTCGACCACCACCCAATCGACCCTGGCCTTGGGGATGAGGATGGTACCGATCGGCCCGCCGAGGGCCGGCGCCGCCTCCAGAATCAACTCCGGGGGGTCCTCCCCGGCGGGAAGGACGCCGGCGTCCAGTCCGGCGGCGGTGTCGAGAGCCGAAGGGACCACGATGGGAGCCAGGGGCAGGGACTCGGGGTCGTAGGTGCCCGTGATTGGTGCCGCCGCCTGCACCCGCAAGGCGAACTCGGAGCCCAATCGGTCCTGGGCCCGGCCGGCCTGAACGTTGGTGTACCACATCTGGTAGGCGACGAACCCCCCCAGGACCACGGCCGCGGCCAGCGCAGTCCAGCCCACGATGCGGAGGATGAGGGCGGCAGGGGACCGGCGCTTCTTGGGGCGAACCCGGGCCGGGCCGCCGTGGAGTGTCGGCTGCACCCGGCCATCGTACCCGAGGAGACCGCCTGAAGTTCGGGGGTGCTGTCCCGGGGGCTCCCTGCCTCCGTTCGTCCTGGTCCCAGCGTCATTGACAGGCGTCACCTATAGGCGTACCCTCGCGAGCGACACTTCAGGGGTTCTTTGCCCTATTGTGTGTACGCGCACACTTAACGGAGGGAATGTTCATGCGGCGATTCCTGATCCTCGCTTTGGTGGCGGCTTTCCTGGCGGTGCCGGCGACGGCCCTCGCCGCGGAGCCTTACTCCTCGAGCACCACCAGTGTGGAGCCCCCTACGCCGGGCATAATCGTGGCTGCTTCCGGGCTCACGGTGGAGTTCACCGCCACCCATGTGACGGCCGCCTGCACCTGGGACTTCGGTGATAGCGGCACCGGCGAGGGCAACCCGGTCTCCCACACGTACGCGGCCGATGGGGAGTACACCGTCACCGCCACCTGCGGCGACACCGTGCTCACCCGGACGCTGACCTTCGCGGCGGACCTGTCGTTCACCGGCTTCGGCCTGGTCCCCTTCGGGATCGCCATCGTCGCGCTGGTGCTGCTGGGCGCCACGGCCCTGGCGGTCTCGCGCAAGGTTCGGGCCAACCGCTAGGAGAGGCTTCCGCGGAACTCCCTCCGGCGGTATCCCCGATCATGAGCGGGCTGCGAGACAGAGCCTGAACCCTTGAAGGGCCGGTTCTGGGCGCGCGTACGCCGTCGCAAGACCGCTCTCAGCCTGATCGCCCTGGCGCTGCTCGTCGGCGCCTGGGGCGCGTTCGCCGCTCTGAATGTGATGTCGGCCCGGCGCGACGCCGGCCGGGCCGAATCCGCCGCCCGTGAAGCCGCCGACCTGGTCGGGTCCGGCGACCTGGAAGGGGCCCGCGCTTCCCTGCGCCGGGCCCTCGCCTCCCTCGACTCGGCCCGGTCCTCGCTGCACACCCCCTTCGTAAGCCCGCTGCGCCTGGTCCCCTACGCCGGCACCGAACTGCGGGCGAGCGGCGCCGGGGTCGATGCCGTGCGCCACACCTCGCTGGCCACCCTCGGCCTGCTCGACTTCGTGCTCGCCGACCGGGCCCCCCTGTACACCGCCGGGCGTCTCGACCCCGCCGGCCTGGACGCCCTGGGGGACGTGCTCGATGAAGCCGTCGGCCACGTCGCCGACGCCCGGGGGGCCATCACCG